>NZ_JBIVTV010000002.1:0-292495 GCF_044756885.1 Streptomyces sp. NPDC091412 | reverse complement strand
CGGCCCCGGCGGTCCCGCTTCCCCCTCCGGCAGTGTCGTGCCTGCCACTGCCGCCACCCGTACCGCTCGCGCTCCCCGTGTCGGACGCCGGCTCCGCGTCGGCGGTCCCCCGCCCGCCGGTGACGTCATCCGTACCGGAGGCATTCTCCGCACCGGCGGTACCGGCCCCGGCGGTCCCGCTTCCCCCTCCGGCAGTGTCGTGCCTGCCACTGCCGCCACCCGTACCGCTCGCGCTCCCCGTGTCGGACGCCGGCTCCGCGCCGGCGGTCCCCCGCCCGCCAGAGGTGTCGTCCGTAGCGGACGCGGCCTCGCCACCAGGGGTGCCTGTCGTGCTTTCCTGGCCGGACGTTTCTTGTCTGCCGGTGGTGTTCTTCATACTGGTGTCCCCTCCCGCGTTGCCGCGTCCCGCCGGCCCCACCAGTACCGCAGCCCCGGTCGCGTGCCCGCTCGGGCGGTCATACGCTCCCGAATGTGACGGCATCGGTGTTCCGGGCGGCCCGGCCGCGGCGCGCGACACGCCGCCCGCCGGGGCGGATCGCGCACACCGTGCTGTGTGGCGCGGCGGGCCTGGTGTGGCTGGTGCTTCCGGGGATGACGATCAACAGCGACGCCGCGGTTCCGCTCCCCCGGACCCCTCCGGTGACCGCCACCACCGCACAGCGGCACGACGAGACCTCGCCGGGCTATCTCGCCCTGCCGCTCGTGGCGGTGGGCGCGGCGGGGGTGCTCGCCGGATACGGGTACGTCCGGCGGACCCGGCGGGCCAGGACCCGTACGACCCCCGGCGGCGGCCCCGCCCCGCCCTCCGCGCCGTGGCGACCGCCGCCGCCGTCCGATGAACTCGGCGATAAATCCGCGGAGTTGATCCGCCTCGCGGACGACTGGGTGCGCACCAGCCGGGACGAACTCGGCTTCGCCGAGGCGCGGTTCGGCACGGCGGCCGTCGAGCCGTTCGCACGGGCGGTGCGGGAGGCGGAGGCGGAGTTCGCCGCCGCCTGCCGGATGCGGGAGCGCTACGACCACGGGGTCCCCGAGGACGCGGCCGCCCGGCGGCAGGCGCTGGCCGGCGTGGTCGGACGCTGTGAGGAGGCGGGGCGGCTGCTGGACGCGGAGGCCGCCGCGTTCGACGAACTGCGCGGCCTGGAGCGGGGACCGGGTGAGGCGCTGGAGGTCGCGGAGGCGCGGTTCCGGAAGTTGGCGGGGCGCACGGGGACCGCCGCCTCGACCGTCGCCGCGCTCCGCGAACGGTACGGGCCGGCGGCCGTCGCGTCCGTCACGGGACACGTGGAGCAGGCCAAGGACCGCCTGCTGCTGGCCACCTCCCGGCTGAACCGGGCCCGCCAGTCGGCGGACTCGGGAAACCCCCGGGCTGCGGCCTGTCACCTGCGCGTGGCCGAGGGAGCGATCGCCCAGATCGCGGTGTTCGCGCACGGCGTCGAACGGCTGGCCGAGGAGCTGTCGACCGCCGAGCGACTCGTACCGGCGGCGCTCGGCGGCGCGGAGGCGGACCTCGAGGCGATCCGGCGAGCGGCCGAGTCCGCCACCGCGCAACTGACCGGCGACCCGGACCGCGCCACCGCGCCCACCCCGGGCTCCCCGGAGTCCGCCAAGTCCCGCAAGCCCGCGCAGCGCACGGCCGACGGCCCGGCCCCGGAAACGGCCACCGCCTCGGACGAGGCACCCGCCCTCGCGGCGGGCACTCCCTCGGCGGCCGTCCCCGTCGACGTCGCCGCCGGTGAGCTGCGCGCCCGCGTCACGCACGCCGACCTGGAGCTGGCCCACGTACGCGTACACGCCGAGCCGGCCGCGGGGCCGTACGACCCGCTGGCCGCGCTGCGGCGGATCGTGCGGGCGACCGCGCCGGCCGGGACCCGGCGGGCCGGTGTCCTGGCGGCCGCCGAGGAACTCGTCGCCCGCAGCGCCGTCGCCGCCGCCGACGACTTCGTCGGCACGCACCGGGCCGCGGTCGGCGCCACGGCCCGCATCCGGCTGTCGGAGGCGCTGCGCCTCCTCCCGACCGACCCGCAGACCTCCGACACCCTGGCCCGCCAGGCCCACGACCTCGCCGAACAGGACGTACGCCTGCACGGCAACCCGTGCACCGCCACCACCGACCCGTCCGCCGGCGCCACCGGAGCGGTGCTCGGCGGCATCCTCCTGGCCGAGGATCCCGACGGCGGTCCGCCCGCCTGCTACGGCGGCCCGCGGACGCGGGGGCGTCGCCGTCCGGGACCGGCGGCGTAGACGGTGGCCGGGCGGAGCGGTCAGAACAGGCTCAGCAGCGCCTCCGCCGGGTCGATCACGTCGTTCTCCCCGTCGGGCAGGGGGAGTTCGAACCAGACCGTCTTGCCGCGGGGGGTGCGGCGGGAGCCCCAGGCGGCGCTGAGCAGGCCCACGAGCTGGAGGCCGCGGCCGCCCTCGTCGGTGTCGCGGGCACGGCGGCGGCGCGGCTGGACGAGGCCGGAGTCCCACACCTCGCAGACCAGGGTGCGGTCGAGCAGGAGGCGGAGCCTGATCTCGCCCTCGCCGTAGCGCAGGGCGTTGGTGACGAGTTCGCTGACGAGGAGTTCGGTGGTGTCGATCAGCGGTTCGAGGCCCCAGGCGGTCAGCTGGGCGCGGGCGTACTCGCGGGCGCGGCCGACGCTGCGGGGTTCGCGCGGCAGGGCCCAGTCGCCGACGGACTCGGCGGGCAGGCCCTGGACGCGGGCCATCAGCAGCGCGATGTCGTCCTCGCCGTGGTGGGAGCCGAGCGTGTTGAGGATGTGGTCGCAGACGTCCTCCAGGGGGCGGGAGGGGTCCGTGAGGGCGCCGACGAAGGCCTGGAGGCCCTCGTCCAGGGGGTGATCGCGGGATTCGACCAGGCCGTCCGTGTAGAGGGCCAGCAGGGCGCCCTCGGGGAGTTCGACCTCCACCTCCTCGAAGGGTTCGCCGCCGACCCCGAGCGGCATGCCGGGCGGCACGTCCAGCATCAGCGCGGACTCGCCGGGTTCGACGAGCACCGGCGGCAGATGGCCGGCGTTGGCGAAAGTGCACCGCCGGGTGACCGCGTCGTAGACGGCGTAGATACAGGTCGCCAGGTACACCTCGGAGAGGTCGGCCTCGCGGGGGCGGCGCGCGGCCCGGGTGGCCTGCTGGACACCGCCGGGCGCGCCGAGACCGCGGGCGATCTCGTCCAACTGGGAGAGGACCTCGGCCGGTTCCAGGTCGAGCAGGGCCAGCGTGCGTACGGCCGTGCGCAGTTCGCCCATGGCGACGGCGGCGCGCAGACCGCGGCCCATGACGTCGCCGACGACCAGCGCGGTGCGGTGGCCGGGGAGTTCGATGACGTCGAACCAGTCGCCGCCGACCTCGCTGGGCCGGCCGGTGGCGGCGCTGCCGGGCAGGTAGCGGCAGGCGATGTCGAGACCGGAGGCCTCGGGGTCGCCGGGCGGGAGCAGGGACCGCTGCAGTATCAGGGCGCGTTCGTGTTCGCGCCGGTACAGGCGGGCGTTGTCGATGCAGACGGCGGCGCGCGCGGCGAGTTCGACGGCGAGGTCGCGGTCGCGCTGGCCGAACGGCTCGCTGCCCTTGGTCCGGGCGAACTGCGCGAGTCCCACCACCGTGTCCTGGGCGACCATCGGCACGGCCAGCGTGGTCTGCACGAGACCGCCGTCCTCACCGGGCACGGTCGTCGGGCGGGCGGTGCGCAGGGCGTCCGCGCGGGGCGAGTTGAACGGGTAGTGGTGGACGGCGCCGAGTTCGACGTGTGCGCCGGTGCCGCCGAACGGCGCGCCGGAGACCGCGCTGGCGAAGGCGACGCGGCGCAGTTCGGCGCTGCCGTCGGCGAGGCCGGGCGGGGTCTCGTCGCCGACCAGCAGGCCCTGGTAGAGGTCGACGGTCGCCAGGTCGCAGAAGCCGGGGACCACGACGTCGAGGAGTTCGCGCGCGGTGGTCTCCAGGTCGAGGGAGTTGCCGATGCGGGCGCCGGCCTCGTTGAGGAGGGCGAGGTTGCGCCGCGCGGCGGCGGCCTCGCGGGCGGCGTCGCGGCGGGCGGTGATGTCGGTCCCGAGCCAGGCGATGCCGATGGTGCGGCCGCTGCCGCTGTGCACGCGGTAGAGGTTGACGGACCAGTGGCGGCGCCCGTCGGTTCCCGGCACGAAGCCGGAGATGTGCATGTCCGTGATGGACTGCCCGTTCTCCAGTACCCGGCGCAGGGTGGCGGTGACCCGCTCGGCCTCGCCGCGCGGCAGGTAGTCGTGCACGCCCTTGCCGCGGTGGTCGTCCGGCGAGCCGCCGAAGACCGAGGCGAACCGCTCGTTGGCGCGGCGGACCTTGAGGTCGGTGTCGATCAGCAGGAAACCGAACGGGGATTGACCGAAAATCGCCTGCGAGGCGGCGAGGTCGGTCTCGATCCGCCGCAGGGTGCGGACGTCGACGACGGTGCACACGGCGGCCCTGTCGCCCTCCACCGTGGTCGTCGGCATCACGTAGACCTCGGCGAGTCCCTCCTCACCGCGCCGGCCGTCCTCGTCGTCCGGGATCCGGAAGGGGACCACGCCGGTCCACTCCCGCCCGTCGAGGATCTCGGCCATCTTGCGCTGGCCGTGCTCGCGCAGGTCGGGGTCGACGAACGCCTCGATGGGGTCCATCCCGACGGCGCGTTCGGCGGGGATGCCGAAGAGCCGCTCGGCGCGCAGGCTCCACTGGTCGACGTGGCCGTCGGGGCCGATGGAGAAGGAGGCGACCTTGATGTAGTCGTACATCGAGCCGGGCGGGCTGCTCTGCCACATGGCGTCCCCGGACGGCGCCCCGTCGGCCGCACCGCCGCCCGCGGACCCCGCCATCGCGCCGTCCGACGGGTCCTCGGACTCCGTGGCCTTCGCTGGTATCTCGCTCACGCGAACCGTCCCCTCCAGCTCACCGCGTCCGGCACCGGTCACCGGGGGCGGCTGCCCGCAGTATCCAGCACTACGGCGCCGCACAACACGGTGTTCACGATCACAGGACCATCCCGATGCTTTCCGGTCCGGGCCTGCGACAACACCATCAGTCTTCTAACCAGGCAGGACCGGGTCGAATCCCGCTCGCGGACAACCGTCGCCGGCCGCCGCCGGCCGCTGCGCGGCGGGGGCTGTCCGGCGGGCTCCGCGCACGGCCCGTCCGCCGCTCCGCTCACCCCGGGACGGCCAGTTCGAACCAGACCGTCTTGCCGGCGTCGTCCGGCCGGGTGCCCCAGCGGCGGGAGGTGGAGGCGAGCAGTTGCAGGCCGCGGCCGGACTCGTCGTCCGGGCGGGCCGGACGCTCGCGGGGCGGGTCGGGCAGCGGGTCGGAGACCTCGACCAGCAGCACCTTGGGCAGGTCCGCGCGGCGCAGCAGCCGAACGCCGATGGGACCGGTCGCGTGCCGCAGGGAGTTGGTGACCAGTTCGCTCACCAGCAGGGCCGCGGTGTCGCCGAGCGCGTCCATGTCCCAGCTGCGCAGCTTGCCGCGGACGGCGGCGCGGGCCGTGCGCACCGCGCCGGGATCCGCGGGAAAGGTCCACTCGGCGGTGTCGCCATCGGTGTCGATCACGCCGTTCACTTCCCAGGCACGCCGATCACCTCGCGGGCCGGCGAGCCCACCCATGTCCGGTTTCAGGGGACTAAAGGGGACATACCCGGCATCCAGGGGGCATTACCGCTCGCGACGGTGCGGTGTGGCACGAACGGCGTACCCGGCGCACGCCCTACGTCTCCCGTGCGCCCCGGACTTTGACGGAGCACACGATGACTCTCACGCCCCTGGGGCGCCGTCCACCGGGCCGGCTCCGAGGTGGGTGAGGGTCTGCCGCACGGCGGGCACGTCCTGGTACAGCCAGGGGACGCTCCAGATCTCGGCCGGGGTGAGCCAGCGCAGGTCGTCGTGGTCCTGGAGGGGCTTGGGGTCGGCGGAGCCGGGGCGCAGCCGCGCGGTCCACACCTGGAGTTCGTACGGCGGTCGCAGCGGCCAGCTGCCCGGCACCCGTTCGACGGCCTCGGTCTCGACGCCGAGTTCCTCGCGCAACTCGCGCACGAGAGCGGCCTCGGGCCGCTCACCGGGCTCGACCTTGCCGCCGGGCAGCTCCCAGCGGCCGGCCAGCTCGGCGGGCGCGCTGCGGCGCGCGGCGAGCAGGCGGCCGCCGTCGAGCAGGGCGGCACCGACCACCACGATCCGTTCGCTCATGCGCCGGAGCCTACGGGAGCGGGCCTGCGTCCGGCGAAGGGGTCAGCCGTCGCCGCCCGCACCGCCGGCGCTCTGCCCGATCCGCTCGACCCAGTACAGCTGGGTGTCCGGACCGTCGAGGCTTTCCGCGATCTTCTGGGCCTCGGCGCGGGTGGCGTACCGGCCCACGCTGTACCGATTGCCGTTGTCGTCCTGCCGGACGACGAGCCAGGGAAGGGTGATCGTGCTGTCGTTCATCGCGCCCCCACTGCTCCTTCCCGCCCCTGTGCGTCCGGCTCCCGGCCCCCGCCGCGTCCCGCCCGTTGAGGAAACCGCACTCCGCATATGCCTGAGCCTACGCCCAACCTTCACGCAGCGAATACGGCTTTTCACAAAGAGGTAGGCAACCGGCCAGTACGGGAGCCGGCCCGCCCGGGGCGCACGGAGACGAACGCGCCGTGCGAGGGCCTCTGTACATCCGCTCGGGGGCATGCGCCAGCCGCGGTGGCGACCTGCGAGAACGGCCGGAATACGGCGCACGGGCGGGGCGGCGCGACAGACGGACGGGCGGGCCGGGCGCCGAGGGGGGCGCACACCACCCCCGGGGAATCACCGCTTCCGGGCGTGCTTGCGAGCTTGCTTCCGGGCCGGCACTCGCCCCGCCGCGCCCCTTACCGCACGGTCCTGCCGCACGGCCCCCACCGCGCGTCTCCCACCGCGCGTCTCCTACCTCACCGGCAGGTGGTACGCCACCCGGTAGCGGTCGGCGGGGATCACGACGTCCGCCGTCTCCACGGGGCGGCCGGAGGCGTAGAAGGTGCGCTGGACGACGACCACGACATGGCCGGGGACACCGCCGAGGGCGTGCAGTTCCTCAGCGAGGCCGGGGCGGGCACCGACCTCCTCGGTGACGTTGTCGACGATGACGTCGATGGCGCGCATGCGCTCGACCACGCCCATGCCGCCGAGCGGGCCCTCCTCGGGGAGCATGACGGGGGTACGGCCGGTGAGCGTGAGCGGCTCCCAGGAGGTGGAGAGCATCATCGCCTCGCCGGCGTCCCGGAACACGTACTTGGTGCGCATCACGCGGTCGCCGGGCTTGATGCCGAGCCGCTCGGCGATGGCGCCGCTCGCCTCGGCCTGCGTGCTGCTCGACTCCCAGGTGCCGCGCACCTCGGCGTCGGCCTGCTCCTGCCGGAACGGTGTGGCGCCGCCGGTGAGGCGGAAGCCGGAACGGGCGACCCGGCGGGGCACGGGCCGCTCGCGCACATACGTCCCCGAGCCGGAGCGGCCCTCGACCAGCCCCTCGGCCATCAGCACCTTGCGGGCCTCGAGCGCGACCGTGTCCGAGACGCCGTACTCCTCGCGGATTCTGGCCTGTGAGGGCAGCCGGGTGTGCGGGGGCAGCAGACCGTCGACGATCTTCTTGCGGAGATCATCCGCGACGCGCAGGTACGCCGGCTGCTCACCGAAAGTCACTGGCCGCTCCCATCAAGTTGTACAGACAGCAACAGCGTGGCAACCACGGGTTGTACTTGCAAGCAGGGGCCAGAGAATCACTCGAAGTGATGACTTGCGGGCGGCGAAGGCATGCCCAGGCGCTTTCTCCCCGCTACGGCCGCCGTCACACCTCCACATGGCTGAAAACGGAAGCGTCGGGGGGCGAGGAGGCGAGGCCGAGTGCGACGGACGTGCCGTGCGGGAGTCATGACGGGGCGTCGGCGAACCTCGCCCCTTAACCTCCGTACATGACACCTCTGCCGGACCGCTACTGCCCCACCGACGGCGTCCGCGTCCCCGGCGACTCCCTCGCCTGGCGCTGCCCGACCTGCCACGGCCCGCTCGATCTCGACTTCTCCCCCACCCCGGCGTCCCTGAAGTCCCTCACCGGTAGGGTGAACTCCCTGTGGCGGTACGCGGAGACGCTGCCGATGCCCGCGCCCACGCTGTCCCTCGGCGAGGGCCGCACCCCCCTGGTGCCGCTGACGGACGAGGTCTCGGCGAAGCTGGACTTCCTGATGCCGACGCTGTCGTTCAAGGACCGGGGCGCGGTGCTGCTGGCCGAACTGGCGCTGCGTGCCGAACCGCGCCGGGTGGTCGCCGACAGCAGCGGCAACGCGGGCACGGCGATCGCCGCGTACTGCGCCCGCGCGCGGCTGCCGTGCACGGTGTACGTCCCGCTCGGCACGTCGGCGAAGAAGCTGGAGCAGATCGAGGCGCACGGCGCCCGCCTGGAGGTGGTCGACGGCAACCGCGAGGCGGCGGGCAGGGCCGCGCAGCGCGCCGCGGACGAGCCGGACACGTTCTACGCCTCACACGTCTTCAACCCGTACTTCCTGCACGGCACGAAGACCTACGTGCACGAGTTGTGGGAGGACCTCGGCGGGCGCCTGCCGGAGGTCCTGGTCCTGCCGGTGGGGAACGGCACGCTGCTGCTGGGCGCGGCGCTGGCGATCGCCGAGCTGTTCGGGGCCGGTCTGCTGGACCGGCGCCCGGCGCTGTGGGCGGTGCAGGCGGCGGCGGTCGCCCCGCTCGCCCGCGCCTGGGAGGAGGGCGCGGAGGAACTCACCGGCTCGACCGCCGTGGCCCCCACCCACGCCGAGGGCATCGCCGTCCCCCACCCGCCCCGGGCCCGCCAGATCCTGCGCGCGGTACGGGCCTCGGGCGGCACCTTCCTGACCGTGACGGAGGACCGCATCCGCCACGCCCAGCTGGACCTGGCCTCCCGCGGCCTGTACGTCGAGTCGACGGGCGCGGTCTGCTGGGCGGCGATCCGCGAGGGCGCCCTCGGCGGGAAGTCGGCGGTGGTCCCCCTGTGCGGCGCGGGCCTGAAGTCGGGCCTGGCCCGTCCGTAACCCTGGCTGAGCCAGTCCTGCCTGGTCCGGAACGGTCCGGCGGGGGCAGGGCCGGCGGGGCCGGGACCGGCTGGGCCGGGTCCGGCGCAGTTCGGCTCGGTGCCATGTCCGGGGCGGTCCGGGCGGTCCGGGCGGTGCCATGCTCGGCCCGGTTCAGCGCGGCGCACGCCCTGTCCGGCCCGGCCCGCTGCCATGCCCGGCCCGGCGCAGGGCCCGGCCCGGTGCCAAGCCCGGCCCGGTTCAACGCGGTCCGGCGCGGTGCCATGCCCAGCCCAGCCCGGCGCAGCGCCATGCCCGGCCCAGCGCAGGGCCCGGCCCGGTTCGGCACGGTCCGGCGTGGTGTCCTGCCCAGCCCGGCGCAGTGCCGTGTCCAGCCCAGCCCGGCGCCATGTCCACCCCGGTTCAGCGCGGTCCGGCGCGGTGCCATGCCCAGCCCAGCCCGGCGCAGCGCCATGCCCGGCCCGGCCCGGCCCGGTGCCAAGCCCGGCCCGGTTCGGCACGGTCCGGCGTGGTGTCCTGCCCAGCCCGGCGCAGCGCCATGCCCGGCCGGGCGCCGGGGCGGTCCTGACCTCGTCGGCCCGGCGCGGGGCTCTCCGGTGGCTCGGTGGCCGGTTGTGCGGTGGTGGACCGGCGGGGCCGGGACCCGGCGGTCCGGTGGTGTCGGTGGCGAGGGGCCCGCTCGGCCCGTACGGCCAGGGTGTTCCGGAGCGGATCGGGGCCGACCGCTCCACGGCGAGGCCGGCGCGGGCAAGGCGTAGGGCGCCCCCCGGCACATCGACGCGTCGACTCATCGATGCCGTCGTGCCGGTCGGCCGGTCAGCCCGTTCCGGCCTTCGCGTTCTCGGACAGGCGCCGCTGTTCCTCCTCCACGATGCGGCGGGCCAGGCCGGCGTCGGAGACGTCGACGGCGTCCGGCGTGGCGTCGGCCATGTCGCTGCGCCGGGCGAAGGCGTCGAACAACCGTTCCTTGCGCGCCAGGATGCGCAGCAGCCGGTCGTCGACGCTGTCGGCGGCCAGCAACCGGTGGACCCGGACGGCGCGGATCTGGCCCATGCGGTGGACCCGGGCCACGGCCTGGTGCTCCAGGGTCGGTTTGACCTGGGGTTCGCACAGGATCACCACGGAGGCGGTCTGCAGGTTGAGGCCGATGCCGCCCGCCTCGATCTGGGAGAGCAGCACGGCGTGGCCGGACGCCCCGGTGAAGTCGTCGACCAGCCGCTGCCGGCGGGCCGCCGGGACGCTTCCGGAGATCGGCCCGAATGCGCTGTCGCCCAGGGCCTCGCGGACGGCGTCGAGCACGTCCCGGAAGTAGGAGAACACCACTGCCTTCAGCCCGTTCGCGGCGGCCTCCGCGACGAGTTCCCGCAGCCGTCGCAGCTTCGCGGACGTCTCCGGATCCGCGTAGGCGGCCCGGCGCATCGCCATGAATTTCCCCTCGGCGACCGCCTCGCGGTACGCCGCCCGGTCGGCGGAGCCGAGTTCCACCCACTCGTCGGTGTGCACCAGCGCGGGCAGTTCGGTGAGCACGTCCTCCTGGTTGCGGCGCAGGTAGGCGGGGGCCACCGAGCGGCGGAAGGCGTGCGGTCCGGCGGCCGCGTCGGTGCCGCTGACCGCGGGCACCAGCTCGGGCCGGAGGTGGCGCAGCAGGGCGCGGAACTCCTCGACCCGGTTCTCCATCGGCGTACCGGTCAGGAACAGCACGCGCTCGCAGCGTCCGGTCCACACGGCGACCGAGCGGGATCTGCGGGTGTCCGGGTTCTTCACGTAGTGGGCCTCGTCGACGACGAGCATGCCCGGCGGTGTGCCGTCGGGTCCGGGCAGGGTGTGCAGGACGTCGAAGGTGGTGACGGCGACCCCGCCGCGCTCGCGCCACTCGGCGTGGGCGTCCTGCCGGTCCGGGCCGTGCACGGCGAGGACGCGCAGGGTGCTGCGGGCGTGGATCTCACGGGTCCAGTTGATGAGGACGCTGGCCGGGCAGACCACCAGGAAGTGGCTGTGCCCCTCGGCCGCGAGATGGGCCAGGGCCGCGACGGCCTGCACGGTCTTGCCCAGGCCCATCTCGTCGCCGAGGACCACCCGCCGCTGGGCGAGCGCGAAACGGGCGCCGAACTCCTGGTAGCCGCGCAGGGACACACGGCGGTGGGTGTCGTCGAGCCGCTGGGCGTGGACCCGTTCGGCCACCTCCGACGGGACGAAGCCCTCGCTCGCGGCGGCGTCCGGGCGCTGTTCGGAGACCTCGGCGAGCAGGCCGTAGTACTCCGCGGGGCGCAGTTCGAAGTCGACCCAGGCCTCGATGTCGGAGGCGGCCGGGCGCAGCAGGTCGGTGGAGGCCTGGGCGAGCAGCAGGCGTACGCCGGTGGCGGCCGCGTCGGCGAGCAGTGCGCCGAGCTCGGCGGCCGCGGCCAGGGCGCGTTCGCGGCGCTCGCGGCGGGCCAGCGCCAGCCGCAGCCGTCCGCCGGCCGGCCGGGCCGCGGGCAGCAGCTCGGTCAGCCGGGTGTCCAGCCGCTCGGCCGCGTCGAGGGCGCGGCGCAGTTCCGGGCCGGCCTCGACGAGCCGGTGCAGGGCGACCACCAGGGCGGTGGTGCGGGGCTCGGGGTGGTCGACGTCGATGCGGACGGTGACGGTGTCGGCCACGGCCCGCGCGATCTGCCGGGCGGCGGCCAGCGCCCGGTCGGCGGTCTGCTCGCCCACGCCGGGCACCTGCCGCAGTTCGTACCGGCTCGTCTCGTGCACCGCGCGTACCGTGCGCAGGCCCGCCGCCTCCACGGCGCCGAGGCGCAGCCGTCCCTCGGTGACGTCCCGGAGCCGTGCCACGGGGATGGACTCCAGCTCCAGGGCGACGAGTTCGTCCCGCAAGGGCTCGAAGGCCGCGCGGACGGCGGCCACGGCGCCGGCCTGGTCCGTGCGGAGGTTCCGCGCCGCCTCGTGCAGCCGCGCGCCCTGCTCGCACACCTCTCGGACCCCGCGCCCGGCCCGCGGCGGAACCTCCCCCTCCACGTCACCCCCGTCTCTCCGTACCGCACGGGCCTCCCCGCCGTGCGGTGCGCGTCCATCGTGGCACGCGGCACCGGCACCGGACCCGGGCGGCCCGGCCCGGCGGCCCACGGGGGGGACGGCGGCCGACGAGCGGCGAAGTGGGGTGCGTCACAGTGGTCGTGACGGCCGGCCCGCGCGGGCCCCACCATGGCCGTCCCGCCGCGCCCCGCGGCTTCCGCACGACCGCGGGCGCGGAAGCAGAGGAAGGCAGGAGACTCGGATGCCACCACGGAAGTACCCCTCCGCGCCGCTGGAGCCGCGCCCCTCGGGCCTCATGGGTCGTGTCTTCGTCCCGGCCGGCGACGGCCCCCGGACCTCCCCCGCACTCATGGAATGGGAACTGCGGGGCGAGTCGTGGACGGACGAGCACCCGCACGACGAGTTCAACTACGTCCTGGAGGGCCACTTGTACGTCGAGTGCGACGGAGTGACCGTCGAGGCACGCGCCGGTGAGGCCGTCCAGGTCCCCACCGGTGCCACGGGCCGGTACTGGGCGCCGGAATACGCGCGCCTGCTCGCCGTGTACGGCCCCAACCCCGAAGGTCTTCCGAGCCGGGTGCACGAGCACCGGCGGCTGGCCGAGGACGAGTCGGCCAACTAGCCCGGCGGACAGGCCGGTTGAGCGTTCACTGGAGCACCACGGTGCGCCGGCCGTGGACCACCACCCGCCCCTCGCAGTGCCAACGCACCGCCTTGACCAGTGCGGCCGACTCCACGTCCCGGCCGACGGCGACGAGGTCCTCGGGGGTGTGGGTGTGGTCGACGCCGATGACCTCCTGGGCGATGATCGGTCCCTCGTCGAGCTCGGCCGTGACGTAGTGGGCGGTCGCGCCCACCACCTTGACGCCGTGCTCGTACGCCTGGTGGTAGGGCTTGGCGCCCTTGAAGCTCGGCAGGAAGGAATGGTGGATGTTGATCAGCCGCCCGGCGAGCCGCGCGCACAGACCGTCGGACAGCACCTGCATGTAACGGGCGAGGACGACCAGTTCCACGCCGAGTTCGTCCACGACGCCGAGCAGCCGCTCTTCGGCGGCCCCCTTGGTGGCGGCGGTCACGGGGAGGTGGAAGTGGGGGATGCCGTACCACTGGGCGAGTGCCTCGTGGTCGCGGTGGTTGGAGACCACCGCGACCACGTCGATCGGCAGGTCGCCGGAACGGGCCCGGAAGAGCAGGTCGTTGAGGCAGTGGCCGTAGCGGGACACCATGATCAGGACGCGACGCCTGGAGCCGGCCGGTTCCAGCCGCCAGCTCATGGCGAAGGGGGCCGCCACGGCGGCGAAGTCCCGGCGCAGGAGGCCGGTTTCATCCGCGCCGCCGGTGGCGGAGGCGAACCGCACCCGCATGAAGAAGTGGCCGCCGCGTCGGTCGCCGAACTGCTGGTTGTCGATGATGTCGCAGCCGTGGTCCACCAGGTAACGGGTGACCGCGTGCACGATGCCGGGAGCCTCCGGGCAGTCGAGAGTGAGCACGTGCTCGACCGGAGGGGGCGGGGAAGCCGGTGCGGCCCGGGTGGCCGGGTTGGCCGGGGTGTCAGCCATGGCGACGGCAACTCCCTTCTGTACGTCAGCACTCGATGACGTTGACGGCGAGACCGCCGCGGGCGGTCTCCTTGTACTTGGCCTTCATGTCGCGGCCGGTGTCCCGCATGGTCCTGATCGCCTTGTCCAGGCTGACCTTGTGGGTGCCGTCGCCGGCCAGGGCGAGCCGGGCCGCGTTGATCGCCTTGACGCTCGCGACGGCGTTGCGCTCGATGCAGGGGATCTGTACGAGGCCGCCCACCGGGTCGCAGGTGAGGCCCAGATTGTGCTCGATCCCGACCTCGGCCGCGTTCTCCACCTGGGCGGGGCTGCCGCCGAGCACTTCGCACAGCGCCCCCGCCGCCATGGCGCACGCCGATCCGACCTCGCCCTGGCAGCCGACCTCGGCCCCGGAGATGGAGGCGTTCTCCTTGAACAGGATGCCGATGGCGGCGGCGGTCAGCAGGAAGCGGACGACGCCGTCCTCGTCGGCGCCGGGCACGAAGCGCGCGTAGTAGTGCAGTACGGCGGGCACGATCCCGGCCGCCCCGTTGGTGGGCGCGGTCACGATGCGGCCGCCCGAGGCGTTCTCCTCGTTGACGGCGAGGGCGAACAGGTTCACCCAGTCCATGCCCCGCAGCGGGTCCGTGCTGTCCCCGGTGGTGGCGCTCAGCTCACGGAAGAGTCCCGGCACGCGCAGGCCGCCGGGCAGCACGCCCTCGCGCCGGCAGCCGCGGTCCACGCACGCCCGCATCACCGCCCACAGATCGAGCAGTCCGGCTCGCACCTCCGCCTCGGGCCGCCAGGCCTGCTCGTTGGCGAGCATCACCTCGCTGATCGACAGGTTCTCCCGGGCGCAGACGTCGAGCAGTTCGGCACCGGTGGAGAACGGGAAGCGCACCGGCGTGGCGTCGGCGACGACGCGGTCGGCGCCGGTGGCCTCCTCGTCGACGACGAAGCCGCCGCCCACGGAGTAGTAGGTGCGCGCGGCCAGTTCCCGGCCGTCCGCCGCCAGGGCCCGGAACACCATGCCGTTCGGGTGGGCGGGCAGGGACCTGCGGCGGTGCAGCACCAGGTCCCGGTCGCCGTCGAAGCGGATCCGATGCTTGCCGCCGAGCAGCAGCGTGCCGCCGGCACGTACCGCCGCGACCCGGTCGTCGGACCGGTCGGTGTCGACGGTGGCCGGGTCCTCGCCCTCCAGGCCGAGGACCACGGCCCGGTCGGAACCGTGGCCGCGGCCGGTGGCGCCGAGCGAGCCGTACAGCTCCGCCCGGACGCCGGCGACGTCGTCCAGCCGCCCGTCCCGCTCCAGCAGCCGGACGAAGCGCCGGGCCGCCCGCATCGGCCCCACCGTGTGCGAGGAGGAGGGGCCGATGCCGACCGAGTAGAGGTCGAAGACGCTGAGGGCCATCACGGCACCTCGGCGCCCTGGAACTCGCTCATCGCGTCGATGAGCCAGCGGGCCAGGTAGTCGGCGAACGAGGACCGCGGGAGGAGCCGGTAGGCCGTCTCGCCGGTCTGCCAGAGCACCACCGGGACCGGTCCGACCTGTGTGGACACCGCCCGGTCCGGCCCGAAGGAGCGCGGGTGCAGGTCCAGGGCGCAGCCCTTCTCCAGGACCGCGCGGGCCGAGGGGCCGCTCAGCTCCAGCGTGGTCCGGTTCGCCGACACGTCGACGACCGAGCCCGGCGCCCCGGCGAGCGCGTCCAGCAGTTCGGCGACCAGCGCAGGCCCTTCGCTCTGGGACAGCACGAGCCATTCGTCGGGGCCGAGCCACAGGGTGGAGTGCGGGCCGGACCGCGCGGTGGCGCCGCAGTGGCCGGGCAGCGCGGCGCCGAGTGCCGAGCCCAGTCGGCCGGCCGCCTCGGAGGCGGGGTCGACGCGCAGGCTCACCATGGTGACGAAGGGCCACTCCTCCAGCGACACACCGCGCTCGCCCGCCACCGTGGCGGCGCGCATCCGGTCCCGGAGGTGCGTCAGGGGACCGCGGCGCAGCGCCGCGGGTCCCGCGTCGGTCGGCTCAGCCATCTCGCTTGGTCCCTTCGGGGTCGTAGAGCACGGGGTCGGCGACCAGGACGGGCACCAGGTCGTCGCCGACCGGGGCGAGCAGGGTCTCGCCGATCCGGTTGCGCCCGTCGGCGACGAGCGCGAGGGCGAACGGCCTGCCGAGGGCCTGGCTGTGGTAGCTGGAGGTGACGTGGCCGAGCATCGGCACCGGCCCGTCCTGCGGGGTGACGGGGACGTCCGGCGCGACGATCTGGGAGCCCTCCGGCAGCCGGGTGCTGCCGTCGGCGGGCAGCAGGCCGACCAGGTGCTTGCGGTCGCCGCGGGCGGTGTCGGGGCGGCTGTAGGAGCGCTTGCCGATGAAGTCCTTCTGCTTGGAGACCGCCCAGGACATGCCCGCGTCGTGGGGGGTGACCGTCCCGTCGGTGTCCTGGCCGACGATGACGTAGCCCTTCTCGGCGCGCAGCACGTGCATGGTCTCGGTGCCGTACGGGGTGATGCCGTACGACTGTCCGGCCGCGTGCACCTGCTCCCAGACGGCGCGGCCGTACCAGGCGGAGACGTTGATCTCGTAGGCGAGTTCGCCGGAGAAGGAGATCCGGCAGATGCGGGCGGGGACGCCGGAGGCCAGGGTGGCCTCACGGAAGGTCATGAAGGGGAACGCCTCGTTCGACAGGTCGAGGCCGGGGGCGAGTTGGGCGACGACCTCACGGGACCTGGGGCCGACGACGGCGATCGTGGTCCACTGCTCGGTCACCGAGGTGCAGTGCACGTCGAGTTCGGGCCATTCGGTCTGGAGCCACTCCTCCAGCCAGTCCAGTACGGCGGCGGCGCCGCCGGTCGTGGTGGTCATGAAGTAGCGGTCCTCGTCGAGGCGCAGGGTCACGCCGTCGTCGAAGATCATGCCGTCGGGCTTGCACATCACGCCGTAGCGGGCGGAGCCGGGCTTGAGCTTCTTGAAGGCGTTGGTGTAGATGCGGTTGAGGAATTCGCCCGCGTCCGCGCCCCGGATCTCGATCTTGCCGAGGGTGGAGGCGTCCATGAAGGCGACGCCCTCGCGGGCCGCGCGGCACTCCCGTGCCACCGCAGCGTCCATGTCCTCCCCCTCCCGGGGGTAGTACCACGGCCGCTTCCACTGCCCCACGTTCTCGAACTCCGCGCCGTGCGCGACGTGCCAGCCGTGGATCGCCGTCGTGCGCTCCGGGTCGAACAGGTCGCCGCGCTCGCGTCCGGCGAGGGCGGCGAAGGCCACCGGGGTGTACGGCGCCCGGTAGGCGGTGGTGCCGATCTCGCCCGGGGAGGCGCCGTCGCCGAGGGCGGCGGCGATCACGCCGATCGCGTTGACGCCGGAGGTCTTGCCCTGGTCGTTGGCGGTGCCGAGCGAGGTGTAGCGCTTGACGTGCTCGACGCTGCGCATCCCGGCGCCGGTGGACCGCCAGACGTCGGCGACGGTGACATCGCGCTGGTGGTCGACGAAGTGGGTGTCCCAGGTGCCGGGATCGCCGACTGAGCCCTCGGGGCCGTTGCCGGGTGCGGGCACCAGCCAGAGTGCGCGCACCGGGGCGTGGTCGCGGGCGTCGCCGGCCGGCGGGGCGGGGACGGGCACCGGGAACCCGGCGTCGGTGGCGGCCCGCGCACCGGCGCGGGCCCCTTCGGCGAGCGCGCCGTCGAGGTCGTACGTTCCGCGGGCCGCACCCGCGATGTGCTGGTCGCGCACCGTGCCGTCGGGGACGAAGGCGGCCAGGTCCCCGTCCCAGCGCAGCTTCCCCTGGCGTTGGCTGTGCAGGTGCACGACCGGGCTCCAGCCGCCCGAGACGGCGAGCAGGTCGCAGTCGAACGAGACGGGCTCGCCGGTGAGTTCGCCGGCGTCGTCGAGGGCCTGGACGGTGACCCCGGTGATCCGGCCCTCGCCCGCGGTGCCGGTCACCGCGCTGCCGGTCAGCACCTTGACGCCGGACGCCACGGAGACCTCGGCCGCCCGCCGGGACAGTTGGGGCCGCGCGTCGACGACGGCGGCGATCGGGACGCCGGCCGCGTGCAGGTCGGCCACCGTGTCGTAGGCGCTGTCGTTGGTGGTGGTCACGACCGTGCGCGAGCCGGGGGCCACCGCGTAGCGGTTGACGTAGGTGCGCACGGCGGAGGCGAGCATCACGCCGGGGCGGTCGTTGCCGGCGAACACCAGCGGCCGTTCGTGGGCGCCGGTCGCCAGGATCACCTGGCGGGCCCGGATGTGCCAGAGCCGCTGGCGCGAGACGCCCGCGGAGGCGTCGGGGGCGCCGGCGCCGAGGTGGTCGGTGCGCCGTTGCAGGGCGAGGACGTAGTTGTCGTCGTAGGAGCCGAAGGCGGTGGTGCGGGGCAGCACGACGGCCTCGGGCGCGGCGTCGAGGGCCGCGCGCATGTCGGCGACCCAGTCGAGCGCGGTCTGGTCGCCGACGGTCCCGGTGCGCCCGGACAGCAGCGAACCGCCGGGCTCGGGCTGGTCGTCGAGGAGGATCACGCGGGCGCCGGAACCGGCGGCGGCGACGGCCGCCGCGAGTCCGGCCGGGCCCGCTCCGACGACCAGGACGTCGGTGTGCGCGTACTTCTTGTCGTAGACGGCGGGGTCGGGGTTCGGGTCGAGCCGGCCCATCCCGGACAGGGTGCTGGCGGACAGCCCGTCGTACAGCTCGACGGCCGTCGCGGGCAGCATGCTCTCCGAGCACGGGCCGTCGAGCTGGAGCAGGGCGTTGGGCTCCTCGACTCCGGCGGAGACGATGCCGCGCGGGCGGCCCCGGTAGAGGGACGCTCCGACCTCGACGACACCACTGGCCAGCAGGGCGGAGGCGACGGTGTCGCCGGGGTGGCCGGTCAACTGCCGTCCGTCGACGGTGAACCGCAGTACGGTGCCGCGGTCGACACGGCTGCCGTGCGGCAGACGGAATTCCTGGTCGGTCATCGGTTCCCTCCGGCCGGATCGGCGGACTGGCGAAGGTCGCTCCGCCCGGGAAGCCCGGGGAGCCCGGCAAGCCCGGGGAGATCGGGGCGGGGCTCGTCGAGCCGGTAGACGGCGAGCACTTCGTAACTGACGGTGTCGCGTACGACGTTGAACCAGCGACGGCAGCCCGTGGAGTGCATCCACCGCTCGGCGAAGGGGCCCTTGGGGTTGTCCCGGTAGAAGACGTATTCGGCCCACTGCTCGTCGGTGAGGTCCCCGGGGGTCCCGGGGAAGGGGATGTGGGCCTGGCCTCCGTAGTGGTACTCGGTCTCGTCCCGTGGACCGCACCAGGGGCAGTTCAGCAGCAGCACGGTGTCCTCCTCTCAGTGGGCCACGGCCGCGGCGCCGTGCTCGTCGATCAGGGCGCCCGTGGTGAAGCGCTCCAGGGCGAAGGGCTTGTTCAGGGGGTGCGGCTCACCGGTGGCGATGGTGTGGGCGAAGGTCCAGCCGGCGGCCGGGGTCGCCTTGAAACCTCCGGTTCCCCAGCCGCAGTTGACGTAGAGGTTCTCCACCGGGGTGGTGCCGATGATCGGGGAGGCGTCCGGGGTGACGTCGACGATGCCGCCCCAGGTGCGCAGCACGTGCGCGCGGGCGAAGACCGGGAACAGCTCCACGGCGGCGGCCATCTGATGCTCGATCACATGGAACGAGCCGCGCTGGCCGTAGCCGTTGTACGCGTCGACGCCCGCGCCCATCACCAGCTCGCCCTTGTGCGCCTGGGAGACGTAGACGTGCACGTGGTTCGACATCACGACGGTGGGGTGCACCGGCTCGTGCAGCTCGGAGACCAGAGCCTGGAGCGGGTGCGACTGCACCGGCAGCCGGAATCCGGCCCGCTCGGCCAGGACGCCGCTGTGCCCGGCGCCCGCGAGACCGACCCGGCCGGCCAGGATGCGGCCCCGGCTGGTCTCCACGCCGACGACCCGGTCGCCGTCCTTGACGAAGCCGGTGACCTCGCAGCCCTGGATGAGGTCGACGCCCATCTCGTCGGCGCGGCGGGCGAGTGCCCAGGCGACGTGGTCGTGCTTGGCGATGCCGGCGCGCGGCTGGTAGGTGCCGCCGAGGACCGGGTGGCGGGTGGTGGGCGAGACGTTGAGGATCGGGCAGACCTTGGCGACCTCGTCCGTCTCCAGCCATTCGGCGTCGACTCCGTTGAGGCGGTTGGCGTTGACGCGGCGCACGCCCTCGCGGACGTCCTGGAGGGTGTGCGCGAGGTTGAGCACGCCGCGCTGGCTGAACAGGAAGTCGCAGTCCAGTTCCTCGGGCAGCCGCTCCCACAGTTTGAGGGCGTGCTCGTAGAGGGCGGCGCTCTCGTCCCACAGGTAGTTGGACCGGATGATGGTGGTGTTGCGGGCCATGTTGCCGCCGGCCAGCCAGCCCTTCTCCAGTACGGCGACGTTGGTGATGCCGTGGTTCTTGGCGAGGTAGTAGGCGGTGGCCAGGCCGTGGCCTCCGGCGCCGACGATGACGACGTCGTAGGAGGAGCGCGGATCGGGGGTGCGCCAGAGCCAGTCGGGATGCTCCGGGAGCGGGGTGGCGGTCATCCGGCGGTTCCGTTCTGCTCGGCGGGTCCGGTCGGGGTGGCGGGTCCGGTCGGGTGGGCCGGTCCGGTCGGTTCGGCGTTCGCGGTCCGGCCGTCGGGGGCGGTCCGGTCGGCGTAGAGCGGGAACTTCTCGGCGAGCGCGGTGACCCGGCCGCGCAGCAGTCCGGCGCCCTCGTCGGTGAGGTCCTCCTCCTTCAGGGCGCGGGCGATGATGTCGGCGACCTCGCGGAACTCCTCCGCGCCGAAGCCCCGGGTGGCCAGCGCGGGGGTGCCGATGCGCAGGCCGGAGGAGACCATCGGCGGGCGGGGGTCGAAGGGCACGGCGTTGCGGTTGACGGTGATGCCGACGCGGTGGAGGCGGTCCTCGGCCTGCTGTCCGTCGAGCGCGGAGTCGCGCAGGTCGACCAGGACGAGGTGGACTTCCGTGCCGCCGGTGAGGACGGAGATCCCGGCCTCGGCGACGTCGTCGGCGAGCAGCCGGCCGGCGAGGATCCGGGCGCCCTCGAGGGTGCGCCGCTGTCGCTCCTTGAACTCCTCGCTCGCGGCGACCTTGAAGGCGACCGCCTTCGCCGCGACGACGTGCTCCAGGGGGCCGCCCTGCTGGCCGGGGAAGACCGCCGAGTTGATCTTCTTGGCGAGTCCGGACCGGCTGAGGATCACACCGCCGCGGGGACCTCCGAGGGTCTTGTGGGTGGTGGTCGTCACGACGTCCGCGTACGGCACGGGGCTGGGATGCAGTCCGGCCGCGACCAGTCCCGCGAAGTGCGCCATGTCGACCATGAGGTACGCGCCGACCTCGTCGGCGATGCGCCGGAAGGCGGCGAAGTCCAGCCGGCGGGGGTAGGCCGACCAGCCGGCCACGATCAACTTCGGCCGGTGCGCGCGGGCCAGTTCGGCCACCTCGTCCATGTCGACGCGCAGGTCGGACTCGCGGACGTGGTACGGCACGACGTTGTAGAGCTTGCCGGAGAAATTGATGCGCATGCCGTGGGTGAGGTGGCCGCCGTGCGCCAGGTCGAGCCCGAGGATCGTGTCCCCGGGGTCGAGCAGGGCGGACATCGCGGCGGCGTTGGCCTGGGCGCCCGAGTGCGGCTGGACGTTGGCCGCCTCCGCGCCGAAGAGGGCCTTGACCCGGTCGATCGCGAGCTGTTCGACGACGTCGACGTGCTCGCAGCCGCCGTAGTAGCGGCGGCCGGGATAGCCCTCGGCGTACTTGTTCGTCAGGACCGAGCCCTGGGCCTGCATCACGGCCGCCGGCGCGAAGTTCTCCGACGCGATCATCTCGAGTGTCGTCTGCTGGCGCCTCAGCTCCTCGGAGACGGCGACGGCGATCTCGGGGTCCAGCGCCGCCAGCGGGAGGGAGAGAAGGCCGCTTGCCTCCGTCGTCGACGGACTCGCTGCCATAGTGAGCACCACCTTAATATGCGACTGCTCCCACACTGATATATCAGTTGCTGCGGTAACGTAGGACAAGCCGACGGAACGGGTCAAGGGGGCAGCGCGATGGATCGGACAGAGGCCTCGCCGGCGAGCGCCGAGGAGACGCTCACCCTCGCCGAGCGCGCGTACCGCGACATCCGCGACCGGCTGATCATGCTGGAGATCCCGCCCGGCGCCCCGGTGAACGAGGATCTGCTCGCCCAGAGCGTCGGCTTCGGGCGCACCCCGGTGCGCGAAGCCCTCAAGCGGCTCCAGCACGAGCGGCTGATCGTGGCCTACCCGCGGCGCGGGACCTTCGCCACCGAGGTCAACATCACCGACCTCGCGCACATCTCCGAGGTGCGGCGCCAGCTGGAGCCGATGGCGGCGGCATGCGCGGCCGAGCGTGCCACGGCCGCCGACCGCGAGGCGCTGGGCGCGCTGCTGCGGCGGCTGGAGGGCGAGGACACCCCCGGGCAGGGCGCGGACGCCCTGATGCGCCTCGACCTGCGGGTGCACCGCGCCATCTACGCCGCGACCCACAACCCGTACTTCGAGGACACCCTCGTCCGCTACGACAACCTGGCCACCCGGATCTGGTGCCTGTTCGTGAACCGGCTGCCCGGCATGGCAGGGCACGTCGTCGAGCACGGACCGCTGCTGCGGGCCATCGTCGACGGCGACCCCGACAAGGCCTCGGAGCTCGCGCGAAGCCATGTCGTGGGCTTCGAGCGGGCGATCCGCGAAGCGATCTGAACGCAACAAACCCCTCAGCCGTCGGCCTCAGGTCGGCGGCTTGTTGCGTTTGCCGCAACAGAGATGCTCGTAAGGAAAAACCATGAGTGAATCTCTTGCGCAAGCCCGAGGCTCCACCTAGCTTGTGCAACAACGTTGCTGGATATGCAACTCCATGTTGGGGAGTCCGTTCCATGAACGACCAGCCAAGCGCCCCGGTGCGGCCCCAGCCGCCCGATCCACCCCCGCCGCTCGCCCCCTCCGCCGACGCCATGGCCGGCTCGCCCGCCGGCCGCCCCGCGGTACGCCGCCGCGTGGTGGCGGCCAGCTTCATCGGCAACTTCGTCGAGTGGTTCGACTACGCCGCCTACGGCTATCTGGCGGCGACCATCTCCACGGTCTTCTTTCCCGACACCGACCGCACGACGGCCCTGCTGGCGACCTTCAGCGTCTTCGCCGTCTCCTTCTTCGTCCGTCCCCTCGGCGGATTCGTCTGGGGGCACATCGGCGACAAGGTCGGCCGGCGCAGCGCGCTCTCGCTGTCCATCGTGATCATGTCGGTGGCGACCTTCTGCATCGCCCTGCTGCCCACGTATCACGCGGTCGGCCTGTTCGCACCGCTGCTGCTCCTGGTGGTCCGGGTCGTCCAGGGGTTCTCCGCCTCCGGTGAGTACGCCGGCGCCTCCGCCTTCCTGGTCGAGTACGCGCCCGCCGGACGGCGGGGTCTGTACGCCTCCGTGGTCCCGGCCAGCACCGCCTCGGGTCTGCTGCTCGGCTCCCTGCTCGCGGCCCTGCTCACCGGAGTGCTCTCCGAGGGCCAGATGCACGGCTGGGGCTGGCGCCTGCCCTTCCTGCTCGCCGCTCCGATGGGCCTGATCGGCCGCTACATCCGGATGCGACTGGAGGACACCCCGGCGTTCCGGGCCCTGGAGGAGCAGGACGTCGCGCGGACCCCGGCCAAGCAGATGCTGCGCGCCAACCGCCGCCCGCTGGTCCTGGCGATGGGCGCCACCGTGCTCAACGCGGTCGGCTTCTACATGCTGCTCAGCTACATGCCGACGTATCTGTCGGAGGAACTCCACTTCGGCACCACCGAGTCGTTCCTCGCCACCACCGTCTCGCTCACGGCGTACATCGCCTTCGTCTTCCTCACCGGCCTGGCCTCGGACCGGTTCGGCCGGAAGAAGATGCTGATCACGGCGTCCACCCTGTTCACCCTGTGCACGGTGCCGGCGTTCATGCTGCTGGACGGCGCCGGGCTGCTGACCGTCATCGCGATCCAGGTGCTGCTCGGCGGCATGCTCACCCTCAACGACGGGACGCTGCCGAGCTTCCTCGCCGAGCAGTTCCCGACCCGGGTCCGCTACAGCGGTTTCGCCATCAGCTTCAACCTGGCGAACGCCCTCTTCGGCGGCACCGCGGCGTTCGTCGCCACGCTGCTCATCTCCTGGACCGGCAGCAGCCTCTCCCCCGCCTGGTACCTCGCCGCCGCGGCGCTGGTCTCGCTCTGGGCCGTCCTGGCCTCGAAGGAGACCTCACGCGAGCCGCTGCGCGAGCACTGAGGACCACCCACCCACCGGACGGCTCCTCTTCCCCGGTCGACGGGGAGACGCCGAACCGATGAAGAACCAATGAAAGCCGACGAAAACCGACGCGAAGGAGTACCCGTGTCCGCTGCCGACCTCGAGCGCCTGAAGCTGATCCGCAACGGTGAGAAGGAGCGACTGACCTTCTCCGACGCCGAGATGGAGCGCCGGCTGTCGATGCTCCGCAAGGCGATGGCCGAAACGGGCGTCGACGTCGCCCTGTTCACCTCGTACCACAACATCAAGTACTACTCCGACTTCCTCTTCACCTCCTTCGGCCGCCCCTACGCGCTGATCGTCACCACGGACGACCAGATCACCGTCTCCGCCAACATCGACGCCGGCATGCCGTGGCGGCGCACCTTCGGCGACAACGTCGTCTACACCGACTGGCACCGCGACAACTACATCCACGTCATCAAGGAGACCCTGAGGGGGCGGGCCGTCACGCCGCGCCGGATCGGCGTCGAGCACGACAGCCTGCCGCTGGACACCCTGCGGAAGTTCGAAGCCGCCTTCCCCGAAGCGGAGTTCGCCGACATCGCGCAGACCGCCATGCGGCAGCGGATGGTCAAGTCGGACGAGGAGATCGCCCTGATCAAGGAGGGCGCGCGGGTCGGCGACCTGGGCGGCGAGGCCATCCGCGCGGCGATCCACGAGGGCGTCTCGGAGTACGAGGTCGCACTGGCCGGCACCGACGCCATGGTCCGCGAGATCGCCCGCGCGTACCCGCACACCGAGATCCGCGACACCTGGGTGTGGTTCCAGTCGGGCATCAACACCGACGGCGCCCACAACTGGCCCACCACCCGCAAGGTGGGCCGCGGCGACATCCTGAGCCTCAACTGCTTCCCGATGATCTCGGGTTACTACACCGCGCTGGAGCGGACCCTCTTCTACGGCGAACCCGACGCCCGGTCGCTCGAACTGTGGGAGATCAACGTCGAGGTGCACCGGCGCGGTCTGGAACTGATCAAGCCGGGGATCAGCTGCGCGGAGATCGCCCACTCGCTCAACGAGATCTACATCGGCCACGGCCTGCTGCCCCACCGCACCTTCGGCTACGGCCACTCGTTCGGTGTGCTGTCCCACTACTACGGCCGCGAGGCGGGGCTCGAACTGCGCGAGGACATCGACACCGTGCTCGAACCGAACATGGTGGTGTCCATGGAGCCGATGATCATGGTGCCCGAGGGCGAGCCGGGCGCCGGTGGTTACCGTGAGCACGACATCCTGGTCGTGACCGAGAACGGCGCCGAGAACATCACCAAGTTCCCCTTCGGTCCTGAGCACAACATCCTGGGCGTCTGATCGCGAACCCGACGGCGCGCGGTGCCGCACCGGCCCTCCCTGGGTCGGCGCGGCACCGCGCCGTGCCGTGCCGTGCCGTGCACACCGAGGGAGCGCCCATGGCGGACAGGCGGACGGACCCGAGCGGCGTGGACACCGGAACGGCGGAGAACCGGGGGACCTCCGTCCTGCGCAACGGGATCTCCGTCCTGCTCTGCTTCAGCGCGCGGGAGCCCCTGCTCGGGGTCACCGACATCGCCGCCCGGGTCGGTCTGCACAAGAGCACCGTCTCCCGCATCCTCGCCACCCTGGAGCAGGCCGGCCTGGTCGAACGGGCCGCCGGCTCCCGGCGTTTCCGGCTCGGCCTGGGCGTCATCGCCATGGCCGGGCCCCTGCTCGCGGACCTCGACGTGCGCCGCGTCGCCCACCCGGTGCTGCGGGAACTGACCCGGCGCACCGGTGAGACCTCGGCGCTGATGCTGTGGAACGGCACCGAGGCCGTGTGCGTCGAGCAGGTCCCCAGCCCTCACGAGGTCAAGCACACCACCGCGCTGGGCACCCGGTACGACACCGCCGCCAGTTCGTCGGTGCGGGTGTTCCTGGCCCAGCTGCCCGGCAGCACCGTCCGCGCCCTGCTCACCAGCGGCACGCTGGTCCTGCCCGGGCTCGACGAGACGGTGCTCCAGGCGTATCTGTCCCAGCTCGACGCGATGCACGGGCAGGGCTACGCCACGAACTTCGGGGAGACCTCGTTGCAGGAGGCCGGCGTGGCCGCACCGGTCTTCGACCACCGTGGCGAGGTGGCCGCGGCCGTTCTCACCTCGGCGCCCCGCTTCCGCGTCTCCCCCGACCTGCTGCCGGTTCTCGGCGAGGCGGTACGCGCCGCCGCCGGCCAGGTGACCCGCCGACTCGGCGGCCACGACCCGGACCGGCCACGGTGACGGGGACGACCGCGCGGAACGCGCCCCGCCCGTCCATGCCCCACCCGCACCACGCCGGAGAGGCCCGGGGCGAACCCTTCCCGTGACGCACCGGACACATGCCCGACAGCCCAGCAGCCCAGCAGCCCAGCAGCCCGACACCACGGCAGCCCGGCACCCCAGCAGCCCGACACCACGGCAGCCCGGCACCCCAGCAGCCCGACACCACGGCAGCCCGGCAGCCCGGCAGCCGCAACCCCGTACACCCGACGGCCAAAGGCCGAACACACCGCACTCCCGGCGGTCCGCCCAGGCGGTTCCGCGGGACGCCGGAGCCGCCAGCCACCACCCCGCCCCGACCCGGTCTTCAGGACAGCCCGGCTGAAAGGTCAGGGACCCAGACCCCCTCCAAGGGCGCACCCGGCACATCGCGCCCCCGGCCCGACACCACGGCGCGCAGTACCCACCGCCGGCCGGACGGCGCCACGGCGACCCGGCGGCCACAACCCCGGACTCCCAGCCGCCGAAGACCGAACGCGCCGCACTCCCGGCGGTCCGCCCAAGCGGTTCCGCGGGAGTTCGGCGCGTTCGTCGGGCGCTGCCCGGCCGGTGCAACCGGGTCTGTGCTACCCGGCCAGTGTCAGCCGTGGCTCGTGGTGAGTGAGCCGGGTGCTTCGATGCGCTCGATGTGCCGGATCTCCTTGACGGTCCCGGCCGTGTGGGCCGCGATCTCCTCCAGCGTCGTGATCCACATGCCGTCCAGGGCGCGCACGTCCTCGATCAGCCGTTCCAGGGCCGCCGCCCTGGAGGGGCGGCCGGAGATGAACGGGTGGTTGGTCAGGACGAAGCAGCCGCTCTCGGCGTGGTGCGCCTGTGCCTCCAGCAGCCACATCTCGTGCACCTTGCGCGGACTCTCGATCACCCCGCTGCCCGTCCAGCCG
The DNA here is from genome assembly GCF_044756885.1 of Streptomyces sp. NPDC091412. Taxonomy (NCBI): domain Bacteria; kingdom Bacillati; phylum Actinomycetota; class Actinomycetes; order Kitasatosporales; family Streptomycetaceae; genus Streptomyces; species Streptomyces sp. NPDC091412. The sequence goes on along the minus strand of NZ_JBIVTV010000002.1, from coordinate 265,516 downwards.
GGGTAGAAGGCGTACTGCTCCCAGTCGTCCAGGCCCCAGTCGACCGGGATCTCGACCAGGTCGCCCGTCGTGCCGGTGCCGTGCAGCCGGTACGGGGTGTCGCCGTCGAGCAGACTGGAGTCGTACTGGAAGCCGCGCTCGATGAGCAGGTCCGGCGTGTGCCAGTTCATCTCCCACCACGGGGCCCGGTAGCCGGCCGGGCGGATGCCGAGCCGGTCCAGCGCCTCCAGGCCGCGGTCGAGGTACTCGGCCTCGCGCGCCGCGTCGATGCCCTGCATCGGCTCGTGGAGGTAGCCGTGGTGCGCCACCTCGTGTCCCTCGTCGACGATGCTCCGCACCATGTCGGGATAGGTGTCGGCGGTGAATCCGGGGACGAAGAACGTGGCCTTCACGTCCTGCCGCCGCAGCAGCCGCAGCAGCCTGGGCACGCCGGCCCGCGGGCCGTAGGCCTGGTGGGTCATCAGCGACATCCGCGACGAGGCCGAGGGGTCGTGCGCGAGGACGCACGACTCGGCGTCGACGTCGAAGGTGAACGCGGCGGCGGCGCGGCGGCCGTCAGGCCAGGGGAAGTTCATCGTCGGTCCTTTCCGGGACGGAGGGGAGAGCGGCGGCCTGGGCCCGGCGGGCGGCACGCGGTCCGAGCACCGCGTAGACCGTCGCGCTGGTGACGCCGCCGGCCAGCCACGACAGGTCCACGCCGCCGAGGGCGACGGCGACGGGCCCCTGGAAGAACGGGATCACCCCGTACATGAACAGCCAGGTGGCGAGGACGCCGGCGAAGAACGCGGTGTAACCGGCCCAGTTGACGTTGGGAAGCCGCCTCGTGCCCACGGGGTCGAAGAGCCGCTCGACCCGGATCGAGCCGCGCTCGACCCGGTAGTAGTGGACGAGCATGATGCCGCCCCACGTGGACACCCAGGCCACCAGGCCGACCAGCCAGGTGTCGAGGACGGAGGCGAAGTCCGACTGGTAGATGAAGAAGACCACGGCGGCCATGGAGAGCACGCCGACCACGCTGCTCAGCGTGCGCCGCGGCACCCGGATGTCCAGGGCCTGGGTGGCGACGGTGAAGGTGTAGATGTTCAGGATGTTGGTCGCCACGGGTCCGTGCAGGACGAGCAGCAGCACGGGGATGGCGAGCGCCCCGAAGTTGTCGACGATGAGGCGGCCCGGGTCGACGGAGCCGTTCTTGGTGGCGAGGGTGGCGCCGAGCACCCCCAGCCACACCACGGGGATGAACTGCCCGAGGGTGCTTGCCAGATAGAGCCGGCTCCGGGGCATGCTCGTGCTGACGAAACGCGAGTAGTCCGCCGCGTAGGTGAACCAGGTGATGCCCCAGCCGATGCCGATCGCGGTCATCACCCCGGTCATGGCGGCCAGGCGCGCGCCGCCGGTGAGCACGTGTCCGGGCGGACCCGCGTACGACCAGTCGATGTGCAGGAAGAACCAGGCCACCACCGACATGGCCACCAGGACCACGATGGTGGGCGGCACCGTCCAGCGTTCGAAGGCGGAGATCGCGCGGTAGCCGATCCACGAGATGCACACCTGGACCGCCATGATCACGGCCGCGACGGCGATCTTCCACACGTGGTTGGCGCCGTGCGGATCGACCAGGCCGATCTTGCCCAGCAGGGCCATGACGAGGTCGAGGATGATCCAGGTGTTGACCGAGCACCAGCCGATCGCCAGGAACGCCTGGATGGCGGCGGGCAGATAGTTGCCGCGACGCCCGAAGGCGGCGCGCCCCAGGACCATGCCGGTCACACCGGTGCGCTGGCCCATGAGGACGAAGACGCCGAAGAAGGCCATGCCGATGAGGTTGCCGACGATCAGCACGACGAGCGTGTCGGACAGGCCCAGACCGAGCTGGATGCCGAGCGCGCCCAGGACCCAGTTGATCGGGGCGATGTTGGCGCCGCACCAGATCCAGAACTGGCCGGACACGCTGTTGGTCCGGGCCGACTCCGGGACGGGCTGCAACGCGGCCTCGACCTCGGGGACGGTGGACGGTGGCGGGGACGAGGGTGCGGAAGAAGCAGACATGGGTTGACCCCCAGGTTGAGGCGGCCTGTTCGCACGCTGGGCGGGCCGCTTGCCCCGCAATCCTGGTGGTCCCGGTCACACGGAACAAGAAACGATCTGTCATACAGTTGTTCCGCCGTGCTAAACAAATCGTCATGCTGATGTCGCTGTCGCGGGTCCTCGCCCATCCGAGCCTCGCACCGGCCGAGCCACGGGTCCTGGCCGGATCGCGGGGTCTGGAGCGGACCGTGCGCTGGCTCCACTCCAGCGAGGTCCTGGAGGTGGCGCCGCTGCTGCGCGGCGGTGAGCTGCTGCTGACCGGCGGCACCATGCTGGCCCGCGCGAGCGAGGACGAGCAGCGCGCGTACGTCCGGAGCCTGGCCGTCCGGGGAGTCGCGGGCGTCGCGATCGAGACCGGCGGCGAACTCCGGGAGGTTCCGGCGTCGCTCGTCGAGGAGGCGGCCGCGCGGGACTTCCCCGTCGTCGAGCTGCGGCGGGTGGTCCCGTTCGTGGAGGTCGCCGAAGTGATCAACGGCGCCCTGATCAACGACTCCGTGGCGCGGCTGCGCTCGGTGGACGCGCTCTCCCAGGAGCAGTCCGAACTGCTCGCCGAGGGCGCCGGCGTGCAGGAGGTGCTGGACGCGCTCGTGCGGCACACCTCGACGGCGGCCGCCGTCTTCGACGCGAACGACCGGCTCATCACCGTCAGCGGCCCCGAGAAGGACCAGGGGAGCGGGCCCGCGCGGGAGGAGCCGACCCCGTTCGGCGGCATGGGGACGCGGCTGACGATCCGCGGGGTTCCCGCGGCCACCCTCGTGCTCTACCCGGACGCCGACGCGGACGTCGAGACGCTGGAACTGGCCCAGGACCGGACGGTGGAGGCACTGAAGCTGGCACTGCTGCGGTTCCGGCCGCCGGGCCCGCGGGAGTTCGCCGCGAGTGAACTCGTCCGGCTGGCCGCCGCGGACGGCGCCCATCCGCAGCGGATCCGCCGGCTGGGCGTGTCGATCGGTTTCAGCGCCGACGCGCCGGTCATCGGGGTGGCCGCCCGCGCCACCGGGCCGTCGGCCGAACTGCGCCGCTTGGACGATCTGCTGTCCCGCTACGGCCGGACCGCGGTCGACGTGCCGTCCCCGCTCGCCGTGCACACACTCCTGTCACTGCGGGACCGTGACGGCGCCGCCGGCCTGCGGGCCCGGCTCGTCGCCGATCTCACCGAGTGGCGCTCGTCCGACCGGACGGCGATCGCGATCGGCCCGCTGATGCCGGCCCTGGAGGACGCGGCCGTCTCGCTGGGCGCGGCGCTGGAGTGCGTGCGCCGCCCCACGCGCGCGTTCCGGGCCGGGGTGGTCGACGCCACCGAGCTGAGTGCGGAGCGGCTGCTGCTCGACGACGAGCTGCGCATCCCGGCGGAGCGGCTCGTACGGGAACAGCTCGGGCTCCTGCTCACCCTGCGGCACGAGGAACGCGACCTCCTGCTCACCACCCTGGAGACGTATTTCGAGACCGGCTTCAACAAGACCCGCGCGGCGGCGGAACTGCATCTGCAACGCCAGTCCCTCTACGCGCGGTTGCAGCGCGCGTTCGACCTCCTGGGCGGCGATCCGACGGGAACGCCCCGGGCGCTGGCCCTGCACCTGGCGCTGCGCGTCCACCGCCGGCTCGTCTGACCGCGGCCCCCACCGGAGCAGGCCGGGGCCGGCCGGGTGCTGGTCAGTCCTTGTAGTCGGGGCAGGTCCGGTCGAGCAGGCGCAGCAGCGCCGCCCAGGCGAGTGCGTAGGCGTCGACGTCCTCGAAGTCCGAGGTCGCCTCGCCCGCGAGCTGCTGGGCGGTGTACTCGCAGACCTCGGCCGGCGGGACGACGAGGGGGCCACCGCCCGCCTGCGCGGTCACCTGGATCTCGCAGGCCTTCTCCAGGTAGTACATGCGCAGGAACGCCTGGGCCGCGCTCTCGCCGACCGTCAGCAGCCCGTGGTTGCGGAGGATCAGGGCGGGGTGGCCGCCGATGTCGGCGACGAGGCGTCGCTGTTCGTCGAGGTTGAGGGCGACGCCCTCGTAGTCGTGGTAGCCGACCCGGTTGTGGAACTCCATCGACATCTGGTTGACCGGCAGCAGCCCGTCGCGCTGGGCGGCGACGGCGCAGCCCGCCTTGGTGTGGGTGTGCAGCACGCACCGCGCGTCCTCGCGTGCGGCGTGGATCGCGCTGTGGATGACGAAACCGGCCGGGTTGACCGGGTACGGGGTCGGCTCGACCGGGTTGCCGGACAGATCGATCTTCACCAGGTTCGAGGCGGTGATCTCCTCGAACAGCAGGCCGTAGGGGTTGATCAGGAAGTGGTGGTCCGGGCCCGGCAGCCGCATCGAGATGTGCGTGAAGATCAGGTCGGTCATGCGGAAGTGCGCGACGAGCCGGTAGACGGCGGCCAGTTCGCGGCGCAGCCGCAGCTCCTCTGCTGCCGGATCGAGGGCCGGCGCGGCCGGGCTCCGGGTGGCGGGTGTGCTCAGCAGGTCGGTCATGGAGGGCTCCTTCGGGACGGTTCAGGCCTCGGGGTCGACGACGGGCGTGAGGGGGCGGCCGGTGCGCTGCCAGGCGATGACGTTCTCGGCGGGCTCGCACACGTACGCGCGGTGCGAGGCGTCGGACAGGAAGGCGCTGTGCGGGGACAGCTGGATGCGCGGGTGGCCGCACAGCGGGTCGCCGGCGGGCGGGGGCTCCACGGGCAGGACGTCGAGGGCGGCTCCGGTGAGCCGGCCGCTGTCGAGCGCCCGGAGCAGGGCCTCGGGGTCGACGAGTTCGCCGCGGGAGACGTTCACCAGCAGTCCGCCCGGCCGCATGCGGGCGAGCAGCCCGTCGTCGACCATGCCCCGGGTCCGGTCGGTGAGCGGGACGTGCAGGGACAGCACGTCCGCCGCGCCCACCAGTTCGTCCAGTTCGAGCCGGTCGACACCGGCCGGCCATCCGGAGGGGTCGGCCTGCGGGTCGTACGCGGCGAGGCGGCCGAAGACGGGAGCCGCGATCCGGACGAGTTCCCGGGCGATACGGCCCATCCCGACCAGGCCCAGCGTCAACCCGCCTGCTCGGCGCGGCAGTTCGGCCCTGGCGAAGTCGGTGGCCCAGCCTCCGCCGCGCACCACGGCGTCGGCCTGCGGCAGCCGGCGTACGAGGGAGAGGGCCGAGGCGAGGGCGTGGACGGCGACGTCCTCGGTGGCGGTGCCGGGCAGGTTGGTCACCCACAGGCCGCGCCGGCGGGCCGCGGCGGCGTCGATCATGTCGTACCCGGCCGACATGGTGGCGAGGACGCGCAGCCTCGGCAGGCGGTCGAGGAGTGCCTCGTCCACGCACGCGTAGCCGACGATCAGCGCCACCGCGTCATGAGCCGCGGCCGCGATGGCCCCGGGGTCGCGGCTGCCGGCGATCCGCACGGCGAAACCCGCGTCGGTGAGGAGCCGGACGCCCGGCTCCGGGTCCAGCTCGCCCAGGTCCGTGTAGACGACCACGGGTTGCCCCACGGCGACCTCCTCAACTGATTCGACCGTTTGGAACGCCCTCAACCTACGTTTCGACTGATCTGATGTCCATTGGTGATTGACTCGACTGTGCAGTGATGCGCATCACCCGCCGGTGGGCCCGGCGGGCGATGCCCGAGAATGACACCGGACCCGGGCGCCGCCGCACCACGGGCCGACACACCGAAGGAACCGAAGGGGAACAGCCCAGGTGGATCTGGACCACACCGACCTCGCCGTCGTGCGCGAACTGCAGACGGACGGTCGCCTCACCTACGAGACGCTGGCCCGGCGCGTGGGCCTGTCACGGCCCGCCACCCGGGCCCGGGTCCAGCGGATGCTGGACTCCGGCGCGGTGCGCGTGGTGGCCATCGTGCACCCCGCCGTGCGCGGGCTGACCGCCTCGGCACACCTGTCGATCGACACCTACGGCGCGGCCGGACCGGTGGCGCGCGCCATCGCCGCGATGCCCCAGGCACCGTTCGTCACCCTCACGGCGGGACAGCGGGCCATCATGACCGAGCTGCGCACCGAGGGGTTCGCCGAGCTGGACCGGGCGATCGAGCGGGTGCGCACCCTGCCGGGCGTGCGGACGGTCGATCCGCTGCTCACCACCCGCCAGCTGAAGGACCCCTACCTGCTCCCCGACCCTCCGGCCGCCGCCGAGCTCGACGAGCTGGACCGGCGGATCCTGGACGAGCTGGAGCGCGACGGCCGGCTGCCGTTCGCCGAACTCGCCGACCGGGTGGGGCTGTCGGCGGGCGCCACCCGGTCCCGCACGCTGCGGCTGCTCGACGGCGGCGTCGCGAAGGTGCTCGCCCTGGTGCGGCCCGAACTGCTGGGCATGGGCCACCTCTGCGGCTTCGCGGTGCGCCTGGACGGTCCCGCGGATCCGGTGGCCGAGCGGCTCGCCTCCTGGGACCGCGTGTCGTTCCTGTCCGCCTGCATCGGGCGGGCCGATCTGGTCGGCACCATCACGGCCGAGTCGCTGCCCGCGCTCCTGGCCACTCTGGAGCGGATGCGGGCGTGCGAGCAGGTGAGCGGCGTGGAGAGCTGGCTGCACATGGAACTGGTGAAGGAGCGCTACGACCCGGGAGCCCCGGGACCGGCACCGGACGCCGGAGCACGAACCTCGACACCGGACGCCGGAGCATGAACCGCCGGCAATCACCCCCTCTGACGGACGATCCGTAAGCACACACCCCCGACACCTTCCGAAATTTTTCTCTGAAGCACCTCTAGCCAATCTGTCGTTCGTTATCTATCGTCCAGGCGAACGAATCAGCCGTCGCGTCGCCTCCGCGTACCTTCGGCGTCCCCTGGTCGAAAGCAGGCCCCATGCACCACCCTCTCGACGACCCCGACCGCACCCTGCTGGTGACCGGCGCCGCGATCGCCTCCGCCGGCACCACGACCCGCGCGGAAGCCCTGGCCGTGCGCGGCGACCGGATCGTGCACGTCGGCACCGCCGACGACGCCCGCGCCGCGCTCGGCCGCGTGGACCGCGAGCTGGAGCTCGACGGCGGTCTGGTCCACCCAGGTTTCGTCGACGCGCACTGCCACCCGGTGATGTACGGCCAGGCCCTGGCCTGGGTCGACTGCCGGCCCGAGCGCGTACCGGACATCGACACCCTGGTCGACGTGCTGCGCGACGCCGCCCGCGACCTGCCCGCCGGAGTCCCGGTGCGCGGCTTCGGCTACGAGCACCGCCGCCTCGCCGAACGCCGCCACCCCACCCGCCACGACCTCGACCGCGTCGCCGACGACCGCGAGGTCTACGTGATGAACGCCTCCGGTCACGGCGGCGTCGTCAACTCCCACACGCTGCGGACCTGCGGCATCACGGCCGGCACCCCGGACCCCGAGGGGGGCAGCATCGGCCGTTTCGCCTCGGGCGAGCCCGACGGACAGCTGTGGGACGCCGCGTGCGACCTGCTCACCGGACCGGGCGGGGTGAAGATCGGCAACCACGGCCCGAACTTCCACCTCACCGAGCCGGACGCCATCATGGCCGACCATCTGGCGCGCGCCCAGGAGGTCTTCCTGGCCGCCGGTGTCACCACGGTCGGTGACGCGCAGGCCTCGCGCCGCGAGATGGAGACCTATCTGCGGGCGCAGGAGTCCGGCTCACTGCGCATGCGTGTGTCGGCGTACCTCACCTCCGCGCTGCTGGACACCGCGCTCGAACTCGGCGTCGTCCACGGCTTCGGCGGCGACCTGTTCCGTGTGCAGGGCGTGAAGTTCTACGCGGACGGCACGCTGGGCGGCTGGACCGCCTACTTCCCCGAGGGCTACGCCGCCGACTGCTGCCACCACGGGCAGCTGTACCACTCGGTCGAGGAGTACGCGGAGATCGTCGCGCGGGCCCACCGGGCGGGGTTGCAGACCGCGACGCACGCCCAGTCCCCGTACGCCATCGGCATGGTCCTCGACGCGGTCGAGAAGGCGCAGGCGGACCGGCCCCGGCCGGACATGCGGCACCGTATCGAGCACTGCGGACTGCCCACCGACGAGCAGATCGACCGCATGGGCGCGCTGGGGGTCGTCCCGGTGATGCAGCCGCAGCACCACCTGCGGACCGGTGACGGCACGCTGACCGCCGTCGGCGAGCTCGGCCACCGCTACAACCCCGCGGGCCGCTGCCTCACGGCCGGTGTTCCGGTCGTGTTCAGCTCCGACGCGCCGGTCGCCCCGCCCGCCCCGCTGGAGGCGGTCTCCGCGGCCGCCACACGGCGCACGGTCCTGGGCACCGTCCTGGGCGACGAGGCACTGCGGCTGCCGGTCGCCGACGGCCTGCACGCGCACACCGCCGCGGCCGCCCGCGCCCTGCACCGCGAGCACGCGGTGGGCGCGCTGGCGCCGGGCATGCTCGCCGACTTCGTCGTCCTCGACGCCGATCCCCTGCACACCGCGGCCGACGAACTCACCGGCATCGGCGTGCGCGAGACCTGGATCGGCGGCACCCGCGCCTGGGCGGCACCCGGCCGCTGAGTTCCGCCCCCGCTCCGTCCCCTTCCCCCGGGAGCGGCGCGCACCGCCGCGCCGCTCTCCCGCTCCCCCGTCCCCACCCTCAGCCGGAGGTCCCGCATGCCGGACCGCACCCACCAGCCCGATCCGAGAAACGCGCGCAGAGCCGCGCTGGCCGCCCTGGCCGGCACCTCGATCGAGTGGTACGACTTCTACGCCTTCGCCACCGCCGCGGCCATCGTCTTCAACGACGTGTTCTTCCCCGCGGACATGCCCTCGCTGCTCAAGACCCTGTCCGCCTTCGGCACGTTCGCCGTCGGCTTCCTGCTGCGACCGCTCGGCGGCATCGTGTTCGGGCACATAGGCGACCGGGTGGGACGCAAGAAGACCCTCGTCATCACCCTGCTGATGATGGGCATCGCGTCCTTCGCCATCGGCCTGCTCCCGACCTACGCCCAGGTCGGCGCCCTGGCTCCGGTCCTGCTCATCGTCCTGCGCCTGGTCCAGGGCATCGCGATCGGCGGCGAGTGGGGCGGCGCGGTGCTGATCGCGGTGGAGAACGCCCCGAAGGGCAGGAGGACCTTCTTCGGCTCGTTCGCCCAGCTCGGTTCGTCCGTCGGCGCCCTGCTCTCCACCGGCGCCTTCAGCCTGATGAACCTCTTCGGCCACGACGCGTTCCTCAGCTGGGGCTGGCGCGTGCCGTTCCTCGCCTCCGCCGTCCTCGTCGCCATCGGACTCGTCATCCGCGTCAAGCTCGAGGACTCCCCGGTGATGTCCGAGGTGCGCGAGGAGCGCGGGACCGAGGCCAAGCTGCCGGTGGCGGAGGTGCTCCAGAAGGCCTGGCGCACCGTACTGGTGGGCGTCTTCGCCCTGGCCACGGCCACCGGCGGCTACTACGTGGTGACCAGCTACCTGCTGTCCTACGGCACCGGACACCTGCACCTGTCCGAGTCGATGCTGCTCAACGGCCTGACGCTGGCGGCCTTCCTCGAACTGCTGGTGACCCCGGGCCTGGCCTGGCTCGGCGACCGCGTCGGCGCGCACAAGGTCGTCATCGCCGGACTCGCCGGAGTCGTCGTCCTGGCGGCGCCGCAGTTCATGGCGATGGGCACGGGCAGCGTCGCACTGATCTACCTGATGATGCTCGCGATGCGGTTCGTGATGTCGGCCCTGTACGGACCGATCGCCGCGATCCTCGCCGAAGGTTTCGAACCGCATGTCCGCTACACCGGGATCTCCCTGTCGTACCAGGTCTGCAACCTGATCTTCGGCGGCTTCGCGCCGGTGGCCTGTGTGTCCCTGGCCGCGCTGGCGGGCGGCCACTACTGGCCCCCGGCCGTGCTGCTGATGGTGATCTCGGCGATCGGCATCTGGTGCACGGGGCGTCTGCACGTCGCCCGCGTGCGGCGGGAGGCCGCCCGGCCGGCCACCGCGGAGGCGGATCCGGTGCCGGCGGTCTCCTGACGACTCACGGCGGGGAGGACGGGCGCCTCTCGGGTTCTGTTTCGAGTCCGCCCTCCCCGCCGTGCGGGTTCAGCCGTCGGCCCGCCGCTCGCGCCGCGGGCCCACGAGCCGTTCGGGGTCGCCGAGCAGGGTGACCAGCGTCGTGTCGTCGAGCAGGTGCTGGGCGCGGATCTCCTCGACCACGCTGGTTCCGTTGCGCAGCGCCGCCTGGGCCACCTCGGTCGCCCGGTGATACCCCAGGTGCGGCACCAGCGCGGTCACCAGCCCGATCGAGCGCTCGACACCCGCCCGCAGCCGGTCCCGGTCGGCGGTGATGCCGTGCACGCATCTGGTCGCCAACAGGCGGCAGGCGGCGGTCAGTTCGGTCAGCCCCTGGAACAGGCAGCGGGCGACGACCGGTTCGAAGGCGTTCAGCTGGAGCTGTCCTGCCTCGGCGGCCATCGACACCGTGACGTCGTTGCCCACCACGCAGAACGCGACCTGGTTCACCATCTCCGCGATCACCGGGTTCACCTTGCCCGGCATGATGCTGGATCCCGCCTGCACCGCGGGCAGCCGGATCTCGGCCAGGCCGGCCCGCGGGCCCGAGGACAGCAACCGCAGATCGCCGGCCACCTTGGACAGCTTCACCGCCGTGCGTTTGAGCACCCCCGAGAAATGCACCAGCGCTCCCACGTCCTGCGTGGCCTCCACCAGGTCCGCGGCGGAGACGAACGGCCGGCCGGTGAGCGCCGCCAGGTGCCGGGTGGCCAGCCGGGCGTACTCCGCGGGGACGTTCAAACCGGTTCCGATCGCCGTGCCGCCCAGGTTGACCTCCAACAGCAGTTGCCGGGCCTCGCGCAGGCGCTGCTGGTCCTCGGCCAGCATGACGGCGAACGCGCCGAACTCCTGCCCCAGGGTCATCGGCACCGCGTCCTGCAACTGGGTCCGGCCCATCTTGAGGAAGCCGGCGAACTCCGCCGCCTTGGCCCGGAACGCGTCCTCCAGCAGCGCCAGCGCGGCGAGCAGGTCGTCGGCCGCCTCGCAGAGCCCCACCCGCAGCGCCGTGGGATAGGCGTCGTTGGTGCTCTGCCCGAGGTTGACGTGTCCGTGCGGGTCGAGATGCGCGTAGTCGCCCCGGGGGCGGCCCAGGATCTCCAGGGCCCGGTTGGCGATCACCTCGTTGGCGTTCATGTTGGTCGAGGTGCCGGCCCCGCCCTGCACGACGTCGACCACGAACTCCTCGTGCAGTTCTCCCTTCCGGATCTGCTCGCAGGCCTCGACGACGGCCCGCGCGCGGGATTCGTCGAGGAGGCCGAGATCTCGGTTGGCGAGCGCGGCCGCCTGCTTGACCGTGGCGAGCGCGCTCACCAGGTGCGGGTACGACGAGATCGGCGTGCCCGACACCGGGAAGTTCTCCAGGGCGCGGGCGGTGTGGATGCCCCAGCGCACGCCGTCGGGCACGTCGAGGCGACCGATCAGGTCCCGCTCGGTGCGAAACGAGGTCGTCATGCCGCCCCGCCTTTCTGCTTGATGACTTCCATGACTCGCCCACGACCCCCACCTGCGGAGGCCCCGCGGGCGACGAACAAGAACAGCGGCCCGGAGGACACCGGGCCCGTCACGACCCGGCCCGCGTACGCGACGCCCGGCGACGGACGGCCGGCCGCCACCGGGCACCCCCGTTCCGAGCCCGCGCCCACGACGCCCAACGGCACCCGGCCGGCCGCCGGGGACCCCCGGCCCGGCCGGCACCCGCGACGATCTCCGGCTCCGAGCCGACCGCCGCCAAAAACCCCGATCCCGGCCCGCGCCCACGACGACTGCCGGCCGCCGCCGCGAGCCCTTCGCCGGCGCCGCTCGGCCGCCCGGTCGACGACACAGCCCGCCGGCCGCCCGGCACCCACGCCCGCAGCGGAGGGCGGACGTCCTCGGCGAGTGCGGACCGGGTTCGCGCGCGCTCGCGGACTGCGCGGGCCATCAGGTCCCGCCCTTGAGCAGCCGACCGCGCAGATCGTCGTGGGCGGCCAGGTCGAGGCAGGTCCAGGCCATGGCGAGGGCGCCGTCGAGGACCGCCCGGTCGGCGGCCGGGCCGGCGCAGTGCGCGGCGAACTCCTTCTGGTGGTTGACCGCCGGAAGCGAGTCGATGCCCAGGTACGGATGGATGGCCGGCACCCGGTGCGAGACGTTGCCCATGTCCGTGGACGCCCGGTTCATCCGGGACGCCGCGCTCGGCTCGGGGAAGTCACGGCCCAGCGCGGTGGCGTTGCCGACATAGAGCGCGAGCAGGTCCTCGTCGGTGACGAAGTCGGCGTACGGCGGGCTCTCCGGCTCGACCTCCAGCCGGCAGTCCGTCGCGAGGGCACCGGCCTCGAAGCACCGGTTCACCCGGGTCTCGAGTTCCGCGAGGTCGGCCAGGTTCTCCGCGCGGACGTACCAGCGGCCCTCGGTCAGCTCGGGAATCGCGTTCGGGGCCTCCCCGCCGCGGGTGACGATGCCGTGCACCCGTGTTCCCGGACCGAGATGCTGGCGCAGCAGCCCGATCGCCGTCTGGGCGACGGTGAACGCGTCCGCGGCGTTGCGCCCGTACTCGGGGTAGGCCGCCGCGTGGGAAGCCCGCCCGTGGTAGCGGATCCTGTGGTGCGCCACGGCGAACGGCTGCGCCCGGGCGACGTCGAGCGGGCCGGGGTGGATCATCATGGCCGCGTGCACGCCGTCGAACCCGCCCCGGTCGAGCATCAGGATCTTCCCGCCGCCGCCCTCCTCGGCCGGGGTACCGAGCACGGTGACGGTCAGCCCGGCGTCGTCCGCGAGATCGGCCAGCACCCCGGCGGCACCCACCGCCGCGGCGGCGATGACGTTGTGCCCGCAGGCATGTCCGAGGCCGGGCAGCGCGTCGTACTCGGCGCAGATCGCGACGTTGAGCGGACCGCCGCCGATCCGGGCCCGGAACGCGGTCGGCAGTCCGCAGAACTCCGGCTCGACGGTGTAGCCGAGACCGTTCAGCTCCTCGGCGACCCACCGCGCCGCACGGTGCTCCTCCCAGGCGACCTCGGGATGGGCGTGCAGGCGGTGGGACAGGCGCAGAACCCGCTCCGACAGACCGGGCAGCCGCGCTGCCGCCCGGTCCTTGAGAGTGCTCACAGGTCACCCGGCACGCCGTAGCTCGGTGCCTCGGCGGGGTGCAGCGCACGCGACAGGTAGTCCCGCTTCTCCTTCGCCCACCGCCGCCACAGCTGCTCCAGCTCGCCCATCGGGTCGTCGTCCGCCCAGTCCACCCGCAGGTCGGTGACCGGCCAGCTCGCCTCGTGCACGACGACGAGGCCCGCCGAGTGCTCCGGCCCCTCCTCCCCTCCGGCGTCCCGGCCGGCGAGCAGGCCGGCCAGCAGCCGCTCCTCGAACTCGGCGCCCGCGGCCCGCTCGTAGGCGGCCAGCATGGCGTCCACCACACCGGGGTCCGAGAGCAGGTTGCCGGCCGCGACCACACCGCTGCCTTCGACGGCCCGGTGGGTGCCCAGCGTGCCCGCGCCGGAGAAGGCGGCGGTCCGCTCCTTCGCGTCCACCACCGCCAACTGCCGGTAGCCGCTGTACTCGTCCGAGGCGACGGCGGCCGCGACCGCGTGCTTCGGGTCCACGCCCTCCGCCAGCAGCCTCAGCAGACGCGGCCCGAGCGCCGGGTTGGTGACGTTCTGCGACGCGGCGGCTCCGACGCCGGCGCGTACGTGAGCGCACCGCGCGGCGACCGCGGGGCTCGAAGAGGTGACGACGACGCCGAACGCGCCGGTGGTCTCGTCACGGGCGACCAGGGAAAACGTCATGGATGATCCTCACTGTGCGGGCGCGCGGCGCGGTCAGCGCGACGCGTCGACCTTGTCGGACAGCTCGGCCGCCGCCTTGACCAGGTCCAGCGGGCCGTTGAAGTCGAAGTTGCGGTACACCGCGCCGAGTTGGGCGAACGGCGGGGACTGGGCGAACAGCTGGAACGTCAACCGGTGCCCGGCGTAGTCGCTGTTGAGCAGGTCACGGGCGAAGGCCAGCAGCCGGCGCCGGTCCTCGGCCACCCAGTTCTCGTTGACCGTGTAGTACTTCTCCAGCCACGGGGCGACTTCGGGGTCCGCGAACGTCGCCGCGTCCGGGGTGATGCAGATCTGGCCGCCGCACAGCTCGCGGGCGGTGTGCATCATGACCGGGAGCTGGGACAGCGCGACCACGCGGCCGGTGTAGAGCAGCGACTGGTTCGGCATCAGCAGGCCGCCCGGGCTCGGCTCGGCCATCGCGATGGCGGCCGTCAGGTGCGCGTTGACACTCTCCCGGTAGCAGGCCAGCTGGGCCAGCTTCTCCTGCACGGCGGGCTGCTTCTCGAGACCGGTCTGCTTCACGTTCCACAGGGCGGCGCCGATCATCAGGTCCGCCAGGTGCAGGGTGCGCTGCACGAACGGGAAGGCGCTGTAGCGGTGCAGCGTGGCGCGGATGAAGGAGGCGGCGCGGGTGTGCTGGTAGAACAGCACGTCCTCCCACGGGATCTCGACGTCGTCGAAGATCACCAGCGACTCGACCTCGTCGACCCGGTTCGCCAGCGGGTAGTCGCTCGCCGGGGCGCGGCCGGCGAAACCGTTGCGGCAGACGAACTTGAGGCCCGGCGCGCCCATGTCCAGCATGAACCCGACCGCGTAGTCGGACATCGCGTCGTTGCCCCAGTTGGCGATCGTCGGCTTGGTGAAGGCCTGGTTGGCGTAGGCCGCGGCGGTCTCGTACTTGGCGCCGCGGACCACGATCCCGTTGTCGGTCTCCCGCACGACGTGCAGCAGCATGTCCGGGTCCTGGTCCTTGGGTGCCTTGGACCGGTCGCCCTTGGGGTCGGTGTTGGCCGAGACGTGGAACGGGTCCGCGGTGACGGCCCGGGCGATGTGCCGCCGGATGTTCTCGGAGAAGCGCGGGTCGACCTCGTTGAGCACGTCCTGGCCGTCGTAGAGGGACCACATCTCGCCGATGGTCTCGTCGCCGACACGGGTGGCGACCCCGCCCGCGGCCCGCTGCACCAGTTCGACCGCGGCCCGCTTGTCGTGCCAGTCCTGCCGGGTGCGGGGCAGCTTGTTCGCGACCGCGTTGAGCTCGCCGCTGCCGGCGTCCTGGTAGGTCATCCGGGCCTGGGTCGCCTCTTCGTGCGCCAGATCGTGGATCCGGGCCCGGACGTCGACGATCGGCTTGAACATCGGGTGCCGGGTGACGTCGTCGACCTTCTCCCCGTCCACCCAGACCTGCCGGCCGTCCCTGATGGACTCGCGGTACTCGTCGCCTGTACGGATCATCGTGTCGTCCTTCGCTGCTGGTGGTGGACCGGACCGGAGCCGGGGAAGTCCGGGAACGTCGACGGCGGGAAGGTCTCGGGCTGCGCGTACCGCCGGCCGCTGTAGACGAGCGGAGTACCGCCGGAGACGGTGACGTCGCGGATCACACCGACGTAGACGTGGTGGGTGCCGACGGTGAGTACGGTGTGCAGCTCGCAGTCGAAGGACGCGACGGCGTCCGCGATCCGCGGCGCGCCCGACACCGTTCGCGCCCACTCGCCGCAGGTGAAGTCCCACTTCTCCTTGCCCGGCCAGGGGCGGCCGGCGAACGTGTCCGCGACGTGGTCGTGCTGCCGGCCCAGGACGCTGACCGCGAACGACCCGTGGGCCTGGATCGCCTCGTTCATGGGGCTTCGCTGGTTGACGCAGACCAGGAGACTCGGGGGGTCCTCGGACACCGAACACATCGCGCTCACCGTCTGCGCGAACCGGCCCGACGGGCCGTCCGTGGCGACCACGGTGACACCGGTGGCCGCGGCACCCATGGCGGCCCGGAAACGGGCCACCGGGACCGACGTGATCGTGGCCGTCTGCACATCTGTCTCGGGGCTTGGCACGACTTCGCCTCCTTCGGGGAAAGTGCCGTGCTGACTTGCCGAGAAGTATGTGAGCGGGCTCTGCCATAGGACCAACAGAACTTTTTGTGGACAGCCTTCGATTTCACTTATACGTTTCGGGCGGCAGAGAGGACCGCCCGGCCATGCACGAGATCAGTTTTCGACAGCTCGAGTACTTCGTCGCCGCCGCCGAGACGGGCAGCGTCACCGCAGCCGCCGCGAAGGTGCACCTGACCCAGTCGGCGGTCTCCACCTCGCTGGCCGAGCTGGAGGAGAACCTCGGCGTGCAGCTGTTCCTCCGGCACGCCCGCGGACTGAAGCTGACCGCCCCGGGACGGCAGGCCCTGGCGGACGCGCGGCGGCTGCTGTCCGGCGTGGACGAACTGCGCGACTCGGCACGCTCGGTGACCTCGTCGCTGTCGGGCAGCCTGGTCGTGGGCTGCTACAGCACGCTGGCGGCGGTGCTGCTGCCCCGCGTCATCGCCGACTTCGTCGCGAAGTACCCGGACGTGGACCTGCGCTTCATCGAGGGCTCGGACCAGTACCTCGTGGGCCAACTGCGCGGTGTCAGCTGCGACATCGCCCTGATGTACGAGGCGGACGAGTTCAAGCTGGCGAAGGACCTGCGGATGACGGCGCTGTACGCCGCCGAGCCCTACGTCCTGCTGCCGGCCCGCCACCCCCTGGCGGCCCGGGACGAGGTCGGCGTGGCGGACCTGGCCACCGAACCGATGATCCTGTTCGACCTCCCGCCGGGCGCCACCTACTTCCTGTCCCTGTTCAAGGACGAGGGCCTGACGCCGGACGTGCGCTACCGGGCGACCAACTTCGAGATGGTCCGCTCGCTGGTCGCCCACGGCCTCGGCTACTCGGTGCTGACCCAGCGCCCGGGCATCCCGATCAGCTACGACGGTCTGGAGATCGTCACCAGGCCGCTGGCCCCGCGACCGCCCGGACTGAACGTCGGCATCGTGCGCCTCGCCGATCTCGCGCCCAGCCGCCGCGCCGTCGCGTTCGCCGAGCAATGCGCCGAGACGCTGGGCGGAACCATCGATTCCTTCGATGGTTGATTTCAAATAATTCTGTTTGTTCTAACTCCGCGTTTGCTGGCTGAATGACCTGCACTCCAGCTCAACCACTCAGCCGGACGGAGACGCAAGTCCATGTCGAACCGCGACCTCGAACTTCTCCTGCAGACGCTGGCCATCGATTCCACCTGGGGCCGGGAGCGGGAACTCGCAGAGTTCATCGCCGACCAGCTCCGGCAGTGGGGGGCGGACGAGGTGCGCCTCGTGGAGTCGATGCCGGGCCGGCCCAGCGTCGGGGCCCGGATCAAGGGAACGGGCGGCGGCAGCTCGCTGATTCTCAACGGCCACCTGGACACCTACGAGGTCTCCGGGGACTGGGACACCGACCCGTTCGCCCCCTACGTCGCCGACGGCAGGATCCACGGTTCCGGAATCGCCGACATGAAGGCCGCCACCACGGCTTCGCTCGCGGTGATGCGCCGGGTCCTGGAATCGGGCACCCGCCCCCGCGGCGACCTCGTCTTCCAGGGCGTGTCCTGCCACTTCGAAGGCGGGGTCGGCACACGTTCCCTGATCGACGCCGGCTTCACCGCCGACGCGGCCGTCTGCGGCGAACCGACGGACAACACCATCGGCGCGGTGCACCGCGGCGCGGCCTATCTGGAGATCACGACCTACGGCAAGCAGGCCCACACGGCGGGCAAGCACCTGGGACTCAACGCGATCGAGACGATGGAGCCGATCCTGGCCGCCCTGCGCGAGCTGGAGGGCACCCTGCCCTACGAGCCCCACCCGGAGCTTCCCGGCGGTCCGATCCTCAACATCGGCACCATCCAGGGCGGCACCAAGCACAACCAGGTCCCCGACCGCTGCACGATCTCGCTGGACCTGCGGCTGCTGCCGTCCCAGGACCCCTACGCGGTCCGGCAGCAGGTCATCGCCATGATCGACAAGCTGAGCGCCGACGACCCCCGGATCAGGGCGACGGTCGAGTTCAGCCCCCACTGGCTCAGCGGCCCGCGCCTGCCGTACGAGATCGACACCGGGGCGCCCATCGCCCGCACCGTGGCCGACGCGGTGCGCACCACCGGCGGGGACCCGGTGTTCCGCGGCATCCAGTTCTGGACCGACATGGTCCCCCTCAAGCAGGCCGGTATCGACTCGGTCAACATCGGCCCGGGCACGCCCCCTTACAACTGGGCGAACGAATGGGTCGAGACGAGCAAGTACCTCGAGATCGTCGAGATCTACGCGGCCGCCGCCCACGCGTGGTGCTCCTGACCCGTGGTGCGCGCGACACGGGGTGCCCCTGACCGGGGCACCCCCCAGGACGGCTCCGGCTTACCCCTCTCCCTCGTCGTATCCGAAGAAGAACGAGGTCCACCGTGGCAACGACCAGTGATCGACCCGTTTCGACCGTTCCCCACGAAGAGGCCCCAGCCCCCGGCGGCGGACTCAAGAGATCCCTGAAGAACCGGCACCTGACGATGATCGCGCTCGGCGGCATCATCGGCGCCGGGCTCTTCGTCGGCTCCGGTGCGGTGATCAACCAGACCGGTCCCGCGGCAGTGCTGAGCTACGCCGTCAGCGGCGTACTGATGATCTTCGTCATGCGGGCCATCGGCGAGATGGCCGTACTGCGGCCGTCCGCGGGCTCGGTGGCCAACTTCGCCCGGCACGGGCTCGGCAACTGGGCCGGGTTCACCATCGGCTGGCTCTACTGGTACTTCTGGGTCGTCGTGGCGGCCATCGAGGCCGTCGCCGGGGCCGGCATCCTGGGCGGCTATCTGCCCTCGGTGCCCACCTGGGCCCTGTGTCTCGGCCTGATGCTGGTGATGACCGCCATCAACCTGCTGTCGGTGAAGGCCTACGGCGAGTCGGAGTTCTGGCTCGCCTCCGTGAAGATCGCCGCGATCATCTTCTTCGCCTGTGTCTCGGTGGTCTTCCTGTTCGGCGGCACCGGCAGGCCCAGTCCGGGCCTGAGCCACCTCTTCGGCTCGGGCGGTTTCTTCCCGCTGGGTGTCACGGCCGCGGTGATCGGCAGCGTGACGGTGCTGTTCTCCATGGGCGGCGCGGAGATCGCCACGATCGCGGCCGCCGAGTCCGAGAAGCCCGCCGAGTACGCCGCCAAGGCGACGAAGCAGGTGATGTACCGGGTCTTCACCTTCTATGTGCTGTCGGTGCTGCTGATCGTGTGCATCGTGCCGTGGAACTTCTCGTTCTCCGGCAAGATCATCAAGAGCCCGTTCGCGGTCGCCCTGGACACCGTGGGCGTTCCCTACACCTCGGTCATGATGCAGGTGGTCGTGCTGACCGCGGTGCTCAGCTCGCTCAACTCCTGCTTGTACATCACCTCGCGCATGCTGCTCACCCTGGCCGAGCAGGGGGAGGCACCGAAGTTCCTCGCCAAGGTCAACTCCCGCGGCGTGCCGGTCCGGGCGATCCTCGCCGGGACGTCGATGGGCTACCTCGCCGTGGTCGCCAACTACTTCTTCCCCGAACAGATCTTCATCTTCCTCATCAACTCCTCCGGCGCCATCCAGCTCATCTACTACATCGTGCTGGTGGCGGCGCAGATCCGGCAGCGCAGCCGGATCGAGCGCGAGGGCGGCGAGCCGATCAGGCTGAAGATGTGGCTCTTCCCGTACCTGTCCTACGTGACCATCGCGTGGATGGCCGGAGTGCTCGCCGTCATGGTCGTCATGCCGGAGACACGGCCGCAGGTGGGATTGAGCTTCCTCAGCCTGGCCGTGGTGCTGGCCGCCTACGGGTACCGGGTCCGTGCCCAGCGGCGGGCGGCGCAGGCTGTCTGAGGCCGCGGTCCCCGGCACCTGAGGCCGCGGTGCCCGGCCGGTGGCCCGACCCGGCCGGGCCCCGCGCATCGCCCGGCCCGCGTCCCACCTTGTCCGCCCGGTCCTTCCCGGCCGACTGGACGAGGTGGGATGCGGGCTGCCGCCCCATACAGGCTGCCTTCCTTGTGGGTTCCGCACACATGCCCTCCCTCCGTGTGCCGCGCCTAAGGTGAGCCGCCGCGGTGGGACGGAGCCGTGGAAGCGCGGACGAAAGGGCGGGGACATGCGGTACAGACGAAGCCGTACGGGCCGGTGGCGGATGGTGCTCGCCCTGCTGATGGCCGTGGTGGCCGGACCGGTGGCCGGCGCCGGCACCGCGTCGGCCGCCGAACCGCCGCCGTCCTACCTCAGCCTGGAGGCGAGCTACGGAGCCGGCACCGTCACCAACGGCTGGGAGCGCGTGGAGCGCTACGCCGACACCACCCCCGGATTCCGCACCGAGGGCTACCCGGCCGACGGCCGCGGTGACCAGGACGGAAAGCGCGTCACGTACTTCGGCGGGGTCTCCCGCCCGAGCTCCGGCCGCTTCCTGCTCTACTCGGCCCCCGGCTGGGACACCGGCAGCCGCACCACACCGGTCCTGCTCGTGCACGGCGCCAACGACACCGCGGACCGCGCCTGGGCCAACCCGGGCGAGGCGGGCGGCTACGGCTGCGGCGCCCTGTCCTGCCCGTCCACCGGTCTGATGCAGTACCTGTCCGCGCGCGGCCACCGCGTCTTCGCCGTCGGCTTCGCGCACAAGCAGGGCGACAACCTGATGCAGGCGCAGATCGTCGGCGACGCCATCGCCGTCATCAAGGCGAAGCTCGGCGTCGCCAAGGTCGACCTCGTCGGCTGGAGCAAGGGCGAGATGTCGACCCGCGCGTACGTGTCGTCGCTGAAGCCGAGCTGGGGGCGGGCGTACGCCGGCGACGTGCGCAGGCTGATCACCGTCGGCGGTCCGAACGGCGGCTACGACTACCCGTACGCGCACGGCTGGGCGCACGACTTCTCCATCTGGCCCGAGTGCGGCGGCAAGGTCAACGCGCCCTCCCCGCACTCGCGGATGACCTGCTACGGCCTGTACACCGCGCACCCCGAGTTCTCGATGACGCCGTCCGGCGGCTACGACAACTACCCGGGCCAGCGGCAGATGCTGGCCCGCTGGGACGGCAAGTACGGAGTCGACGGCGCCGCGCAGGACTGGTACACGACGTACTACGGCGGCCAGGGCTTCTACACCGCGGGCAGCGGCATCCAGGCCGCCATCGACGCCGGTTCGCTGATCAAGCCGCTGCACGACGCCGGCGTACCCGCCTCCGTCACCACCTACCTGCTGGCCGGCGGATCCCCCAGCGTCGTCGGCATCTTCAACGAGAACCGCGGGCCGAGCGACGGTGTCGTCTTCATCGCCAGCGCGCTCGACACCACCGGCATCCCCACGGTCGGCGGCACCGCCACCGTCGCCGGCGCCAACCACCTGGAGCTGGGCTGGAACAGCTCGGCCGCCGCCCAGATCGCCACGTGGCTCTCGTAAAGGACCAAAGGACCAGATGACGATGACCAGCAGCATCCGCACCCGCCGGGTAGCCACCGACCGTCTCACCGTGCAGATCGCCGAACTCCGGGACGAGGGCGAACCGGTCGTCTTCGTCCACGGC
This sequence comes from Streptomyces sp. NPDC091412, assembly GCF_044756885.1. Taxonomy (NCBI): domain Bacteria; kingdom Bacillati; phylum Actinomycetota; class Actinomycetes; order Kitasatosporales; family Streptomycetaceae; genus Streptomyces; species Streptomyces sp. NPDC091412. The sequence continues at coordinate 244,149 of NZ_JBIVTV010000002.1, read as the reverse complement.
AACGTCTCCTCCTCCGCCTTCTGGCACACCACCCTGCCCCTGCTGCCGGACCGCTACCGCCCCATCGCGCTGGACCTGCGCGGCTTCGGCGGCACCGATCCGCTGCCCATCGACGCCACGCGCGGCCTGCGCGACCACGCCGACGACCTCGCCGCGCTGCTGACGGCCCTCGGGATCGACCGGGCACACCTGGTGGGCTGGTCCATGGGCGGCGGCGTGATCATGCAGTACCTGAGCGACCGTCCGGCCGCGGTGCGCTCACTGACCCTGGTCAACCCGGTCTCGCCGTACGGCTTCGGCGGCACCCACGGCGTGGACGGGACCCTCAACTCCGAGGACGGGGCGGGCTCGGGCGGCGGCACGGCCAACCCGGAGTTCGTCTCGCTGCTGGCCAAGGGCGAGCGCGGCGAGGACTCCCCCGTCGCACCCCGCTCCGTCCTCGCGAACTGCTACGTCAAGCCGCCGTGGCGCCCCGAGGGCGAGCACGAGGACGCGTACGTCGACTCCATGCTCACCACGCGCACCGGCGACGACCACTATCCGGGCGACAGCGTGGCGTCCACGGCCTGGCCGGGCGTGGCCCCCGGCACCCGGGGGGTGCTCAACTGCCTTTCCCCTGTCCATTTCCGCCTCGACGAGCTGCACCTGATCGATCCCAAGCCGCCGGTGCTGTGGATCCGCGGCGAGGACGACGTGATCGTCTCGGACACCTCGGTGTTCGACCTGGCGCACCTGGGCGCGATCGGCGCGGTGCCCGGCTGGGACGGCACCCCCGCCCAGCCGATGGTGGCGCAGACCCGTCACGTCCTGGACCGGTACGCGGCGCACGGCGGCACGGTCCGCGAGGTCGCCGCCCCCGACGCCGGGCACGCGGTGCATCTGGAACGCCCGGAGGAGTTCGGCGCGGCCCTGCTGGGGATCCTCACGGCATGACACCACGCACCACGGTACGCACGACCGAACAGGGCGCCGTTCGCGGCGGTGTTTCCGCTTCCGCGGACGGCGGCGTGGCGTCCTTCCTGGGCATCCCGTACGCCGCCCCGCCGTTCGGCCCCCGCCGCTTCCTGGCGCCGTGCCCGCCCGAGCCGTGGCGGGGGGTGCGCGACGCCACGGCCTACGGCCCGACCGTGCCGCACGCGCCCTACGCGCCGCCCTTCGACACCCTCATCCCGGAGGACGTCATCCCCGGCGAGGACTGCCTGAACCTCAACATCTGGACACCCGCCCCGGAGCCGGGGGCCGGCCTGCCGGTGATGGTGTGGCTGCACGGCGGGGCGTTCTCCAACGGCTCGGGCTCCGCGTCGGCGTACGACGGCAGCGCCTTCGCCCGTGGCGGGGTCGTCTGCGTCACTCTCAACTACCGCTTGGGCTCGGACGGTTTCCTCCATCTGCCGGGCGTCCCGGACAACCGCGGACTGCTGGACCAGGTGGCCGCGCTGCGCTGGATCCGCGCCAACATCGCCTCCTTCGGCGGCGACCCCGACCGGGTGACGGTCTTCGGCGAGTCCGCGGGCGCGATGAGCATCGGGGTCCTGCTGGCCACCGGTCTGGCACGCGGACTGTTCCGCCGGGCGATCCTCCAGAGCGGCGCCTGCCACCACTACCTGCGCCCGTCCTCGGCGGCCCTGATCGCCTCCCGCCTGGCCGCGAAGCTCGGCATCGACCCGACCGTGGAGTCCTTCGCCGCGGTCCCCCTGACCGACCTCCTCCCCGCCCAGGCCGAACTCCGCGCGGAGGTGAGCGCCCGCCCGGACCCGGCGCTGTGGGGCGAGGCGGTCCTCAACCTGATGCCGTTCGAACCGGTCACGGCCGGCCTGTCCCTCCCCGGCCCCGACTGCGGCGTCGACCTCCTGATCGGCAGCAACCGCGAGGAGTACCGCCTGTTCCTGGCTCCCACGGGACTCCTGGACGCGATCCCCGACTCCGGACTCCGCGCCACAACGACGGCATACGGCCTGGACCCGGACGAGGCCCTCCCCGTCTACCGGGTGACCCGCCCCGCCGCCACCCCGGGCGAGCTTCTCTCCGCGGTGGCGACGGACTGGTTCTACCGCATCCCCGCCATCCGCCTGGCCGAGTCCGTTCCGGGCTCCCACGTCTACGAATTCGCCTGGCGCTCCCCACAATTCGAAGGCCGTCTGGGCGCCTGCCACGCCCTGGAACTCCCCTTCGTCTTCAACCGCCTCCACGACCCGTCGTACACCCCCCTACTGGGCCCCCACCCACCCCAGCCCCTCGCGGACGCCATGCACACGGCCTGGCTCTCCTTCGCGAAGACCGGCAACCCGGGCTGGCCCGCCTACGACACGACCACCCGCACGACGATGGTCTTCACCGAGGCCCCCACCCCGGAAAACGACCCACGCAGCCAGGAACGCCTCCTGTGGAAAGGCGTGCGCCAGTCGTGACCGGCAACTGGCGGAAGGACCGCATCGGCAGCGCGCTTCGGGCCGAGAACCCCGCCGTGCTCCGCAGGCTGGAAGCGGGCTTCGCGGTGATCGGAGACGTTCAGTTCCTGCCCGGGTACTCGGTGCTTCTCGTGGACGATCCCGCGGTGGAACGGCTGTCGGAGCTGCCGAAGAGCAGGCCGATGGCGTTCCTGTCCGACATGGACAAGCTGGGGGAAGCGGTCGAACGTGCCTGCAGGCGGCTGGACCCGGCTTTCCGACGGGTCAACCTGGAGATCCTGGGGAACACCGATCCGTTCCTGCACGCGCATGTGTGGCCACGCTTCGACTGGGAGCCGGCCGATCTCGTGGGCCGGCCGGTGTGGCTGTATCCGCGCCGGCACTGGCACGACGAGCAGTACGCGCTCGGCCCCCGGCACGACACGCTGCGCGGGGCAATCACAGCCGAACTGGACCGCCTCGCGTAAGGCAGTGCCGACCAGTCGCCGCTCGCACCACGCCTCCTGTTCCGTCCCGATCGGGGAGACCGGCTCAGTGACGAACGGCCGACGCAAAAGGGGCCGACCCCGAAGGAGCCGGCCCCTTGCCACCTGCGAACTTGACGAACCACCTAGCTCACAGCAACAACCGCTCACACGTTGAAGCGGAACTCCACCACGTCCCCGTCGCGCATGACGTAGTCCTTGCCCTCCATGCGGGCCTTGCCCTTGGCGCGGGCCTCGGCGACCGAGCCGGACTCCAGGAGGTCCTCGAAGGAGATGACCTCGGCCTTGATGAAGCCCTTCTGGAAGTCGGTGTGGATGACACCGGCGGCCTCGGGGGCGGTGGCGCCCTTCTTGATGGTCCAGGCGCGGGACTCCTTGGGGCCGGCCGTCAGGTAGGTCTGGAGGCCGAGGGTGCGGAAGCCGACGTGGGCGAGGGTGGCGAGGCCGGGCTCGTCCTGGCCGACGGACTGGAGGAGCTCCAGGGCCTCGTCCTCGTCCAGCTCGGCGAGGTCCGCCTCCAGCTTGGCGTTGAGGAAGATCGCCTCGGCGGGGGCGACCAGCGCGCGCTGCTCGTTCTTGAAGTCCTCGTCGACCAGTTCGTCCTCGTCGACGTTGAAGACGTACAGGAAGGGCTTGGTGGTGAGCAGGTGCAGGTCGTGCAGGAGCTCGGCGCGCTCGCTGCCCTGGACGATGCCGTGCGCGAAGAGCGTGTCGCCCTTCTCCAGGATGTCCTTGGCCTCCTCGACGGCCTTGACCTTGGGGCCGACGTCCTTCTTGATCCGCGACTCCTTCTGGAGCCGGGGCAGGACCTTCTCGATGGTCTGGAGGTCGGCGAGGATCAGCTCGGTGTTGATCGTCTCGATGTCGTCCTTGGGCGAGACCTTGCCGTCGACGTGGACGACGTTCTCGTCCTTGAAGGCACGGATGACCTGGCAGATCGCGTCCGACTCGCGGATGTTCGCGAGGAACTTGTTGCCCAGGCCCTCGCCCTCGCTGGCGCCGCGCACGATGCCGGCGATGTCGACGAAGTCAACGGTCGCCGGGAGGATCCGCTCCGACTTGAAGATCGAGGCGAGCTGGGCAAGACGACCGTCCGGCACGCCGACGACACCGACGTTCGGCTCGATCGTGGCGAACGGGTAGTTGGCCGCGAGCACGTCGTTCTTGGTCAGGGCGTTGAACAGGGTCGACTTGCCGACGTTCGGCAGACCGACGATTCCGATCGTGAGCGACACGTTGCGACTTCCCGTACGTGAGGAGATTGGGGCCAGGCGGCCGATCCACCAGTCTACGGCGTGTCCCAGCCGGGCCCCGCGACGGTTCGAACGCTTGGCCAAGCTGCCGCGCACGGCGTGTCAGGCGGGCTATTCGCCACATAAGCCGACCTAGGTTGGTCCAGTGGAGCAGCACAGGACGCGACACCAGCAGCACGGACCGCGACGAAGCAGGCCGCCGGTACCCCCGGCACGGCGGCCTCCTGCCGCATGTCGTCCCACCCTTCCGGCGCCGGCTCCGGCGCCCGAGCCGCGGCGGCCGTCCGGTCCTCGGCTGACGGGCCTGGGCGCCGGGATGTTCTGCGGGGCAGTCATGTTCCTGCTGGGCGCTCTCGACCTGCTGCTCTTCGACGAGGCGCCCACCGCGTACGGGGTGCTGTTCCTGCCGGTGTGCGCGCTGACCGCGCTGTGGGTGCGCAAGGGCGACCTGCTGACCGCGCCCATCGTGGTGCCGATCGGGTTCGCCGTGGGGCTGCTGCCCATGATCGACGCGGAGCCGGGGTTCCTGGGCAAGCTGATGGGCCTGGTGGCCGCGCTCGCCACCCAGGCGCCCTGGCTGTACGCGGGGACGCTGATCGCCGTCGTGACGGCGCTGGCGCGGCGGGTGGCGCTGGCCGCGCGGCGGCGGGCGGTGCGCAAGCGCCTGGCGGGCTGACGCACCGGGGCGATCCGCCGGTGTGAGGGCCTCCGGCGGATCGCCCGGACCCGTCCGCGTCGGTGGGTACGTCCGCGTCAGCGCGTCCGCGCGTCGAGGGCTACGGCCTCACCCGTGCTCCGCCGCGTGCATCGCCGCGCCGACGATCCCCGCGTTGTTCTGCAACTGGGCGGGAACGATCTCCGCCTTGATGTCCTCGATGAGGGGCAGAAACTTCTCGGACTTGCGGCTGACGCCGCCGCCGACGATGAACAGCTCCGGGCTGAAAAGCATCTCGACATGGGCGAGGTACTTCCGCACCCGGCGCGCCCAGCGCTCCCAGCTGAGTTCGTGGTCGTCCTTGGCCTTGCTGGACGCCCGCTTCTCCGCCTCGTGGCCGTTCAGCTCCAGGTGCCCGAGTTCGGTGTTGGGGACGAGGACGCCGTCGACGAAGACGGCGCTGCCGATGCCGGTGCCGAAGGTCAGCAGCACCACCGTGCCCTTGCGGTCGCGCCCGGCGCCGAAGCGCATCTCGGCGACGCCCGCCGCGTCCGCGTCGTTGACCACGGTCACCGGCAGACCACCCAGCCGGCCGCCGAACAACGCGCGCGCGTCGGTGTCGACCCAGCTCTTGTCGACGTTGGCCGCCGTGCGGACCATGGCGCCGCCGGTGACGACGCCCGGGAACGTCAGCCCGACCGGCCCGGTCCAGCCGAAGTGGTCGACCACCTCTTTGACCCCGTCGGCGACGGTGTCGGGGGTCGCCGGGTGCGGGGTCAGCACCTTGTACCGCTCCTGGGTCAGCTCTCCCCTGTCCAGGTCCACAGGGGCGCCTTTGATGCCGGACCCGCCGATGTCCACGCCGAAGATCTGCATGGCTCCACGTTACGACGTACGACGGACCGTCACCGCTGCGTCGTACCGGACCCTCCGCGCTCGGCGACCAGCGCGGCCGCCTCCTCGCGCAGGTCCCGGCGGAGCTCCTTGGGCAGGGAGAAGGTGATGGACTCCTCGGCCGCCTTGACGATCTCCACGTCCTCGAAGCCTCGCTTCGACAGCAATTCGAGCACCTGCTCGACCAGGACCTCCGGCACGGAGGCGCCCGAGGTCAGGCCGACCGTGGTCACGCCCTCCAGCCAGCTCTCGTCGATCTCGTCGGCGAAGTCCACGAGGTAGGCCTGGTCCGCGCCCGCGAGCTTGGCGACCTCCACCAGCCGCTTGGAGTTGGAGGAGTTGCGGGAGCCGACGACGATCACCAGGTCGGCCTCGGCGCCCATCTGCTTCACGGCGAGCTGGCGGTTCTGCGTGGCGTAGCAGATGTCGTCGCTGGGCGGGGAGAGCAGCTGCGGGAACTTGTCCTTGAGCGCGTCGACCGTCTCCATGGTCTCGTCGACGGACAGCGTGGTCTGCGACAGCCACACGACCCGGGAGGGGTCGCGGACCTCGACGTTCGCGACGTCCTCGGGACCGTCGACGAGCTGGATGTGGTCGGGGGCCTCGCCGGTGGTGCCGATGACCTCCTCGTGGCCCTCGTGCCCGATCAGGAGGATGTCGTAGTCGTCGTTGGCGAACCGGACGGCCTCCTTGTGGACCTTGGTCACCAAGGGGCAGGTGGCGTCGATGGTGGCCAGGTGGCCCCGCTCGGCCTCCTCGTGGACGGTGGGGGCCACGCCGTGCGCCGAGAACATCACGATGTTCCCCGGCGGCACCTCCTCCGTGCGCTCGACGAAGACGGCGCCCTTCTTCTCCAGGGTCTGCACGACGTACTTGTTGTGGACGATCTCGTGCCGGACATAGATCGGAGCCCCGTACTGCTCCAGGGCTTTCTCGACGGCGATCACGGCGCGGTCCACACCCGCGCAGTAGCCACGGGGGGCGGCGAGCAGGACACGGCGGCCAGACGAAGCAGTCATGCCCCCATCGTAAGGCCGCCGCCGCGGCCCGAAGATCGCCCCGCGATCGTCCCACGGACGCGCGGACCGGGCCGGTGGGCGAGGGGGTGGGGGTTGTCGGTGGGGGCGGCTACTCTCGCGGGCATGGCTCTCTCCACGTCTCCCGAAACCCCCCTGCCCGTCGGTGAGGTGTCGCGACTGATCGGGGGGTGGATCGAGCGGCTCGGCGCGGTGTGGGTCGAGGGGCAGATCACGCAGTTGTCGCGGCGCCCGGGTGCGGGCGTGGTGTTCCTGACGCTGCGCGATCCGTCGTACGACATCTCCGTCAGCGTGACCTGCTACCGCCAGGTGTTCGACGCGATCGCCGACGTGGTCGGCGAGGGCGCGCGGGTCGTGGTGCACGCCAAACCCGAGTGGTACGCGCCGCGCGGGCAGCTGTCGCTGCGGGCCGCCGAGATAAGGCCGGTGGGCGTCGGTGAGCTGCTGGCCCGGCTGGAGCAGCTGAAGAAGACACTCGCGGCGGAGGGGCTGTTCGCGGCCGAGCGGAAGAAGCCCCTGCCCTTCCTGCCCCAGCTCGTCGGGCTGGTCTGCGGCCGGGCGTCCGCCGCGGAGCGGGACGTGCTGGAGAACGCCCGGCACCGCTGGCCCGCGGTCCGCTTCGAGGTGCGCAACGTCGCCGTGCAGGGCGTGCACGCCGTCCCGCAGGTCGTGCAGGCCGTGAAGGAGCTGGACGCGACCGACGACGTGGACGTGATCATCGTGGCGCGCGGCGGCGGCAGCGTGGAGGACCTGCTGCCGTTCTCCGACGAGCAGCTGGTGCGCGCGGTCGCCTCCTGCCGTACGCCCGTGGTGTCCGCGATCGGGCACGAACCGGACACCCCGCTGCTCGACTACGTCGCCGACCTGCGCGCCTCCACACCGACCGACGCCGCGAAGAGGGTCGTACCGGACGTCGGCGAGGAGTACGAGCGGGTACGACAGCTGCGCGACCGGGCCCGCAGGTGCGTGCGGGCGCTCGTCGAGCGGGAGGAGCGGGGGCTCGCCCACGCGCTCGCCCGGCCCTGCATGGAGGACCCGCACCGCATGATCGAGGAGCGCGAGGACCACATCGCGTCGGTCCTCGACCGCGGCCGGCGCACCCTGCGGCACCTGCTGGACCGCGCGGACTCCGAGCTGACGCACACGCACGCGCGCGTCGTGGCGCTCTCCCCCGCCGCGACCCTCCGGCGCGGGTACGCCGTGCTCCAGAAGGCGGACGGGCACGTGGTCCGCGACCCGGGAGAGGTGACGGCGGACGAGGCCCTGCGGGCCCGGGTCGCCGAGGGCGAGTTCACGGTTCGTGTCGACACATAGGGTGGGCGGATGACTGGCAAGGCGGATGAGGCACTCGGCTACGAGCAGGCACGGGACGAGCTGATCGAGGTCGTCCGGCGCCTGGAGGCGGGCGGCACGAGCCTGGAGGAGTCCCTCGCGCTGTGGGAGCGCGGCGAGGAGCTGGCCAAGGTATGCCGCCGCTGGCTGGAGGGCGCCCGCGTCCGCCTGGACGCAGCCCTCGCGGAGGAGACGGAACGGGAGGGGGCGGAGGGCTCGGAGTAGGACGGCGGGGCACGGCCGGGCCGGGCGGTCGGCGCCAGGGGATCCGCCAGACGGAGCCAAGGCCCGTAATCGGGACCGAGGGCCTCGGCCAGGGCCAAGGCCCGCAGTCGGGGCTACGGGACCCACGGATCGGGGGCCGAAACCGGCCGGTCGGGGCCGAAGGCCCGCGATGAAGGCGGGGGCCCGCATTCGGGGGCAGGGCCGACGTCCGGGACCGAGGCCCGCGGTCGCGGCAGGGGTCGGCGGGCACGGTGGGGGGACCCGCCGATCGGCGTGGGGCCGTGGGCGGGCTCAGGACGTCTTCAGTGCTCGCGCCATCGTCGTCAGCTGATCGAAGGACGCCGTGCCCGCCACCACGGTCGTGGCCCCCTCGCCGTCCTCCAGCACGAGCGCGTCGTAGCGGCCGCCGGTGTAGCGCGTCCACGTGCGGCCGTCGATCTGCTCGGTGACCTTCGTGGCCCGCCCGCCCAGGCTGGCCGCGTCGATGAAGTCCTTGCGCTTCTGCGCGGACTGCTCGACCGCCACGTACTGACCGTCGGGATCCTGGAAGCCCAGGTGCCAGTGGTCCTTCTCGTGGGCCCGGAAGCGGACCGAGGTGGCCTTCCAGGTGTCGGGCAGTCCCTCGGGCGCGGCCACCGGGTACGACGCCGCCCGGCGTGCGGTGGTCAACTCGATGCTGTAGTCGACCCGCTTGATGTCGGGCGCCTTGCTGTCGTGCGGGACGAAGAGGTAGATGACCGCCGCCGCGATCCCGATCAGGCCCAGGGAGAGAATCATGTCCCGGACCGTCTTCTGCTTGCCGTTCGAACCTGCCACGCCCCTATCGTCGCAGGTGCCCGGTCCGCTCATCCGTGGGGTCCCCTGCTCATTCTGCCCGTCCGGAGATAGAGTCGGGGCCAACACCCTCATCCGGCCGTCGTCGTATCAGAAAGGTGCGCTCCGATGACCGAGCATCATCATCTTCCCTCCGAGCTCGAGGTGCCCTCCGAGGCGCCCGACCGCAACATCGCCCTGGAACTCGTCCGGGTGACCGAGGCAGCGGCGATGGCCGCGGGCCGCTGGGTCGGGCGCGGTGACAAGAACGGCGCCGACGGCGCCGCCGTGCGCGCCATGCGTTCCCTCGTCTCCACCGTCTCGATGAACGGCGTCGTCGTCATCGGCGAGGGGGAGAAGGACGAGGCCCCGATGCTCTTCAACGGCGAGCACGTCGGCGATGGCACCGGGCCGGAGGTCGACATCGCCGTCGACCCGATCGACGGCACCACCCTGACCGCCAAGGGCATGCCGAACGCAATCGCGGTCCTCGCCGCCGCCGAGCGCGGCGCGATGTTCGACCCGTCCGCCGTGTTCTACATGGACAAGCTGGTCACCGGGCCGGACGCGGCCGACTTCGTCGACATCGACGCGCCGGTGTCCGTGAACATCAAGCGCGTGGCCAAGGCCAAGCGGTCCACTCCGGAGGACGTCACGGTCGTCATCCTGGACCGGCCGCGGCACGAGAGCATGATCAGGGAGATCCGGGAGACGGGCGCCCGCATCAAGCTGATCTCCGACGGCGACGTGGCCGGCTCGATCCTGGCGCTGCGCGACGGCACCGGCATCGACCTGCTGCTCGGCATCGGCGGCACGCCCGAGGGCATCATCTCGGCCTGCGCCGTGAAGTGCCTCGGCGGCACGATCCAGGGCAAGCTGTGGCCGAAGGACGACGAGGAGCGGCAGCGGGCGCTCGACGCCGGGCACGACCTGGACCGCGTGCTGACCACGGACGACCTGGTCTCCGGCGAGAACGTCTTCTTCGTCGCCACCGGCATCACCGACGGCGAGCTGCTGCGCGGAGTGCGCTACCGCGCCGAGACGGCGACGACCGACTCGATCGTGATGCGGTCCAAGTCCGGCACGGTCCGCCGGATCGACTCCGAGCACCGGCTGAGCAAGCTGCGGGCGTACAGCGCGATCGACTTCGACCGGGCGAAGTAGCCGGTCCGCGGACCGGCTACTTCGATGGGGCGCTCCCTGTGCGGAGGGGCGCCCCATACGCGTACAGACATTCGATCCGGCGACGGTCGCCCGGCTCGAAAGGGTGGCCGGGGCGGGGCGGAGCCGGTCCGGCGGGCGGGCCCTGTCCCGCCGCCCGGGCGGGCCTTACCCCGCCGCCGCTATGCGTCCCGTGGCGCGGGCCGCCTTCTTCAGCTCCAGGTCACGGCGACGGCGCCGGGCCAGGACGACGCGGCGCTCGGCGGCGGTGAGGCCGCCCCAGACGCCGTACGGCTCGGGTTGCAGCAGCGCGTGCTCGCGGCACTCGACCATGACCGGGCAGCGCGCACAGACCCGCTTGGCCGCCTCCTCGCGGGACAGCCGCGCGGCGGTGGGCTCCTTGGAGGGTGCGAAGAACAGGCCCGCCTCGTCACGCCTGCACACCGCCTCCGTGTGCCAGGGCGCGTCCTGATCCCTGTCTCGCGCCGGCGCCCGCTGGGCCGGAACGGCAGCTACCTGCAGCGACGAATGCGGCGGTTGCAGCACGGTCTTCTCCTGACGACGGCTTCGCGAGCTGGAGGGTCCGAGAGACGATGCAGCAAGGCCTACCCGCTGTGCGCGCGCCTATGCACTGAGTTCCCAACCGCCCGGCCGGTGACCGCCGTCGTCCGAGGACGACCGCCGTTGTCACATGTGCTTGCGCAGATGCTTGTCCACCTTGCGCTGGACGCGGTCGAGAATGTCCGCGACGAGCTTGCCCCGCTTCGGCCGCGCCTCGACGTTGCCCAGCACGGCCCAGCCGTCGACATAGACGACGGGCGCCTCGGACTCGGGCGAATCCAGCGTGACCACCTCGAAGTTGCCGAGGACGCCGCCGCCGGTGCCGCGCAGCGACACGTTCTCCGGGACGCGGACCTGCACGTCGCCGAAGACCGAGACGGCCTTGATCACGACCTGCTGGTACTCGAAGACCGCCTCGCTGAGGTCGATCTCCACGCTGCCGAAGATCGCGTACGCGTGCACCCGGCGTCCGGGGCGCCAGCGGCCGCGGCGGGTGGCCTGGCTGAACACCGCCACCACGTTCTCGTCGGCGACGTGGGGTATCTCGCCGGCCGCAGGCCGGTTCGGCGCGGGGGTGTACGCGGCGGCCGCGCGGCGCTGATGGGCGGCGGGCAGGTCCTGGATGAAGACCTCCAGCTCGCCGACCGTCTTGGCGTTCAGCACCCCCTCGACGCGCTCGGCGTGCTCGTCGGCGTTCAGACGGCCCTCGGCGAGGGCCTCGCGCAGGATGTCGGCGATACGGTCACGGTCGGCGTCCGAGGCGCGCAGTTCGGCGACAGGGGCGGCGGCCGTACGCGGTGCGGTCTGCTTCTGAAGGTCCACGGCAGCAGCGTACCGAAACGCGATAGATCGCGACTAGGGGTGGGGACGACGGGCGCGCCGCGCACCGCGTCAAACCGCACTGAGCCGGACCTCACAGATTCGCCGTCGGTGGCAGGTTCTACGCTGGTCGGTGCCCGCCGGCGTCGGCGGGCAGCCGTCTGCCGAGTGAGGAATGGGCCAGATGCCGCACAATTCCCCCCCTGCCCGCCCTGCGTTCGCGTACACCGATCTGCTCCCCCAGGGTGAGGACACCACCCCGTACCGGCTGGTGACGTCCGAGGGCGTCTCCACCGTCGAGGGGCCCGACGGGCGTACGTTCCTCAAGGTCGAGCCGGAGGCGCTGCGCAAGCTGGCCGAGGAGGCCGTCCACGACATCCAGCACTACCTGCGCCCGGACCACCTCGCCCAGCTGCGCCGCATCATCGACGACCCGGAGGCCTCGGCGAACGACAAGTTCGTCGCCCTGGACCTGCTCAAGAACGCGAACATCGCCGCAGCCGGTGTGCTGCCCATGTGCCAGGACACGGGCACGGCGATCGTCATGGGCAAGCGCGGCCAGAACGTGCTGACGGCGGGCGAGGACGAGAAGGCCCTCTCCCAGGGCATCCACGACGCCTACACCACGCTCAACCTGCGCTACTCGCAGATGGCTCCGCTCACCATGTGGGAGGAGAAGAACACCGGCTCCAACCTGCCCGCGCAGATCGAGCTGTACGCGACGGACGGCGGCGCCTACAAGTTCCTGTTCATGGCCAAGGGCGGCGGCTCGGCCAACAAGTCCTTCCTGTACCAGGAGACGAAGGCCGTCCTGAACGAGGCCTCCATGATGAAGTTCCTGGAGGAGAAGATCCGTTCGCTGGGCACCGCCGCGTGCCCGCCGTACCACCTGGCGATCGTGGTCGGCGGCACGAGCGCCGAGTACGCCCTGAAGACGGCGAAGTACGCCTCCGCGCACTACCTGGACAACCTGCCCACCGAGGGTTCGCCGCTCGGGAACGGCTTCCGGGACGAGGAGCTGGAGGAGAAGGTCTTCGAGCTGACGCAGAAGATCGGGATCGGCGCGCAGTTCGGCGGCAAGTACTTCTGCCACGACGTGCGCGTGGTCCGGCTGCCGCGGCACGGCGCGTCCTGCCCGGTGGCCATCGCCGTCTCCTGCTCGGCCGACCGCCAGGCGCTCGCGAAGATCACCCCCGAGGGCGTCTTCCTGGAGCAGCTGGAGAAGGACCCGGCGCGGTTCCTGCCGGAGACCACGGACGAGCACCTGGACGAGTCGTCGGACGTGGTCCGCATCGACCTCAACCAGCCGATGGAGTCGATCCTCGCCGAGCTGACCAAGTACCCGGTCAAGACCCGGCTGTCGCTGACCGGCCCGCTGGTGGTGGCCCGTGACATCGCGCACGCCAAGATCAAGGAGCGGCTCGACGCGGGCGAGGAGATGCCGCAGTACCTCAAGGACCACCCGGTGTACTACGCGGGCCCGGCCAAGACCCCCGAGGGCTACGCGTCCGGCTCCTTCGGCCCGACCACGGCCGGCCGCATGGACTCCTACGTCGAGCAGTTCCAGGCGGCGGGCGGCTCCAGGGTGATGCTGGCCAAGGGCAACCGCAGCAAGCAGGTCACGGACGCGTGCGGCGCCCACGGCGGCTTCTACCTCGGCTCGATCGGCGGTCCGGCCGCCCGCCTGGCCCAGGACTGCATCAAGAAGGTCGAGGTCGTGGAGTACGAGGAGCTCGGCATGGAGGCCGTCTGGAGGATCGAGGTCGAGGACTTCCCGGCGTTCGTCGTCGTCGACGACAAGGGCAACGACTTCTTCCAGAACCCGGCCCCCCAGCCGACCTTCACGTCGATCCCGGTCCGGGGCCCCGGTCTGGCCTGAGCCGGTCCCCGCGATCCTCCTGGAGCCCCCGGCAGCCGCCGGGGGCTCCGCCCCGTCCGGCCCACCGCCGGAACATCCGCACCGCCGCCCGCGCTGTACGCGGTATGAGCGAATACCGCATCGAGCACGACTCCATGGGCGAGGTCCAGGTCCCCGTGCACGCCAAGTGGCGTGCGCAGACGCAGCGGGCGGTGGAGAACTTCCCCGTCTCCGGGCAGCGGCTCGAGCGCGCGCACATCGAGGCGCTGGCGCGGATCAAGGGCGCCGCGGCCAAGGTGAACGCACGGCTCGGGGTGCTGGACGAGGACGCCGCCGGGGCGATCCAGGACGCGGCGGCCGAGGTGGCCGAGGGCAAGTGGGACGAGCACTTCCCGGTCGACGTGTTCCAGACCGGGTCCGGGACCTCGTCCAACATGAACACCAACGAGGTCATCGCCACCCTCGCCGGTGAACGGTTGGGCCGGGACGTGCACCCCAACGACCACGTCAACGCCTCGCAGTCCTCCAACGACGTCTTCCCGTCGTCGATCCACATCGCCGCCACCGCCGCCGTCACCCGCGACCTGATCCCCGCCCTGGACCACCTCGCGAACGCGCTCACCCGCAAGGCCGAGGAGTTCGCCGACGTCGTGAAGTCCGGGCGGACGCACCTGATGGACGCCACACCCGTGACCCTCGGTCAGGAGTTCGCCGGGTACGCGGCCCAGGTGCGGTACGGCGTCGAGCGCCTGAACGCCTCCCTGCCCCGGCTGGCCGAGCTGCCCCTCGGCGGGACCGCCGTCGGCACCGGCATCAACACCCCGCCCGGCTTCTCCGCCGCCGTGATCGAGGAGGTCGCCCGCGCCACCGGGCTGCCGCTCACCGAGGCCCGCGACCACTTCGAGGCGCAGGGGGCCAGGGACGGCATCGTCGAGACCAGCGGCCAGCTGCGGACCATCGCCGTGGGGCTGACGAAGATCGCCAATGATCTGCGGTGGATGGCCTCCGGGCCCAGGACCGGGCTCGCCGAGATCTCCCTGCCCGACCTCCAGCCCGGCTCCTCGATCATGCCCGGCAAGGTCAACCCGGTCGTCCCCGAGGCGGTGCTCATGGTCTGCGCCCAGGTCGTCGGCAACGACGCCACCGTCGCCGCCGCCGGCGCCGCCGGCAACTTCGAGCTCAACGTCATGCTCCCGGTCATCGCCAAGAACGTGCTGGAGTCGGTCCGGCTGCTCGCGAACGTCTCCCGGCTGCTCGCCGACCGGACCGTGGACGGGATCGTCGCCCACCGCGAACGGGCCCGCGAGTACGCCGAGTCCTCGCCGTCCGTGGTCACCCCGCTCAACAGGTACCTGGGGTACGAGGAGGCGGCGAAGGTCGCCAAGAAGGCGCTGGCCGAGCAGAAGACGATCCGTCAGGTCGTCGTGGAGGGCGGCTATGTCGAGCGCGGTCTGCTCACGACGGAGCAACTCGACCGGGCGCTGGACGTCCTGCGGATGACACGTCCGTAACCCGGTGCCGCCGGGGCGTGAACCCTGACGTCCCGCACGGCGGCGGATGCCCCGGGCACCTAATATTCGTCCATGGCACACGACGGAGCGAGCGCACGCGCGACGACGGGCGGTGCGGCGGCGCCCTGGACCCCCGGCAGCCGGATCCTGTGGCGGTACCGGGAGAACGGCGGCGCGCGCTACCACATCGTGCGGCCCGTGACCGTCGTCCAGGACGACCCGGGGCTGCTCGCCGTGTGGATGGCGCCCGGCACCGAGTGCGTCAGACCCGTGCTCGCCGACGGCACACCCGTGCACCTGGAACCGCTCGCGTCGCGTTACACCAAGCCGCGCACCGTGCAGCGCGACCGCTGGTTCGGCACGGGCGTGCTGAAGCTGGCCCGGCCCGGCGAGCCCTGGTCGGTGTGGCTGTTCTGGGAGCCCGGCTGGCGGTTCAAGAACTGGTACGTCAACCTGGAGGAACCGCTGGCCCGCTGGGCGGGCGGGGTCGACTCCGAAGATCACTTCCTGGACATCTCCGTTCATCCGGACCGCAGTTGGCACTGGCGGGACGAGGACGAGTTCGCGCAGGCGCAGCGGGACGGGCTGGTGGACGCCGAGCTCGCCGAGCGGGTCCTGGCCGCGGGCCGGGATGCGGTGGAGACGATCCGCGCCTGGCGGCCACCGTTCTGCGAGTCATGGCAGCAATGGCGCCCGGACCCGGCCTGGGAGGTACCGTCACTGCCGGACGACTGGGACCGCTCCCCCACGCGCGTGGCCTCATGAGACCCTTGATGCGCCCCCGGGCGGGAAACGTAGGATCGTCCTCCGCAACAGGCGTAGGGCCGGTACCAACTCCCGGAGTACAAACCGAGTCTGATCGAACGTCACCGAGGGGCGGCAGGACGTGAGCGAGGGGTACGAGGGCAACACCCGTGCGGACCGCGGTCGGTTCGCCGGCGGCACAGCAACAGCCTCTGACCACGCCGGAAATCCGTTCCTGGGGCAAGTATTCCGGGTATCGGGTCTTCGGCGGGACGAACTGCGCGCCCGGCGCGCAGCCCCGGACGGATGGATTCGACACGCGTGACGGAGCAGCCGACCTCCTTCGAACGCCCCCAGCCGGGCGCCGACCCCGCGGACGCCGGTGGGGCGCTTCTGCGTACCCCCACCGCCCCGGGGGCCGCGGCGTTACCGCTTCAGTCCGGCCCGGCCGACGACGTGCCGCGTCCGGTCGGCGCGGCCGGGTCCGAGCATTCCCAGTCGGCGTCCGCCGAGCCCGACGCACACCGTCCGCGCCCCGCGCCGGAGGGCATCCCCGCCCAGCCGGACGCGGCGGCCAGGGTCACCGGGGGCAGGACCGGCGAGGACGGGACCCCCGACGGCACCGACTCCGGGCAGGCGAACGCCGAGGCGCCCCCCGCGGCGGGCGGGCCCGGCGGCCGGGAGCGGCGGGCCGGGCGCGGTGTGCCTCCCGACGGCCAGGAGCGCCGTACCGGGCAGGGACTGCCGCCCGGGCGGACGCTGCCCATGCGCCGGGACGGGGACCGGCTGCGGTTCGTGGGGGCGGCCACCCGGCGCATCGCCCGTGGCATGGACCTCGACGAGATCGTCCTGGGGCTGTGCCGGGCCACCGTGCCGACCTTCTCCGACGCCATCCTCGTGTATCTGCGCGAGCCGCTGCCGGTGGGCGACGAGCGGCCCGCCGGCCCGCTCGTCCTGCGGCTGCGGCGCACCGACCGGATACCGGCGGAGCGCGACACCGAGCTGGGGTTCATGCCGGCGCCGGTGCCGGAGCAGCCGGCCGAGCTGTCGGCGGTGACCAACGAGCTGTGCGAGGTACGGCCCGGCTCCGCGCTGGGCGAGGTGCTGCGCGGCGTACGTCCGGTGTTCACGGACACCGCGTCGGCCCATGCGGCGCTGACGGAACTCCTCGGCGAGGACTCCGAGTTGGTCGTGCCCGACGGGCAGCGCACCATTCTCGCCCCGCTGCGCGGCCGGCGCCGGGTCATCGGTGCCGCGCTGTTCCTGCGCCGCCCGGAGCGCCACGCGTTCCAGCCCGACGACCTGCTCGTCGCCGCGCAGCTCGCCACGCACAGCGCCCTCGGCATCGACAAAGCGGTGCTGTACGGCCGTGAGGCGTACATCGCCGACGAGTTGCAGCGCACCATGCTGCCGGAGACGCTGCCCCGCCCCACGGGCGTACGGCTGGCCTCCCGCTATCTGCCCGCCGCGGAGACCGCGCGGGTCGGCGGGGACTGGTACGACGCGATCCCGCTGCCCGGCAGCCGGGTCGCCCTCGTCGTCGGCGACGTCATGGGCCACTCCATGACCTCGGCCGCGATCATGGGCCAGCTGCGCACCACCGCGCAGACCCTGGCCGGGCTCGACCTGCCGCCGGAGGAGGTGCTGCACCACCTCGACGAGCAGGCGCAGCGCCTGGGCTCCGACCGCATGGCGACCTGCCTGTACGCGGTCTACGACCCGGTCGCGCACCGCATCACCATCGCCAACGCCGGCCACCCGCCGCCGGTCCTGCTGCACCTGGGCGGCCGCTCGGAGGTGCTGCGGGTGCCGCCGGGAGCGCCGATCGGCGTCGGCGGTGTCGACTTCGAGGCGGTCGAGCTGGACGCCCCGGCGGGCGCGACCCTGCTGCTCTACACCGACGGCCTGGTCGAGTCACGGCTGCGGGACGTGTGGACGGGCATAGAGCAGCTGCGCGAGAAGCTCTCGGCGACCGCGCAGCTCACCGGCCCCGACCATCCGCCGCCGCTGGAGGCGCTGTGCGACGAGGTGCTCGACATGCTCGGCCCGGGTGACCGGGACGACGACATCGCGCTCCTCGCCGCCCGTTTCGACGGCATCGCGCCGAGCGACGTGGCGTACTGGACCCTGGACCCGGAGGACGCCGCCCCCGGACAGGCCCGCCGCCTGGCCCGCCGGGCGCTGGCCCGCTGGGGCCTGGAGGAACTCACCGACTCCGTGGAGCTGCTGATCAGCGAGGTCGTCACCAACGCCGTGCGCTACGCCTCCCGCCCGGTCACCCTGCGCCTGCTGCGCACCGATGTGCTGCGCTGCGAGGTCGGCGACGACGTCCCGCAGTTGCCGCGTCTGCGGCAGGCCCGCGCCACGGACGAGGGCGGACGCGGGCTGTACCTGGTCAACCGGATGGCCAGACGCTGGGGCGCGACCCGGCTGAGCACCGGCAAGGTGGTCTGGTTCGAGCTGAACCAGGGCTGAGCCGGAACCAGCGGACACGCGAAGGGGCGCCCGGTCCGACCGGGCGCCCCTTCGCGCTGCTCACCGCGCGTCGCTCACTGCTGATCGTTGGGCAGGAGCGGGTTGTCGCTGAGGCCGTCCGTCGGCTCTCTGCTCGTCGACGTGTCGCTCGGCGACTGCGACGGGGTCTGGCTCGGTGTCTGCGACGGCGTCTGGCTGGGCGTCTCGCTGGGCGACTCGGACACCGACGGCGCGGTGGTGGTGGGCGTCTCGGACGGAGTCTCACTCGGCGACTCGGTGACCGTCGGGGACGTGGACGGCTCCACGGCGGCACCCTGCTTGGCTTCCAGGTCGAACTTGCGGACCTCGCCCATCGCGTGGAAGGTGTAGTCGGCCCAGATCTGCGCCGGGTAGCCACCGCCGTTGATACGGCCGCTGCCCGGGATGAGGCCGGTGGCACCGCTCAGCGTGGTGTGCGCGTGGGTCTTCGGGTTCTCGCCGAACAGGCCGACGGAGGTGACCAGGCCCGGCGTGTAGCCGGTGAACCAGGCGGACTTGTTCTCGTCGGACGTGCCCGTCTTGCCCGCCACCTGCTGGCCGTTGCGCTGCGGGTTGTCCCGCACCGACCTCTTGGCCGTACCGTCGTCGACCACGCCGGTCAGCACGGAGGTGACCGTGTCGGCGGCCTCGCGGCTGATGACCTGCTCGCCGATCGGGTCGGCCATCTTGACCGAACGGCTCTTCTGCTCGGCCGACTTCACGATGGTCGGGGTGACCTTCTTGCCGTGGTTGTCGAGGGTGGCGTACATCCCGGCCATCTCCAGCGGGCTGGCGCCCATGGAGCCCAGCGTCTGGGCCGGTACCGCCTGCATGCCCTTGGTGTTCATGCCGAGCTTGCCGGCGACCTCCATCACCCTGTCCATGCCCACGTCGACGCCCATCTGCGCGAAGACGGAGTTGACGGACTGGTTCATGGCCCTCTGGACCGTGATGTCGCCGTAGTTCTGGTCGTCCTCGTTGGGCGGTCCGAAGCCGACCTTGGTGCCGTGGTCCAGGACCTGACGGCCGCTGGTGCCGTCGTAGACGGTGTTCGCCGCGATCGGCCGGCCGTCCTGGGTCCTGGAGTCCTCCTCCAGCGCCGCGGCCAGGATCACCGGCTTGAAGGTGGAGGCCGGCTGGTAGTCCCGCCGGGTCGCGTTGCTGAGGTAGTGCTTCAAGTAGTCCACGCCGCCGTACAGGGCGACGATGTGCCCGGACTCCGGGTCGACGGAGACGGCACCGGCCTGGACGTGCCCGTCCACCGTCCGCTTCTTCGCGTCCAGCTTGCCGGTGAGCTGCGACGTGACCGCCTCTTCCAGCGCGGACTGCTTCTTCTTGTCGATGTTCAGGGTGATGGTCCAGCCCTGGCCTTCGACCGCCTGCTCCGCCTGGCCCTGGGTCAGGTCCTGATCCTTCATCAGCTGCTCTTCGAGCTGCTGGTTGGCGAGGGCGATCAGGTAGCCCTTCTGGCCCTCCCGTCCGGGAGCGGGCCGGGGTTCCTTGGGGACGGGGAACTTCATGGCCTGCCGCTTGCCGGCGTCCAGCCAGCGCTGCTTGACCATGTTGTCCAGCACGTAGTTCCAGCGCTGCTGCGCGAGCCGCTTGCCGGTGTCGCTCGCGACGGCCCAGTCGTACTGGCTCGGAGCCTGCATCAGGGCCGCCAGGTACGCGCCCTGCTCGACGCTGAGGTCCTTGGCGTCGACGCGGTAGTAGGCCTGCGCGGCGGCCTGGATGCCGTAGGCGCCCCGGCCGTAGTAGCTGGTGTTGATGTAGCCGGCGAGGATGTCGTCCTTCGACATCCTCTGGTCCACCTTCAGCGAGATGACCAGTTCCTTCAGCTTGCGCGTGACGGTCTGGTCCTGGTTGAGGTAGAAGTTCTTGACGTACTGCTGGGTGATCGTCGAGCCGCCCTGCGCGCCCTTGCCGCTCACCGTGTTGAGCAGACCGCGGGCGGTGCCCTTCAGGTCGACGCCGTTGTCGGTGTAGAAGGTCTTGTTCTCGGCCGCGACGAAGCAGTGCTGGACGGCCTTGGGCACCTTGGACAGGTCCACCATCTCGCGGTTGACCTCGCCGGTACGCGCCAGGATCGTGCCGTCGCTGTACTTGTAGATGTTGCTCTGGCGCTGCGCGTCGGCGTTGCCCTCGGGTATGTCCACGACCAGGTACAGCACGATGAAGGCGCCCATGCCCAGCAGGCAGACGCCGAAGAAGGTGCCGAGCATCTTCTTCCAGGTGAACAGGCGGCCCATGCCGCTCTTCCCCTTCGGCTTCGCCGCCCGGCGGGCCGCGGCCCTGCCGCCGCCCGCGGGTCCTGTGCCGGCCGCCGGTGTCCCGGACGAGCCCTGGGGCGCCGCGCGGCGGCCCCCGTGCTGCCGCGCTCGTCTCTCTTCCGCTCGTCCCATGGGTCCGTACGCTCCGCTTCCGTCTCGCCTGTCACTCAGGTGCGTGGTCCGGGTCAGCTCAGAAAGCTAACACCGCCGTCTGTGACAAAGGCGCCCTGATACGTCCCATCACGGACGTGACAATCAGCACCCGCCCCAGTGGAACCGACGTTCCAGGGGCACCAAGGGTTGCCGTCCGATGCTAAAGTGATATCACTTAGATAGACAGAAACCGTGGTCCGAGATGCCACGGGCCCACGACGACCAGGGGGGACCCGCCATGCCCGCACAGCCACCGCGCGACGCCACGCACGACCTCGCACAGGACCCCGCACCCGCCACCGAGCCGGCCGAGGTGCCCGCGATGCCGGAGCCGCGCGTGCGGGAGTTCCCGGCGCACAGCATCGGGGGCGGACTCGCCCTGCTCCTCGGCCTCCTCGGACTGCTGGTCGCCGCGGCCCTGTTCGCGGGCGGGGTGAACGCCTCGGCCACCGGCGCGAGGGCCGCGCTGATCGTCGTCGCCCTCGTGGTCGGCACCGGCGCGCTGCTCGGGATGTACGGACTGAACACGGTCGCGCCGGGCGAGGCCCGGGTGGTCCAGCTCTTCGGCCGCTACCGGGGCACGATCCGCGAGGACGGGCTGCGCTGGGTGAACCCTTTCACCTCCCGGACGAAGATCTCCACCCGCGTCCGCAACCACGAGACCGCCGTGCTCAAGGTCAACGACGCCTACGGCAACCCCATCGAACTCGCCGCGGTCGTGGTGTGGAAGGTGCGGGACACCGCGCAGGCCACCTTCGAGGTGGACGACTTCCTGGAGTTCGTCTCCACCCAGACCGAGGCGGCCGTACGGCACATCGCGATCGAGTACCCCTACGACGCCCACGACGAGGACGGGCTGTCGCTGCGCGGCAACGCCGAGGAGATCACCGAGAAGCTCGCCGCCGAACTGCACGCGCGCGTGGAGGCGGCCGGGGTGCAGATCGTCGAGTCCCGCTTCACGCATCTGGCCTACGCCCCCGAGATCGCCTCGGCGATGCTCCAGCGGCAACAGGCCGGCGCGGTCGTCGCGGCCCGCCGGGAGATCGTGGACGGCGCGGTCGGCATGGTCGAGGCGGCGCTCGCCCGGATCTCCGAGCAGGGGATCGTGGAACTGGACGAGGAACGGAAGGCGGCGATGGTCTCGAACCTGATGGTGGTGCTGTGCGGGGACCGGGCACCGCAGCCGGTGCTGAACACCGGGACGCTCTACCAGTGACCGCCACCGAGGAAGGGTCCTCCCCCGGCCGCCGGCCGCGGCAGCGCAAGCAGGTGCTGCTGCGGCTGGACCCGTCGGTGTACGACGCGCTCGCCCGCTGGGCCTCGGACGAGCTCCGCTCGGCCAACGCACAGATCGAGTTCCTCCTGCGCCGTGCCCTCGCGGAGACGGGCCGCCTGCCGGGCGAGGCCGGCCCCCTCCCGCGCCGGGGCCGCCCTCCGCGCGCCCCGCGACCGCCCGAGGGACCTCAGGCCCCGTAGCAGAACCGTGACAATCGCCTCCCACCTGCGCAGTCACCTCTTCCGCCACCGCGTCGACACGCGGCGTATACATGCCGCGTATACACACTGTGTAGAGTCGTCGGCATGTCCATCGGTCACACCCTCCTGGGGCTCCTTGAGTCCGGCCCGCGTCACGGTTACGACCTGAAGCGGGCCTTCGACGAGAAGTTCGGTCACGACCGGCCGCTGCACTACGGCCAGGTCTACTCGACGATGTCCCGACTGCTGAAGAACGGGCTCGTCGAGGTCGACGGAATCGAGGCGGGTGACGGCCCCGAGCGCAAGCGGTACGCGATCACCCAGGCCGGCGTCACCGACGTGGGGCGGTGGCTCGCCACGCCGGAGAAGCCGGAACTGTACCTTCAGTCGACGCTCTACACCAAGGTCGTCCTGGCGTTGCTCACCCATCGCGACGCCGCCGACGTCCTCGACACCCAGCGCGCCGAGCACCTGCGCAGCATGCGGATCCTGACCGAACGCAAGCGCAAGGGGGATCTCGCCGACCAGCTCATCTGCGACCACGCCCTGTTCCACCTCGAGGCCGATCTGCGCTGGCTGGAGCTGACCGCGGCCCGCCTCGACAAGCTCCGTGAGGCGGTGGCCCGGTGACTCCTCCCCCCGGCTCCCTGCTGACCGCCGAGAACCTGCGCAAGGCCTACGGCCCGACCACCGCCCTGGACGGCGCCGGATTCTCCATCCACGCCGGCGAGGTCGTCGCCGTGATGGGGCCCTCCGGCTCCGGCAAGTCCACCCTGCTGCACTGCCTCGCCGGGATCGTCACCCCCGACTCGGGGTCGATCACCTACGACGGCCGTGAGCTGTCGACCATGACCGACGCCCAGCGCAGTGCGCTCAGGCGCTCGGAGTTCGGCTTCGTCTTCCAGTTCGGCCAGCTGGTGCCCGAGCTGACCTGCGTGGAGAACGTGGCCCTGCCGCTCCGGCTGAACGGCACCTCCCGCAAGGAGGCCGAGCGGGCGGCGCTGGAGTGGATGCGCCGGCTGGAGGTCGACGACCTGCGCAAGAAGCGCCCCGGCGAGGTCTCCGGCGGCCAGGGCCAGCGCGTCGCGGTGGCCCGGGCGCTGGTCACCGACCCGCGCGTGCTGTTCGCCGACGAGCCGACCGGCGCACTGGACTCGCTCAACGGCGAGCGCGTGATGGAACTGCTCACGGAGGCCGCCCGGTCGTCCAACGCGGCGGTCGTCCTCGTCACCCACGAGGCACGGGTCGCCGCGTACTCCGACCGCGAGATCGTCGTGCGGGACGGCAAGTCCCGGGACATGGAGCGCGTCGTATGAGCGTGCGTCAGTGGGCCCGCGACCTGAGCATGGGGGCCAGGTTCGCGTTCACGGGGGGACGCGAGGGATGGCTCCGGGTCGTGCTCACGGCGGTCGGCGTCGGGCTCGGCGTGGCACTGCTGCTGCTCACCACCGCGATACCGAGCGCGCTGTCGGTACGGCACGAGCGGAGCGAGGCCCGCGAGGACTACACCTACATCCAGAACCCCCCGCCGAAGGCCGACGACACCCTGGTGATCGCGGACATCGACACGACGTACCACGACAAGGAGGTACGCGGACGGCTGGTGGAGCCCGAGGGGCCGCGGGCGCCGCTTCCCCCGGGGGTGGCCGCGTACCCGAAGCCGGGCGAGATGGTGGTCTCGCCCGCGCTCAGGGAACTGCTCGACTCCGGCTCCGGAAGGCTGCTGCGGGAGCGGCTGCCGTACCGCGTGGTCGGCACGATCGCCGAGAGCGGACTCATCGGCTCCCGCGAACTGGCCTACTACGCGGGCGTGGAGAATCTGGCGCCGCGCATCAACGGCTGGCAGGTGGCCCGGATCACCGAGTACGGCAGCCCGCAGCGGACGGAGCGCTCGGACCCGGTGCTGCTGCTGCTCGTGATGGTCGTCTTCGTGGCACTGCTGATGCCGGTCGCCGTGTTCATCGCCGCGGCGGTGCGGTTCGGGGGCGAGCAGCGCGACCGCAGGCTCGCCGCGCTCCGGCTGGTCGGCTCCGACAGCCGGATGACCCGCCGTATCGCGGCCGGCGAGGCGATGGCGGGCGCGTTGCTCGGACTGGTCTTCGGCGCGGTCTTCTTCCTGATCGGCCGTCAGGCCGCCGGGTCCGTCGAGGTCGTCGGCATCAGCGTCTTCCCCAGCTACCTCAATCCCTCCCCCTGGCTGGCCGCGCTGGTCGCGGTCGCGGTGCCGGCCGCGGCGGTGCTGGTCACCCTGCTGGCGCTGCGCGGAGTGGTCATCGAGCCGCTGGGCGTGGTGCGCACGGCGAAGCCCGCGCGGCGCCGGCTGTGGTGGCGGCTGCTGCTTCCCGTCGTGGGCCTGGGGATGCTCTACCCGATGCTCGGCCAGGGCCGCGGCAACGGGGACTTCAACCAGTACCTGGTGATCGGCGGCGTGACCCTGCTGCTGATCGGGGTGACCGCGCTGCTGCCGTGGACCGTGGAGACGGTCGTCGCCCGGCTCGGCGGCGGCGGAGTGGCCTGGCAACTGGCCGTACGGCGGCTCCAGTTGAGCAGCGGTACGGCGGCACGGCTGGTCAGCGGCATCGCGGTCGCGGTGGCCGGGGCGATCGCGCTCCAGATGCTCTTCGCCGGAGTGCAGGGCGACTACACCAAGGACTCCGGAAAGAACCTCTACCGGGCCCAGATGGAGGTGAGCGCGCCGCGGGGCATCTCACTCACCGGGGCCGCCGAGAAGTTCTCGGCCACGAAGGGCGTGCGGAAGGCCACGGTGCTGTCCCAGGCATCGGTCGGTGACAAGTCCTGGAAGAGCGAGGAGGAGGAGGAATCTCGTGTCTCGGCCACGGTGACGATCGGCGACTGCGCCTCCCTGCGCGAAGTGGCGCGCATGTCCTCCTGCCACGACGGGGACGTCTTCGCCCTCAGCGGCAGCCAGTTCGATGCCGACACGGTGAAGCTGGTCAAGCCCGGCCGCGAGCTGCACTTCGACCTGTCCTCGGGCATGGAGCAGGACGATGTTCCGTGGACCGTCCCGGCCACCGTGAAGCCCGCCCGGTCGATCGAGGACCCCATGGGCGAAAGGCGCAGCGGCCTGCTGATGACACCGGCCGCGGCGCCCCCGGGGACGGACACGACGGTCTGGGGACAGATCTACCTGTCGATCGACCAGTCGGTCCCGAACGTGCACGAGTACGTGCGCAACACGGCGGCGGCGGTCGACCCGATGACGGGCGCGCACGTGTGGGTCGCCGCCGAGGAGTCGAAGAAGTTCGCCTCCATCCGCACCGGCCTGTTCGTCGGCGCGACCTGTGTGCTGCTGCTGATCGGGGCGAGCCTGCTGGTGTCGCAGCTGGAGCAGTTGCGGGAGCGGAAGAAGCTGCTGTCGGCGCTGGTCGCCTTCGGTACCCGGCGGCGCACGCTGAGCCTGTCGGTGCTGTGGCAGACGGCGATCCCGGTCATGCTCGGCCTGCTGCTGGCCGCGGCGGTCGGGATGACGCTGGGAGCGGTGCTGCTGAAGATGACGAACACCACGGTGGCCGTGCACTGGCCGAGTGTGCTGGCGATGACCGGCATCGGCGCGGGAGTCGTCCTCACGGTCACCCTGCTCAGCCTTCCGCCGCTGCTGCGCCTGATGCGCCCGGACGGCCTGCGCACGGAGTGACCCCCGGGACTGAGCCCCCGCACCCGGGGGCTCAGTCGCACCCGGAAACTCGGTCCCGGCCGGCGCCGTCCAGCACGCGCACCGGCAGGGGCCGCAGGTCCGTACGCAGGGCGGCGGCCAGTTCCCGGTACTCGGCGGCGCGGGCCGCGCCGGTGCGCATGGCCAGGGCGATACGGCGGGAGGGGGCGGGGTCGGCGAAGTAGCCGGTGAGGAGCTGGTTGTTGCGGGAGGTCTCGACCCTGAGGGCGGTACGGGGCAGCAGGGTGCAGCCGAGGCCGCCGGCGACGAGCTGGACGAGGGTGGACAGCCCCGCGGCGGTCGTCGTCACCGGGGCGTTCTCGCGCCCGGCCTCGCGGCAGATGTCGAGCGCCTGGTCGCGCAGGCAGTGGCCCTCGTCGAGCAGCAGCAGATTGAGTTCCTTCAGTGCCTCGCGCGGGATGCCCTCCCGGCCGCCGAGCCGGTGGTCGAGCGGGGTCACCAGGACGAAGTCCTCGTCGAACAGGGGGAGTTCCACGACGCCGGGCACGCCGAGGGGGACGGCGAGGAGCAGCAGGTCGAGCCGCCCGCCGGCGAGCCCGTCGAGCAGGTTGGCGGTCTGCTCCTCGTGGACCTGGAGGTCGAGGTCGGGGTAGCGGTCGTGGACGAGCCGCAGCACGGTGGGCAGCAGATAGGGCGCGACGGTGGGGATGACGCCGAGCCGCAGTACGCCGGTGAAGGGCGCCCGGACGGCCTCGGCCTCCTCCAGCAGGGCGCCGACCTCCCCGAGCACGGCCTTGGCCCGGACGGCGAGCCGCTCGCCGGCGGGCGAGAGCAGCACCTTGCGCGTCGTACGCTCCAGCAGCGTGACACCGAGTGTCTCCTCCAGTGAGGAGACGGCACCGGAGAGGGCCGGCTGGCTCATGCCGATCGCCGCGGCGGCGTCCCGGAAGTGCAGATGCTCCGCGACCGCGGCGAAGGCGCGCAACTGGGACAGGCTAGGCTGCCTGCGCTTTCCGAGATTACCGACGGTCACTGATAACCACCTCCGATCAACCCGACCGAGTGTAGCTATTTCTGTAATCAATGCACCGTGTGCCACCATCGGCATCGTCCAACCCATGGGAAACACCAGCGCGACCGGTGTTTCCTCGCTGCAAGGAGAGCACGTGCTCACTGTCGGTGACAAGTTCCCCGCGTTCGAACTGACCGCCTGCGTCTCGCTGGAGAAGGGCAAGGAGTTCGAGACGATCGACCACAAGACCTACGAGGGCAAGTGGAAGGTCGTCTTCGCCTGGCCCAAGGACTTCACCTTCGTGTGCCCGACCGAGATCGCCGCCTTCGGCAAGCTGAACGACGAGTTCGCCGACCGCGACGCCCAGGTCCTCGGCTTCTCCGGCGACTCCGAGTTCGTCCACCACGCCTGGCGCAAGGACCACGACGACCTGCGTGACCTGCCGTTCCCGATGATGGCGGACTCCAAGCACGAGCTGATGCGCGACCTCGGCATCGAGGGCGAGGACGGCTTCGCCAAGCGCGCGGTCTTCATCGTGGACCAGAACAACGAGATCCAGTTCTCCATGGTGACGGCGGGCTCGGTCGGCCGTAACCCCAAGGAGGTCCTGCGGGTCCTGGACGCCCTCCAGACGGACGAGCTGTGCCCCTGCAACTGGACCAAGGGCGACGAGACCCTCGACCCGGTCGCCCTGCTGGCGGGTGAGTGACCCCATGTCCCTGGACTCCCTGAAGTCCGCCGTCCCGGACTACGCCAAGGACCTCAAGCTCAACCTGGGCTCGGTCATCGGCAACAGCGACCTCCCCGCGCAGCAGCTGTGGGGCACGGTGCTGGCCACGGCGATCGCCTCGCGCTCGCCGATCGTCCTGCGTGAGCTGGAGCCGGAGGCGAAGGCGAACCTGTCGCCGGAGGCGTACACCGCGGCGAAGGCCGCGGCGGCCGTCATGGCGATGAACAACGTCTTCTACCGCACCCGCCACCTCCTGTCCGACCAGGAGTACGGCACCCTGCGGGCCGGCCTGCGGATGAACGTCATCGGCAACCCCGGCGTCGACAAGATCGACTTCGAGCTGTGGTCCTTCGCCGTCTCCGCCATCAACGGCTGCGGCATGTGCCTCGACTCCCACGAGCAGGTCCTGCGCAAGGCCGGCGTGGACCGCGAGGTCATCCAGGAAGCGTTCAAGATCGCCGCGGTGGTCCAGGCCGTCGCGACGACCCTCGACGCGGAAGCGGCCCTCGCGGAGTAACGCGTACCGCACGGCCGAACCCCGTCCACCCTCGAAGGTGGACGGGGTTCGTCGTTTCAGCTCGGTTCGGGACCCCCCGAGCCGGACGGCACGGTGGCCGGCTCCGCCGGAGGCGCCTCGGGCACGCGTGTCTGACGCCGCTCCTGCTCGCGCGCGTAGGCCCGCAGATATCCCACCACCGTGTTCGTCACCGCCACCAGCGGCACCGCCACCACCGCGCCGCCGATCCCCGCGATCAGCCCGCCCGCGGCGACCGACAGGACCACCGCCAGCGGGTGCACCCGCACGGCACGGCCGAGGATGAACGGTTGCAGCACGTGCCCCTCGAGCTGCTGCACCGCCAGCACCACCACCAGGACCATCACCGCGGTGAAGACTCCCTGGGTGACCAGGGCCACGACCACCGCCAGCGCGCCCGACACCACCGCGCCCACCAGCGGGATGAAGGCGAACAGGAAGATGAAGACGGCCAGCGGCACCGCCATCGGCACATTGAGGAAGTAGATCCCCAGCCCGATGAAGATCGCGTCGATCAGCGCCACGATCACCGTGCCGCGCACGTACGCGGTCAGCGTGCGCCAGGCCCGCGGACCGGCACCGGCCACGCCCGGACGCGCCGCAGCCGGCACCAGCTTCAGCGTCCACTCCCAGATGCGCCGGCCGTCGTAGAGCAGGAACAGCGTGGAGAAGACCGTCAGCAGAATCCCGGTCAGCGCCTCCACGATCACCGTCACGCCCTGCAGGCCGGCCGAGGTGATCTGGTCGGTGTTGGCGCCGACCGCGTCCCGCAGGTTCTTCGCTATCTGGTTGATCTGCTTGTCGGTCACATGGAAGGGGCTGTTCAGCAGCCACTTGCGCAGCTGGTCGATGCCGTCCTGGATCTGGGTGGAGAGCGTGTCGATGTTCTCCATGACCTGCCAGGTCACGAACCACCCGATCAGCCCCATGATGACGAAGCCGAGGATCGCGGTGAGCGCGGTGGCCGGCCCGCGCGGCAGCCCGTACCGCCTCAGCCACGCCACCGTCGGCTGGAGCAGCGCCGTGATGAGCAGCGCGGTGACGAACGCGAGCACCACCAGCTGGATGGCGCTGATGGCGCGCATCAGCACCCACACGGTGCCCGCGAGCACCAGCACCCGCCAGCCCGCCTCCGCCGCCACCCGTACGCCCCACGGCACGGCCTGGGCGGGATCGGGCCGGGCGGGGCCGGCGATCGGGTCCGGCAAGGGCTCGGGGTCCACGTCCGGCTCCGGCCCGGCGGGGTCGGTGTGGTCCTTCTCCACCTCGGCACGACGCTCGTCCAACCGCTCACCCATTTCGGTGAGTCCGGCGCCGAGCCGGCCGAGCCACCCTGGCACTCGCGACATGATCCGTCCTCTTCCCCCGTCTCTCCCCACCACTCCCCCCTGGAGTCGTCCGGACCGACCGTACAGGGCAACAGCCCCTCCCCCTAAGACGGGGAGGGGCTGTGCGGAGGTTGAGTTCGGCGGTGGTCCGGCTCAGTACCAGTGGTTGGCCTGCCAGAAGTTCCACGCGTCGCAGGGGCTGCCGTAGCGGCTGTCCATGTAGTTCAGGCCCCACTTGATCTGGGTGGCCGGGTTGGTCTGCCAGTCGGCGCCCACGGAGGACATCTTGGAGCCGGGCAGCGCCTGGAACAGGCCGTACGCGCCGGACGAGGGGTTGACCGCCCGGTAGTTCCAGCTGGACTCGTGGTTCACGATGTTGCTGAAGCACTGGAACTGGCCCGCGGGCACCATCGAACGCGCCATCGCCTGGATCTGCGAGATGGTGTACGAGCTCTGCACCGGGAAGCTGGAGGCGTCGCGGCTCGCGGAACGGCTGGCCGCCGCCTCGAGCTCGGCACGCTCCTTGGCTTCCTTGGCGGCCTTCTCGGCCCTCTCGGCCTCCGCCTTCTTGGCGATCGCCGTCTGGGCGGCGGCCTTGCGGGCGGCCTGCTCGGCCTCCTTCTTGGCGCTCGCGTCCGCGGCGATGGCCTGTGCGTCGGCCTGCTGCGCCAGGGAGGCGGTCTGCACCTGGGCCTGCTGGCCTACGGGGATGTCCGCGAGAAGCGTCGCGTCGGCTGCCATCGCCTCGGCGTCGTTGTTCTGCGCGGTGCTGCCCGAGGCAACACCGACGACGCTTCCGACAGCGGTGACCGCGGTGGCGGAGGCCACTGCGAATCCCCGGACCGAGATCCGGCTCACACGGTTTCCTTCCAGCATCGCCCGCTTCGGTGACCCTGGCGGACGCAATCGTGCCCCTGGCACTGGCCTCCCCACTGCGCGGTCACGGGAGGCGCGGGCCCGGTGGGCAACTCCCCCGAGGGGAGCGCCGCGTGGTGCTCGGGCGGCATACGACGACGCTATGGAGTTGAAGCGTGCTGCTCAGGTGTCGCTCTGCACCTCCCCCAGGGCTCAACGCCTGGGAGGTGCCCCTCAGGGGGTACAGAAGTGTCGTATGCGGGGCCTGACAGGAGTGAGACTCTGCCGTAATCCAACGCCGCAAGGCAATTCTGAGTTGCGTGTGAAAGCTCACACACCATTCGGCCCAAGGGTTTTCCCCAAATGCCCGCACACGCGGACGCCGCCCGGCTAGGCTCAGGCCTTTGCCGGACGGCGCCAACTCCCGTATCACTCTTGAGGGTGGGCGGATGCGATCAGATGTGCCCGTCCTCCAGCATTTCGGTCACAAGAGCCGCGATCTGGGACCTCTCGGACCGGGTCAGTGTCACGTGCGCGAAGAGCGGATGACCCTTCAGTTTCTCCACGACGGCGACGACACCGTCGTAGCGACCGACCCGCAGATTGTCCCGCTGCGCCACGTCATGGGTCAGAACCACCCGCGAGTTGGCCCCGATCCGGGACAGAACGGTCAGCAGGACGTTCCGCTCCAGAGACTGGGCCTCGTCCACGATCACGAACGCGTCGTGCAGCGACCGGCCGCGGATGTGGGTGAGCGGCAGGACCTCCAGCATCCCGCGCGCGGTGACCTCCTCGATGACCTCCCGGGACGTGACCGCCGACAGCGTGTCGAAGACCGCCTGCGCCCACGGGTTCATCTTCTCCGCCTCGGTGCCCGGCAGATAGCCGAGCTCCTGGCCGCCGACGGCGTACAGCGGGCGGAAGACCATCACCTTCTGGTGCTGACGGCGCTCCAGGACCGCCTCCAGACCCGCGCACAGCGCCAGCGCCGACTTGCCGGTGCCGGCCCGGCCGCCCATCGACACGATCCCGACGTCCGGGTCGAGCAGCAGGTCCAGCGCGATCCGCTGCTCCGCGCTGCGCCCCTTGATGCCGAACGCCTCCCGGTCGCCGCGCACCAGCCGGACGCCGCCCTCGGGTGTGACGCGGCCCAGGGCCTTGCCCCGCTCGGACTGGATCGTCAGACCGGTGTGCACGGGCAGGCCGACCGCCTCCGGGACGTGGAGGTGACCCTCCTCGAAGAGGATGTCCACCTGTTCACCCGGCAGGGTGAGTTCGGACATCCCGGTCCAGCCGGAGGAGTCGGTGATGGCGAGTTCCGCGCGGTACTCCTCGGCCAGCAGGCCAACGGAGGACGCCTTGATGCGCAGCGGCAGGTCCTTCGAGACGACGGTGACGTCGTACCCTTCCGCCTGCAGGTTGCGGGCGACCGCGAGGATGCGGGAGTCGTTGTCCCCCAGGCGGTAGCCGGTGGGCAGCACGCTGGGGTCCGAGTGGTTGAGCTCGACCCGGATCGTTCCGCCGAGGTCCCCGATCGGGATGGGGGCGTCGAGGCGACCGTGCCGGACCCGGTAGTCGTCCAGCAGGCGCAGGGCCTGCCGGGCGAAGTAGCCGAGTTCGGGATGGTGCCGCTTGGCCTCCAGCTCCGTGACCACGACGATCGGGAGCACGACCTCGTGCTCGTCGAAGCGGGTCAGGGCGTTCGGGTCCGCCAGCAGGACGCTGGTGTCGAGAACGTAGGTGCGCCGGTCTGGCTTGTGGCGCTTTGTGCTGGTCACCACGGAAGGACGTACCCCCTCGGATGAGGTCGGGGAGCGACGAGACGGAGGCCGGGCCGGGCGGGCGGGAGTAAGCCGGCCGGTCGACGGCCCCCGCACACGGCGGGCCGAAAACCGGCCATCCACGTCTTCGTCCGTGCTGTGACCGCACGGTCGGGCTCGTACAAAGGGCCTCCCGGGCGGACGGCCCCGAGCCGTCCGCTGAGATCCGACGCCCGTGGTTCGGGTGTCGACCTGTTTGCCTTATGCCCTCGAAGATGCGCCGCCATGCAAATACACGGAACGACGCACGAAGGAACTCCTCGTGAAGAGGTGGCACCCGGGTGACGGAAGGGGTATGTCCTCAGCCGCCGTAGCGGCGGCCCCGGGCCGCGTAGTCGCGCAGCGCGCGCAGGAAGTCGACCTTGCGGAAGGCCGGCCAGAAGACGTCGCAGAAGTAGTACTCGGAGTGCGCCGTCTGCCAGATCATGAAGCCGGACAGCCGCTGCTCCCCGCTGGTGCGGATCACCAGGTCCGGGTCGGGCTGGGCCTTGGTGTACAGGTGGCGGCCGATCATGTCGATGTCGACGGACTCGGCGAGGTCCTCCATGGAGGTGCCCCGGTCGTGGGCGTCGAGGAGCATGGAACGCACGGCGTCGGCGATCTCCTGCCGGCCGCCGTAGCCGATGGCGACGTTGACGACTATTCCGTCGACGTGGGCGGTGGCCTCCTCGGCCTCCTTGAGGGTGGCCTGCATGACCGGTGGCAGCAGGTCCATGGTGCCGACGTGGTGGACGCGCCAGCGGCCGTCGGCGGCCAGGGTGCGCACGACGTCCTCGATGATGCCGAGGAGCGGGACGAGTTCTTCCTGGGGCCGGTCGAAGTTGTCCGTGGAGAGCAGCCAGAGCGTGACGACCCTGACGTCCGTCTCGGTGCACCAGCCGAGGAACTCCTCGATCTTGTCCGCGCCGGCCCGGTGGCCCTGGGCGGTGGTGGAACCGGCGGCCTTCGCCCAGCGCCGGTTGCCGTCCATGATGACGCCGATGTGCTTGGGCACCTGAGCGGGGTCCAGGTGGCCCTCCACCCGGCGTGCGTACAGCCTGACCAGCAGGCCGCGCAGCTTGTCGCGCAGGTTCACGTGTTCGTCAGCCCCTCCGTATGGATCGGACAGGCGCGGCCGGGGGCGTTCCCTGTCCGTGCGGCGGCCTGGTCCGTATGGCGGTCCCCGGGGGCGAAGCCTACCCCCGGCATTCCCAGCGTCCCTCAACAGGGCGCTGTGCGCGCCCTGGTGTATCAGACGCGGGACTCGCGACTCCCAAAGAAAACGGGCCGGTCCGTGGGGGGGGGAGACGGACCGGCCCGAGGGGGGGTTTCCACCATAACCCTTCGTAAGGGCTGGTGTGTGCCCAGACGCGACAAAATTACTCTCCGGAGTTGTGCGGCGACGCATGGAGATCGCACCGGAGCGCCGGAATCCAACATTCCGCACCCGATCATGGCTGAATCACGACGGAATCAGCGGCCAAACGGACGGGATTCAACGAGAAGCGAAGGGGCTCGGCCATTTGGGGTCGCACGGCGTGTTGCCCCCGGATCCCTCCCATGGGCGACCCGGCCGCGAACGCCCGCTTGACGCCGACGGCACCCGCCCCGCACCGGCCTCCGGGCCGGGCGGATACCGCCATCAGGGGGCTGTGCGGCACCGCGCAGCCCCCTCCACCACGCGGCACCGACCGCGCGGCTTTGCTCACGCGAATTCCCTTGGTCTGAACTTTACGGGCGGCGAAACGGGTGACGCGAGGGGCAAGCGGTAACGATGTGAGAACAGGCGCCCCATTGTGGGTGTTTCACCTCGCCCTGCGGGCCTCGACGAGATGGCGGGTGCTGTACGCCACGAACGGGCCCCGCGCCTCGATCCGTTCGTGCAGCGCCCGCAGCCGGGGCTCGTACGCCTCGACGGTGAACCCGGGGACCATCCAGACCACCTTGCGCAGGAAGTGCACGACGGCGGCGATGTCGTGGAACTCCATCCGCAGGCGTTCCGCGCGCAGGTCGACGACCTCCAGACCGGCCGCCCGCGCGTCCGCGCTCTCGCGGTCGGGGTGGCGGGCGGCGCGCGACTCCTCCGGCTGGGGCCCGAGGAAGTGCTCGACGAGTTCGAAGACGCTGCCGGGCCCGACGTGCTGGGCGAAGTACGTCCCGCCGGGCTCAAGGACGCGGGCGATCTCCGCCCAGTGCGCGCGTACGGGGTGCCGGCTGACGACGAGGTCGAAGGCGCCGTCGGCGAACGGCAGCGGCGCGTCCTCCGGGGAGTCGACGACCACGACACCCCGCGGGCGGAGCAGTGCGGTGGCCCCGGCCACGTTCGGCGGCCAGCCCTCGGTGGCGGCGAGCAGCGCGGGAGCGGCCTCGGCCCGGCCGAGCGCGAAGTCAAGGACCTCCCCTCCCCCGGTCTGCACGTCGAGCACGGCGCGGGCCCCGGCCAGCCGGGCGGCCATCGAGACGGCGTACCCCCAGGAGGGCCGCTCTTCGGTGGCCCGGCCCGCGAACCACGAGAAGTCCCAGCCCGCGGTGGGAACGGCGGCCCCCTCGGCGACGAGGTCGTCGAAAGAGCGGGCGGGACGGTCCTGACGGTCTGCCATACAGGTGATCGTCCCCGAAACCGGTCCCCCGCCGCCTCCCATATACGGACGCGCACGTCCTCGGCCGTCCTCACGCCACCGCCAACGCCCCCAGCAGCAGCCCGGTCAGGGCCCCGCCGAGCATGAACGGCCCCAGTGCGACGGCCGACTTGCGGCCCGCCCGGCGCAGCACCACCAGACCCAGTCCGTAGCCGGCGCCGTAGAGCAGCCCGGCGAAGGCGCCCACGACGAGAACCGGCCAGCCGTACCAGCCGAGGGCCGCGCCGAGCGCCAGGGCGAGTTTGACGTCGCCGAAGCCCATGCCGGCCGGGTTGACGAGGAACAGCACGAAGTACGCGCCCCCGAGGACGAGTCCGCCGAGCAGGGCGGTGGGCCACGAGCCCGCGGCAGCGGACAGTGCGGCGACGGCGCCGAGCAGGGCGACGGTCGCGGCGGCCAGCGGCAGCGTCAGCACGTCCGGGAGCCGGTGCACGCGGAGGTCGACGAGCGCCAGCAGCACGCCGACCGGCGCGGCGAGCAGCCAGACCGCCACCTCGGGGCGCGGCCCGGTGGCGGCGGCGAGCGCGGCGCAGACGAGCACGGTCACGACGGCCACGGCCCGGGCGCTCGGCCCGTACGGTCCGCAACCGGCCACCGCTCCCGTGCAGCGGGCCCGGCCCACCCAGCCCCCGAACGCGCCGGTGATCGGATGCCCGCCCGGGCACCGGGCGCTCCACGCCTCCCCGGCGCCGACCGAGAACCGGTGGGCGGCCCGGGGCAGCAGCAGCCCGGTCCCCGCACCCCACAGCGCGGCCACGACGGTCACCAGTACACGCACGCCGGGGACCCTAGCGGCGGCGTGCGCGCGGGGCATGGGCCCGTGGACCCATGCGGGGCCCACCGCCCCGCCGGTACGGTCGGTCGGCAGGCACACGATTCGGCGGGAGGGCGGCTCGGCATGGGACGACGCCGGCGTGACGGGCGGGGCAGGCTGATCGTGCACGGTTCGGCGCCGGTGACGGTCCCGCTGGAGCTGGCCACCTCCTACCGGGCCCGCACCAAGGGCCTGCTGGGCCGTGACGCCGTCGACGGCGCGATCCTGCTCTCCCCCGCCAACAGCGTGCACACCTTCCGCATGCGCATCCCGATCGACGTCGCCTACCTCGACCGCGACCTGCGCGTCCTCACCGTCGTCACCATGAGGCCGAACCGCCTGGGCCTGCCCCGC
Source organism: Streptomyces sp. NPDC091412 (assembly GCF_044756885.1). Taxonomy (NCBI): domain Bacteria; kingdom Bacillati; phylum Actinomycetota; class Actinomycetes; order Kitasatosporales; family Streptomycetaceae; genus Streptomyces; species Streptomyces sp. NPDC091412. The sequence goes on along the minus strand of NZ_JBIVTV010000002.1, from coordinate 208,301 downwards.
CCGCGCTCCCGCCACGTACTGGAGGCGGAGGCAGGGGCGATGGCGGGGTGGGGGCTGCGAGCGGGGGTGCTGGTGACGGTGGAGGCCGGGTAGGGGCCGCCGGGACCCGGCGGCGGCGTCACCACGGGACGTTCCTTGGACGGCGGTGCCACCACCAGCGCTCCGCCTTCCGGTCCGCCGCCTCGTCCGTCGCGCGGTGAGCGACCGGTGGTTCCTGTGTTTCCTCGGTGTACTCACGGAAGATGCGGTCGAGCCGGGCCACGGCGGACCGCAATGCGTCGGCGCCGGGCTCGCCGGCCTGTCCGACGACGTCCGCGAGGTCGTCCCGGGCCTCCAGGTCACGCCGGAACAGGTCCTCCCGGTAGCGGCCCGAAGGCCGCCACCCGGATTCCAGCCTGCGGCACAGCCTCTCCCACACCCGCAGTCCGTAGTGCAGGTGTCCCTCGACGCTCGCCACCGTGCCCGTGGGCCGCCCGGCGAGGACGGCGTCGGACAGGGGCGTGCCGACGGGCTCCCGGTCCAGGATCTCCGGGAGCGTCTCCACCGTCGCGTCCGGCAGATCCGCCACCGGCTCCTCCACGGCCTCGACGCGGTACGCCGTGACGTCCTCGGTGTCCAGCGCCTCCAGACGGCACCTGACCGAACGACCGTCAGGCGTCGCCACCCAGTAGGCACTCGGCAGTTCGACCTCCGCGGGGTGGAGCACGGAACTGCCCGCCCTCACCGCGAGGCCCCGCGCGAGTCCTCCCTCCGTGAGGCGTCCGGCGGTGCCGTCCTCCACCGTGAGGTCCAGTTCGAGGGCGAGATCACCCGGCGGCAGCCGGCGGTAGGTGCACAGCACGGGAGCCTCCCAGTGCCGCCCTTCCTGATCGCCGTCCGCGTCAGCCACGTCCACCGCGTCCTCCGGGACCGCCAGCAGATCGGCCAGGGCCCCTCGAAGACGGGCCGGCGCCGGCGCCGCGACGGTGAAGAGGTTCGCGATCACTTGTACGTCCCGTCGTAGATCTCCTTGGCCTTCTGCACCTTCGCGGGATTGTTGACGAACTTGGGGTCGCGCTGCAATTGCTGCGACGTGCTCAGGTCGCCCTTGTTCCGCGCGATCTCCTTCAGCGCGGCGTACTCGATGCGGTCCAGCTCGACCAGTCCCGGACCGGACTTGGGGAAGACCGTCCCGTTGGCCTCCACCTCGTACCTGCGGCCGTTGATCTCGTAGGTGTTCCCGTCCGGCGACAGGTTCGCCCGGCCCTTGGCGATGCCCTCGATGTCCGAGCGTACGAGGTCCTCGTTGCCCCTGAGGATCACCGTGTTGCGCTCCTTGACCTGACCGCCCGACGCTCCGCTGATCGTGTGACGCTTGTTGGGGAACTTGAGCGTCTTCCCGCGGGCCGGGCCGGGAACGTCGTCCCCCGCCTGCCACTCATTGGCCGGCCTGCCGCTCTCGCGCCGCGCGTCCTCGGCGGCCTCGTCCGCCTCGTCCGCCTGTTTGCGGGCCTCGGCGGCCTCCTTCTTCGCCTCCTCGTCGCAGTGCCCCTCGGCGAGGATCACGTAACGGGGGCCGCCCGCGGCGAGGACGGTGGTTCCGGTGCCGGCGCCTCCTCCGAGGCCGCCGCCGCCCTCGTAGGGGATCCGGCGGGCGGGCGCGGCGATCGTGCAGCCGGACTCGCGTGCCTTGCGCTCGGCCTCGTCGGCCGCCTCGTCCGCCTTCTTCGCGGCCCGCTCGGCGCCCTCGACGTCACCGGCCCTGGCCGCCTTCTTGGCGTCCTCCGCCGCCTCGCCGGCCTGCTCCGCGAACTTGCCCAGCTTGCCGAGCTTCCCGAGTTTGCCGAGGTCGCCCACCTTCTCCACGACCTTGCCGACGTCGTAGCCGGGGATGAAGAGGGAGCCGATGTTCCAGACGACGTGGGAGACGGCACGGGTCTTCTCGCCGTTGTTCCAGTCCTCGGCCACGTCGTCACCGATGAACATGTCCCACAGGACCGTCCCGCCGGTGTTCAGCGAGGCCCCGCCCCAGTCCCGGATAGCCCCGAAGTAGTCCCCGTCCGACCACTTCTTCCCGGCGTCCTTGGAGTCCTCCAGCCAGTCCTGCCCGAGCTGCTTGCCGTAGTCGGCGATCCCGCTGAGGGTGTCCCCCGGGTTCGTGACCATGTCCCAGATCCCGGTGACGTCCCCCCAGACACCGTCGACGAAGATCCCCTCACCCACCTGCTTGAGCTGATCCCCGGCACACCCGAAGAAGGCACCGAAACCGGAGAAACAGCCGTCGTCCTTCTTCTCGTCGGGGCTGCTGGTGTCGTCGGTCCTGTCGGCTTCGGTGGTGGGGGTGTCTTCGGTGGCTTGGTCGCCGCCGGTGGCTTGGTCGCCGCCGGTGGTCTGGTCACCGCCGTCAGTGGTCGTGCCGCCGTCAGTGGCGGTGCCGCCATCGGTCGTGCTGCCGCCGGTCGTGGAGCCACCACCCGTGGTGGTACTGCCATCAGTCGTGCCGCCGTCGGTACCGGCACCGCCACCGGTCGTGCTGCCGCTGGTGTCGCCGGAGGCGTGGGTGTCGGTGCCGTCGCCCGCCGGGGCCGCGCAGCCCGTCCCGACGACCTTGCAGACCTGGGCCTCGATGCTCACGAATATCTGCGTGCCGAGACCGCTGAGCACCAGCGCCAGCACGATGGCGGCCACGATCGCGACCAGGCCGACGTACTCGACCGCGGTCTGGCCTTCGTCCCCCCGCCGCCACCGGATCATCCGGGCGAGCGAGAAGGGACGGCGCTCGGCCCGCGCCGGCGCCGGGAGTTCGTACCACTGCCGGGTCTCGGACTGAAGCAGGAAGTAGAGGATGAGGATGGGCAGGAAGAGCTGGATGCCCCCGCGGGCCGAACCTCCGGCGAGGTTGGCGAGCCCGCCGAGGATCAGCCAGACGTGCACGCCGATCAGCGCCCACCGGATCCGGCCCCCGCCCTCCCAGCTCCGTCGGGCGAGCCACCAGCCGAGCACCCCGGGCGCGGCCGCGTACGCGACGAGGGCGATGACACCGTCGTCGAGGGCGCCGTACGACCCGGCCGTCAGCAGCAGACCGATCCCGCCGAGCACGGTGGCGACGAACAGTGCGTGCACGAGCACCAACGCCGCCGACAGCGACCGTGGCATGTGCCCTCCCCCCGGTTGGCGCACAACTCCGGCCGAGGTTAGGGAACGGCCGCCTGCCCGGCATGGGCCCGGAGACCCAAACGGACACCCAATCAGCGCCCGGGCATCGCGGCCCGCTCACGACTGGTGGCGTACGCCGTCAGTTCTGGCTGCGGGGGAACGTGACCTCCACTCGGCGGTTCTTCTTGCGGCCGTCCTCCGTGGAGTTGTCCGCGATGGGGTACTGCTCGGCGTAACCACGCACATCGAAGGTGATGTTGGGGTCGTTCAGCTCCTGGGAGAGGACGTCCTGGACGGCGTTGGCGCGCTGCTTGGACAGGACCACGCCGTGCGCGTGCGTGCCGAGGTTGTCCGTGAAGCCGAAGACACGGACCTGGCTCGCCCTCTGCTTCTTGATCTCCTGCGCGATCGTGTTGATCCGGGACTTCGCCCGGTCGCTCAGCTTCGCGCTGTCCTTGGCGAACAGCACCTCGGCCTGGAGGGCGAACGTCACATCCGTGTTGGTGTCCTCACGGCGTTCCTCACCGCCCTGCTCCTCGACCACGGACTTGATGTCCAGCACCTTGGCTGCGGCGAGGGTGGCTCCCTCGGGCAGTTTCAGGTCGGGGTCGCTCGGGTCGACCTTCACGGGGGCGGAGGCGGAGGGCTCCGTGCCCGGCGGCACGCTGGGGCCACTGTCGGCGCGGGCCGCCACGGCACCGTAGAGGTTCGCGACGGTCATGACGCCGGCGGCTGTGAGGGCGAGGGTGAGACGGGTGTGGGTCATGGGGTCCGCCTCACCCAGAGATCTTGATGGGGGCGGCGGGGAACATGGGCAGTTGGAAGCTGACCTCAGTCGTACCAACGGGGGGAGCTGGGAACTGCATGAAAACCGGCAGGCTTTCACCAGCCCTGATTGTCGACATTCCCGTGGTGGTGAGCGGGCGACCATCCGTGTCCCGCAGCACGTAATAGCGCTTCCTGCTCTTGGAGTCGACAAGCGTCGCACCGCCCAGCGACCTGCCGTTCCTGATGATCTCGGTTTCGTTACCGCTCAGGCCGGAGGGGAGAGTGACCACCTTGGCTCCGTCATTCTTCAGAGACCCGTTCACGGTGACGAATCCACCGGAGTCCCGCTCGACGGATGTAATTTGAAGCAGCAAGCCGTCCGGACCCTTCAACTCGGCCATCGGGTCCTGCGACCGCCCCTCCTGAGTATCCGGCTTGGATCCACCACTCTTGGATGCGGAAGTTGCCGCATCCGGCTTCTTGTCGTCGCCACCGCCGCAACCGGCCGCGCCGAGGGCCAACCCGGCCGCCACGGTCAACACGACCAACCCCCTACGGGCCTTCGCAGTGAACCGAATGCTCATCACTCTGCTTCCTTCATCACTCGTCGTTCGCTTGTCAGTCGGCCAGATGGACGTCGAAGAGGTCCTCGGGTCGCGGCAGGTCCGTGAGATGGTGCGGATCGAGGTCCCAATACCTGTTCTTGCAGGTGAGTCGCGGAAGTACGTCCTTGTCTTCGGAGCCCTCAAGGGGAGGGTCGAACGTGCACAGCGGCTCGATGACGGCGCTGGCGTGCGCCTTGGAGTGCTTGTTCTCCGTGCCGGGAACAATGGAGTGCCCGACCGACTTGTCGGTCTGGACGTGCACCGTGTACTTCAACAACGACGGCTGACAGCCGTCCACGTGGGCTTCGTTCTGCTGCGCGAGTTGGTACGCCCGCCAGCAGCCATTCATCTGCGCCACGTTGCCGTTGAGGAGGCCCTGCCACTTGGTCGGATCGAGCACAGCGTCGACCCACCCGCCCGCGAGCTGCTCCCGAGTGTCCTGCGCGGCCGCCAGCGCCGCCGCGTCTGCCGCCGTCTGCGCCCCGTTCCGGTTGGCCGCCGCCTGGCCGACCGCCAGATATGCGAACGCGAGAAAGAGCAGGCCCCCCACCACCATGATGTAGATGGGGAAGGCCTGCCCAGCGTCGTCGTGTCGACGAGACCGCATCAGCCGCCGGTGACCTCGGAGATCTTCTGCGTGATGGCGTCGTAGATCGACTGGCCGATGTCCGTACCGACGATCGCCAGCACGATCGCCACCACCACCGCGATGATGCCCAGGTACTCGACCGCGGTCTGCCCCCTGTCGCCGGCGCGGCGCCGCATCGCCTCGGCCGTGGTGTTCTTCCAGCCGTTCACGCGGACCTTGGTAGCAACCGCGGTCTTCAGCATCAGGTCGCTCATGGTGTTCCCCTCCGGGTTCGGTCTCGGTGCCGCTTGCGACACCGGAAACGTATGCCGGAACACCCCGTCCGCCAGAGGGTCCCCGGACCCAATCCCGGGCCCAAAGCGAGACCCAGCCACGCTTCCCCCGTACCGTCGTCATCACGCTTCACCCCAGCCCTCGTGACGAACCCGGGGCCGTGCCCAGCCACTTGGCGGCGGCCTCGGAACGGCTGGTGCTGTGCAGCTTGGCGAAGATGCGGTTGATGTGGTTCTTGACGGTCTTCTCGCTGATGAAGCAGGTGGCGGCGATCTGCTGGTTGGTCATGCCGGACGCGATGAGGTCCATGATCTCCGCCTCCCTCGCGCTGAGTTGGAACCTCGACCTGTCGACGGCGGCCGGACGACCACCTGTCCATCCAGACGAGGACTGTCCCACATCCGGTTGCAACTGCGAAAGGCGTGGAGCAGATGTGGCCGGTTCATGCGACGTTGGGAAGGTGTGATCGTGTGCGATCGCACCCTCCACCGGCTGGTCCCGGCGCAGCCGGGCCACCAGGGCGCCCGCCGCCGTGGGAGTGAAGTGGGCCCTGCCCTCCTTGATGTCACGTACGGCGGTGACGAGTTGGTCGGCCGTGAACTCGCCGTGGACCAGGTAGCCGCCCGCACCCAGGCGCAGGGCCTCCTGGACGATCTCCGACTCGCTGCTGTAGGTCAGCATCATGACCGGGGCGATCCGGACCAGGTACGGCAGCGCGGAGAGGCCGTCCACCCCGGGCATGCGGACGTCGAGCAGGACGACGTCGGGACGGTACTGCTGGGCGGCCTCCCAGGCGGCGCGGCCGTCGGCGGCCTCGGCCACCACCGTGATGTCGGCGCGGCCGGAGAGCAGGGCCGTCAGGCCGGCGCGGACCACGGGGTTGTCGTCGGCCACGACGACGCGCAGGGGCGCGGCCGGTGCGGGCTGTGGGAAGCCCTCGAAAGGGTTGGAAGTCGTCTGGTCCGGCACGCGGCGGCCTCCTCTCTGGGTCGTGGAGCAGGGATGGATGGTCGGACGGTCATACGGTCGGTGTCGTCAGGGCTCCCAGGGGCAGTTCGAGACGGACCTCCGTTCCCTTGGGCTGGGCGCCGCGGCCGATACGAATGCGGGCGCCGACCGAGGCCGCCCGCTCGACCATGCCGACCAGGCCGAAGTGGCCCGCTCGGCGGAGTTGTTCGAGGCTGGTGCCGGGCGGCAGGCCGCGGCCGTCGTCGTACACGCTGATGCGCAGCAGGTCGCCGTGGACGCCGGCGCGTACCTCGACGTGGGTGGGCTCCGCGTGGCGGTGGGCGTTCTCCATCGCCTCCGACGCGATGGTCAGGAGCTGGCGGGCCACGGCCGGCGGCACCGGCGGCACGCCGGGCTCGCCGGTCGGGCGGTAGGTGGCGGACAGCCCGGTCCGGGATGCGAAGTCCCGGGTGCGGGCCGCGAGTTCGACGAGCACGTCGGTGCCGTGGTGCGGGTCGTTCTCACGGCGCAGGTCGGTCAGCAGTTCGCGGGCCTCGGCGGCCGCCCGGCGGGCCGAGCGGGCCACCAGTTCCGCCTGCTGCCTCACCAGAGCCGGGTCCATGCGGTCGGCGCCCGTCGAGCCCGCCAGGCCGTCGGCGGCCATGGCCACGCCGTGCAGGGTCTTCGCCACCGAGTCGTGCATCTCGCGGGCCAGGCGGGCCCGTTCGGCGCCCACCGCCTCGGTGACGGCGAGGCGGGCCTGGACCGTGGTCAGGGCCTGGGTGGCCTCACCGAAGCGCAGAAGCAGGTTGCGCAGGGTGACGCCGGCCGCTCCCGCGATGACGCACAGGCCGGGGAGGAGGGCCGCCTGGGCCAGGTCCGGGGACAGCTCCTTGGAGCTGGTGGAGATGACGAGCAGGATCAGTGACTGGAGCGAGGCGAACAGGCCCGCGCCACGCCAGCCGTAGACGAGACCGGCGAGGAGGGGCGTGCAGACGCTGACGTAGGCGAGCGTGCTGTCCGGGCCCGCCGCGATCAGGAGGAGGGCCCCGAAGAGGGTGTCCAGGGCGAGGAGAGTGGGGTGCCTCAGGAGCAGGGGGCCGAAGCGTTCCCAGTCCCTGAACAGGACGTACGAGCCCATGAAGGTGACGACGACCGCGGCGCTGACCAGGCGGGTGGCCAGGCCGGGCGCGGCGTTGAGAAGGGCGACGGGGGCGGAGAGGGCGATCATGGCGAGACGGAAGGCGAAGACGTGGCGGCACATCGCTTGCAGCGCGCTGATCTGCAGTCTTTCCGGCTCCGGGGTGGGGGCCTGGCCTGGCGGAAACTGGGCGGGGGCTTCGGCCCCGGCTCCGCCTTCGGCCCGGCCTGCGGTTCCGCCCGCAACGCCCGTGCGGGCATCGTCGCCAGGTGCGGGTGGCCCCTGTGGGCGGCCTTCACCGTCGGCGGCCGTCCGTCCGCGCGGCCGCTGCGGCACCCCCGGCAACGGGGCCTCCGCCGGCTCCCACCCGGGCGGCAACGCCGGCGTCACCGACGTCACCGGGATGTCCGGCGCGCCCGTGCGGACGTGGGCCGGGAGGACCGTGCCCGCCGGAGGGGTGGTGATCTCGGGGATCCTCGGGCGGCGGCGCAGCAGCCCCGCGCGTTCCTCCGTGGTCGCCATGTCCTCGTCGCCCCCCTACTCGCCCGTACCCGTGAGGGAGCCGAAGTCCACACCCGAGCCGAGGATCAGGCCGGCGCCGAGGAGGATCATCGTGGCCGGGACCATGAAGGTGGTGATCATCATGGTGGCCTTGGGGACCGCGCGGGCGGCCTTGCGGCGGGCGTTCTGCGCGTCGGTGCGGCGCATGTCCTTGGCCAGGGAAACGAGCGTGTCGACGATCGGGGCGCCCAGTTCCTCGCCCTGCTGCAACGCCGTCACGAACATGGCGACCTGTTCGGAGTCGTTCCTGCGCCGCAGCTCCGCGAAGGCCTGGCGGCGGCTCATGCCGAGGTCCATCTGGCGCAGGGTGATGCGCAGTTCGTCCGCCCAGGGGCCCTCGTACTTGTCGGCGACGCGGTCCAGGGCCTGGCGGAAGCCGAGGCCCGCGCTCACCACGACCGCGAGCACGTCGAGGAAGTCCGGCAGCGTCCGCTCGATGACGTCCTTGCGGATGCGGATCGCCGACCAGATGCCGACCTCGGTCCAGAAGGCGCCGAAGGCGAGCAGCAGCAGGGCGACGAAGAGCTGGCCGCGCATGAGGAACACCACTCCGCCCAGGCCGCCCAGGAAGCCGTAGACCGCCCGCCGGGCCGCGTAGCGGTCGATCGTCAGGCCGCCGGGGTTGCCCGCCAGGTCGATCTTGCGGCGGTACCTGGCCACCCTCTTGGGGCCCATCAGGCGCAGCACGGCGGGGGCGTAGCGCATGCCGAGGCGGTCGACCAGGGAGTCCACCGCGCCGGTACGGGTGGAGCCCACCTCCAGGGCCAGCGCCAGGTCGTCGGGCAGCCGGGCGTCGGCGCGGTACATGCGGATGCCGGCGAAGACGCCCCAGACGCCGAGGCCCATCACGAGTGCGAGCAGCAGTGCCATCCCTCTTCCCTCCTTCCGGGAACCCGGCTAGACGTCGATGCGGGACATGCGGCGGATGAGGACGAAGCCGACGGCGTAGAGCGCGAAGGCGATGATCACCGCACCCTGGCCGATCGGGGAGGCGGTCATGCGGTCGAGGGCGCCGGCCTTGACGCCGTTCATGAGGAACAGCGCGCCGATGCCCAGCACCGGGACCGCGTAGGAGGTCATGTTGACCTGGGACAGCTGGGTACGGACCTCGCGGCGGGTCTCCTTGCGCTCCTCCAGGGTCTCGGTGAGGTTGCGCAGGGCGCTCACCACCTGGCCGCCGGCCCGGTTGGACAGGACCAGGGTGGTGACGAGGACGACCAGCTCCCGCGAGGGCAGGCGGTCCGTGAGCTCCGCCAGTGCGTCGTCCATTGATGCGCCGAGTGCCAACTGGTGGGCCACCTTGGCCAGTTCCTCACCCGCCGGGGCCTCGAGCTCCTCCGCCGCCATGCCGACCGCGGTGCGCAGGGCGAGGCCCGCCTGGGTGGCGTTGGCCAGGATGCGGGCCAGTTCGGGGAGTTGGTTGATGAACTTCTCGATGCGTTTCTGGCGCTGCCAGTTGAGGAACTGCACCGCCGCCCAGATGCCGAGCAGGCCGGCCAGCGGGCCGAAGAAGGGGGCCAGGGAGGCCTGGCCGATCAGCCAGAGGGCGGCCACGGTGGCGAGCATGTAGACGAAGAACTCGCCCGGGGTGACGTCCAGGCCGGTCGCGGCGAGCCTCAGCTCCAGCCTGCGTCCGAGTTTCGTACGGCGCAGTCGGCGGTCGAGGTTGGGGAAGCGGCGCCGGCGGCCGACCGGGATCCGACCGGTCTGGGAGAGCCGGTCGACGAGGGCCGCCCGCTGGGCCTTGCCGGAGGTGTAGGCGTGGAGCCCGGCGACGGCCAGGACGCAGGTCAGCAGGGTGACGCCGGTGGTGAGGGTGACGAGGGTGCTCAGATCCATGGGGACGGTTCCTACCTGGCTTCTCGGGTGGCCAGCTGGTCTGCGGACTGGGCGACGCCGAAGGCCTGGGGGATGGGCTGGCTCGCCATGTAGAGGCGGTCGGCGGTGCGGCGTGGCAGCGGGTGGTACTCGAAGGCGCCGTAGATCCGGCCGTCGGCCGCCATCGGCTGCGCGGCGAAGCGGGCCACGGTGGCCAGCCGGTAGGGCTCGCTGCCATGGCTGTCGAGCAGGGCGATCTCGGTGACGCGGCGGGCGCCGTCGGCGAAGCGGGTGAGCTGGACGATCACGTCGACGGCGCTGTTGATCTGGTCGTGCAGGGCGACGAAGGGGATCTCCACGTCGGACATGGAGGCGAGGGTCTGCAGGCGCATCAGCGCGTCCTCGGCGCTGTTGGCGTGCACGGTGGCGAGCGAGCCGTCGTGGCCGGTCGACATCGCCTGGAGCATGTCGAGCGACTCGCCGCCGCGGACCTCACCGACGACGATGCGGTCGGGGCGCATGCGCAGCGAGTTGCGCACCAGGTCGCGGATGGTGACCTGGCCGCGGCCCTCCACGTTCGGCGGCCGGGACTCCAGCCGGATCACGTGCGTCTGCTGGAGCTGGAGCTCGGCGGAGTCCTCGATGGTGATGATGCGCTCGCCCTCGGGGATCAACCCGGACAGGGCGTTGAGCAGGGTCGTCTTGCCGGTACCGGTGGCCCCGGAGACGATGACGTTGAACTTCGCCTGCACCAGGCCGGCCAGCAGGTACAGCATGTGCTCGTCGAGCGAGCCGAAGCCGATCAGCTCCTGGAGGGTGAAGGAGCGCGGGAAGCGGCGGATGGTGAGCGTGGGGCCGGTGAGCGAGAGCGGCGGGATGATGACGTTGACGCGCTCGCCGGAGGGCAGGCGGGCGTCGACCATCGGGTTCGACTCGTCCACGCGGCGGTTGACCGTCGAGACGATCCGCTCGATGGTCTGCATCAGCTGGTCGTCGGAGGCGAAGCGGATGGGCAGTTGCTCGACCCGGCCGCCGCGCTCGACGAAGATCGCGTCGGGTCCGTTCACCATGATCTCGGTGATGGAGGCGTCCTCGAGGAGGGGTTCGAGGATGCCCAGGCCCAGGGCCTCGTCGACGACCCGGCGGATCAGCTGCGAGCGCTCCACGGTCGACAGGACCGGGCCCTCCCGGCTGATGATGTGCCCGAGCACCCGCTCCAGCCGCGCCCGGCGCTCGGCGGCGGCCAGCGAGCTCATCTCCGCGAGGTCGATCTCCTCCAGGAGCTTGGCCCGGTAGGAGGCGACGAGGTGGCCGTCCTCGCCCCGGCTGCCTTTCTCCTCCGGGGAGTTGATGCGTGCGCGGAGGCTCATGGGTCCGGTGCTCCTCGCTCCTGGTCGGTGGTCGAGTCGGTCCTGGTCGGTGCTGTCGAGCCGGTCCTGGCCGGTGGTCGAGCGGTCTCAGTCGTCCGGCGGTCTCAGTCGTCCGGCGGTCTCAGCGGTCCGGCGGTCTCAGCGGTCCGGCGGTCTCAGCGGTCCATTCGGTCTCAGTGGTTCATTCGGTCTCAGTGGTCGAGCGGCATGGTGGCGGTCTTGTGGGCCCGGCCGAAGTTCCAGCCGGGGACGATCGAGGGGATGTCGACGCCCGCGGTGACGGTGACCTCCTTGCCGCCGTACGAGGCCGGGCAGCTGGTGCCGTCCGCCAGCCAGCCGCTGACCGCGCTCGCGCAGGCCTGCTCGGCTCCCTGCCGGAGCGAGGCCGCGCGCGCCCCCGCGCGGGCGGCCGTACCGGCCTGCTGGGCCGTGTAGGCGATCAGCCCGATCTGGATGACGGCCATGGCGATCAGCATCAGGATCGGAATGAACCCCAGGTACTCGATGGCGACTTGGCCCCGGTCGTGGCGGCGGTCGCGGCGTACGCCCTCGTGCGGCATGTCAGTGCGTCGCCTCCTCGACGGCGCCGGCGTGACCCGTGACCGTGATGGGGAAGTCGATCGTGCCGGGGAACAGGACGGGCACCTTGAGGCCGACGCGCGCGCGTACGTAGCCGTTGCTCGTCTCACAGCCCACCTCAGCCCCCCTTCGCCACGCGGCCGACAGCTTGTCGAGCCCGGCCTGTTGGCAGGCGGCGTCCCTGGTGCCGCGATCGGCCGCCGTCCCCGCCCGTACCGCCTCGTCCGCAGCATTCCCCGCAAGCGTGTACGTGTACCCCAGCAGCACGCACTGCCACAGCAGCACCAGCGTGATGAGGATCGTGGGCGTCATGCCGAGCAGTTCGACGGCGACCTGCCCGCTGTCCGAGCGGAGCCGCCCGGCCGGCGGCCGCTTCCCTGTGCCTGCCCGCACGTTCATCCCCCTGCCTCCCTGCGGCGCCGGAAACTCACCGACCCCCGGTCGCCCCGCAGCCGCCCGCCCTTGCGGTCGCCCTCGGGTGCCTTGACGATGCCCAGCTCTCCGGCGAGCCCCCACAGCGCCTGTTTGACCGTGCTCTTGCTCTCCAGTTCGTGGATGCGTCCCGCGTCCACCGCGCCCTGGAGTTCCTTGAAGCCCGCGGGGATCGCCGTGGCGGCCACCGGTGTGCCGGTGATCTTCTGGATGAGCGGCGGCTGGATCTCGGTCGACCGGGTGTGGCGGTTGACGACGACGGTCGTCTCCTCGGCCTTGCGGATCTGCAACCGGTCCCACATCCGTACGGTCCGCTTGGCCGCGCGCACCGCGACCACGTCCGGAGTGGTCAGGAGCAGCGCGGTGTCGGCCATCTCGACGGCCGCCGCGCTCGCCCCGCTCATCTGGGCGCCGCAGTCCAGGACGACGATCTCGTAGCGGGACCGCAGCGCGCTGACGATCTGGCGGACGGCCCGGTCGGTGACCTCCTCGCCACGCTCGCCCTCGCCGGGCGCGAGCAGCAGCGCGAGCCCGCTGTCGTGGCGGAAGATCGCGTCGGCCAGGACGCGCGGGGAGATGTCGGTGATGGCGGCGAGGTCGACGACCGAGCGGCGGAACTGGACGTCCAGGAAGGAGGCGACGTCACCGGACTGGAGGTCCATGTCGACCAGGGCCGTGCCGCGCCCGGAGGCCTGGGCGGCGAGGGCGAGTTGTATCGCCGTGAGCGTGGCGCCCACCCCGCCCTTGGCTCCGCTCACGGTCACCACCCGCCCGCCGGCCCCGGTGAACACGTCGCCGCCGTGGCCCAGGTGGCGCCGTACGCCCACCGACCACTGGGCCACCGCCTGTACGCGGCTGATCAGTTCCTCGTAGCTCAGCGGGAGGGCCACCAGTCCCCGCGCGCCCGAGTCCATCGCGGCCGAGAACAGGCCGGGACTGGCGTCGGAGGTGATGAGGATGACGCCGACCGCCGGGAAGCGAAGGGCCACTTCGCGGATCAGCTCCAGGGCCGGCACCGGGCCGATCCGCTCGTGCACCACCACGATCTCGGGCAGTTCGTCGACGGACTCTGCGGCCAGGCGCGCCAGCGTGTCGATGAGCTGGGTGGAGTCGACGACCGGGGCCACCGGCTCGGCGTCGGGGAGCTGGCTGAGCAGGGTGGTGATGGACCGGGCCGCGTCGGGGTCGCCGACGGCCGGGAGGATCCTGGTGGTCATGCCTGCCGGCCTCTCACTTGTCTTTCGCGAGTTCGTAGGTCCGGTCCTTGGCCGGGACGCTGGTGTCGCTGCCGGGAGCGACCAGCGCGAGCCGGACCCGCTGGGCGAACGACTCGGCGTAGGTGATGCGCTGGGCGTCGATGGTGGACAGCGCGAAGGTGATGGGGACGGCGTCGGTGGGTTGCTGGGCCCGGTTGTCGGCGTTCGGCTGGAGCGCGGTGATCCTGCCGACGTCGAGGACCTTGGCGTTGGTCACGATGATCTTGGACTGGGCGGGATCGCCCTGCCGCTGTCCGCCGAAGGTGGCGTAGACGTTGACCGTGGAGCCCGGTGTGATCTTGCCGGCCACGCCGGTCGCCGCGTCGATCATGATGGCGACCTCCTGCTGCCCCGGTTGCAGGGCGGGCTGGTTCACGATCATGTCGCTCTGGAGCAGGGAGCCCTTGCGCAGTGTGGTGACCGCGATCTTGCCCTGGATCTGCCCGAGGTCGGTGACGGCGTTCGGCGACAGCCACCGTTTGGGCATCTTGACCTTCTCGAACTGGCCCGTGCTCAGCGTCGTGTACGGCGCCACGTCGGTGCGCAGCTGGTAGGCGGCGACCTCCGGTCCGACTTTGGACTTGACGTCGCTGATGACGGAGAGCACGCCCGCGAACGCGGCGAGGGCGCAGATGACGGACAGGATCAGGAGTATCACGCCGCGGCGCTGACGGGAGTTCATGAACCGTGCAACCTCATTGGGATATCGGTCGGCGAAGTCGAGCGGAATCGAATGACGGTGGTGCCGGTGGTTCAGGTACTCATCCGGTGGGTGTCCGGCTCTCGGGGACGGGTGGAGTGGCCGAGCAGAAGACGCAGCGGTCTCCGATGACATCGATGCCGCACCAGTGGCACACACCCTGGCGTACCGAGGTGACCAGTTGGTAGAGCACCGACAGGTCGGGCAGGTAGGTGCAGAACTCGATCAGCTTGCCGGTGCCCCACCAGGTGGCCGACTCGGCCGGCAGGCCGGCCTCGCGCAGCCCCAGCGCGTTCCACGCGGGGGCGAGGGTGGAGCCGACCCAGTCGGACTGGAGCTGGCCCTTGGCGAGCAGCATCCAGCTGCCGAAGTCCGGCCCGCTCAGGGTCGCTTCGGGGCCGATCCGGACGAGCTGCGGTTCCGGGTGGGCGATCACGCCGAACTGGCTGCCCGGAACCCAGGACTTGGCGTGCGCCTTGAGACCCACGGGGACGCGGTCGAGGCGCGCGACCGAGGCCAGGACGGCGCCGGCGTGGATGTAGTGGGTGAGCAGCCGGCCGGCCGAGGCGAGCACGCCGGGGCTGAGGTCGCAGGAGGCGAGCTGGCGCAACTGGCGGGCGAGAACGGCGAGTCCGAGCGGCGGCAGGTCGGGCCGGAACAGGGCGATGCGGTCGCTCTCCAGCAGTGAGCGGACGGTGTGCAGCCGCCGTTCCACCCCGCTGGGGACGGCGTCCGAGCACACCACGACGACGTGCCCGTGCTGGTCGATCAGGGCCTTCATGGCGTCGAGCGTCTGCTCCAGCGGCTGCCGGTCCAGGTCCTTCAGGACGACGGCGGGCACGGTCCGCTCGTCCTGCGCGGGCAGCGCCATGTCGGCGCTCGTCACAGCAATGGCAGTGGACACGCGCAGCTCCCCGTTAGACGCCTGTCGGTCCGCCGGTGGTCGTCCGGCACACCGAGTTGACTTCACTGCGTGACTACCTCAGCACTGTATCCACGCCTCTGTGACCGGAGAACAGCGATTCTGTACCTGGCCGGGAACTCTCCTTGCGCAAGTCATTTCAAACCGGGGCAGGCTGAGCATCCCGACCCGACCCGAAAGCATGGGCCGACGGCAACTCGTTGACGGTGGGCCCCGGTTTGGGCCCGCGGGCCCACGCCGCCCGGCGTCGCCCGCACCTACGCTCGCCGACCGGAATGGCGCTTGCCACTGTGCGAGGAGGGGTGCCGCATGGCTCGCGGGGGCGGCAGACGGACGTGCCGGAGGGCGTACGGCTACGACGACTCGGGCGCGACCGCCACCGAGTACCTCGGCATGGTCGTGGTCGTCGTCGCCGTCGTGCTCGGCATCGGCGCCACCGGCGTCGGCCGGACCGTCCACGACAGGATCGCCGCCGAGATCTGCAGGGTCACCGGAGGCTCGGACTGCGGCGGCGGGAGCTCGCGGGGGGACGACCGGGCCCTGACCGACGCCGACTTCGAGCCGGCGCTGTGCCAGGTCTCGACGGTCAGCGACAGGGCGGGCTCCAAGGCGAAGATCCTGTTCTGGGAGATCGGCAAGGAGTACGGCTTCCAGGAGCAGCACCTCAAGGCGCACACGGACGTCAACCACGACGGCAAGATCGACGACCAGGACGAACTGGTCTACCTCACCTTCACGGACGCGGCCTCCGTCAGCGCCAAGAAGGACTTCAAGCCCGGGCTGAAGCTGGGGAAGGCCGGCACCGACAAGGTGGAGCTGGGCGCCGGGATCAAGGTGACCAACGGCGACACCTGGGTGTTCGAGAGCCCGGAGGAGGCGCGCAGATTCCGCGACGACGTCGAGAAGCTCCAGATGTACCAGACGCGGCGCCAGTCGCCGGGCGGCGCGGACGCGAGCCTCGGCGACAGCATCCTCTACCTCTTCGGCACCGGTCCCCTCAAGGACGAGGAGGACACGGAGAACCGGGTGAAGAAGGCGCTGGGCGACAACCGGAAGATCACCTACGGCAAGGTGGGCCTGGAGGCGTCCGCGGCGGCCGGCCTGAAGATCTCGGCGGGCGACGACAAGAAGCTCAGCGCCGCGCTCGGCGGCAACTTCAAGTACTCCCCCGAGATCACCTGGACCGACAACGCCTACAAGAACACCAAGTCGTACACGTACTCCTCGTCGATCGAGTACGGCACCAGGGCGAGTTACGAGGCGGGCCCGGTCAAGGGCGACGCCTCGGCCTCCACCACCCGGACCGGCACCATCACCGTCACCTACGACAAGTCCACCGGCAAACTGGTCGGCGTCAACATGACCCGCACCGTCGAGCGGGGTGGACAGAAGGCCGGCGCCGGAATCGGCGGGGGCAACGGCAAGCCGGGCAAGGACGAGCGCGGCGGCGGGGTGAGCGGGAAGGGCACCGACGGCTCCACCGGCATCGAGGTCGTCACCACCTCCCTGAGCTTCGACCCCGGTCCCGCCGGAGACCGGGACCGGGCCGTCGCCGAGCAGTGGCTGAGCAGCACCAACGAGCAGCTGGCGACGCCCTTCCAGTACATGTTCGACGACCACGCGCCGACCCGGCGGCCCGGCGCCGACGACCCGTTCGGCCGACTGGTCTTCGACAAGGGCACGTCCAGCAGGATGACGTACACCGGCCAGGTGAACGCCGCCGAGTACGGCTTCGAGCTGAACCTCGGGCTGAGCCTCGGCCTGTCGGTCAGCACCGAGCAGAAGGCGGAGACCCTCACGGACGCCCGGTTCCTCGGCGCTCCGAACGGAGACCGCCGGTCCTACGTCCCCTACAGCTACTGTGCCGAATGATCGCGCCGACAGGAGGGCTGGTACGCCGATGAGGACACGACTGCTGACCGCGGGCCTGCTCGCCGCCGCTGCCGCCCTCACGGGCTGTGGCAGGGGCGACGCGGACTCCGCCTCCGTGCCGGACGGCTGGGGCACGCTGAGCACGAAGGGCGTCTCCGTGTCGTATCCCGCGGGCTCCGGGGGGTACGTCGAGCAGAGCGCGGCCGAGCGCGGCAAGTACAACGCGGCGGCGGCCGTACGCGAGAAGTCCGGGCGGACGGTCTCGGTCATCACCGTCCAACTGGACTTCACCCGGGCCGGCTCCGCGGAGCAGGCAGCCATCGCCGCCGAGGCCGGGATCCGGATGGGCGCGAAGGTGGAGGGTGAGAAGGACGTGAAGCTGACCGGCACGGACCAGGCCAAGCGGATCGACTTCACCTTCGACTCGACGGGCGAGGACGGCGACCCGCCCAAGGGCACGTCGATCCGGGGCGTGATCCTCACGGGCCTGGACTCGGCCGACCGGACCTTCGCGATCCGGATCGACGCGGCACGGGGCGTGCTGTCGTCCGCGGACCTGCGCGGGATCATCGACTCGGTGCGGGTGCACTAGTGGTGGCGAGGAAGGTGCGGGTCCGGTGATGCCGCTGGTCCGGGCCTGGGCGGTGGGTGTGGTGGTGCTCGTCGTCACCGAGTACGCGCAGATGACGCTGCTGTACGGGAATCTGGTCGGCCCGCGGGGCGTGGGCTCGTTCGGCGCCGCGCTGGCACTGGTCCACCTGCCGAACCTGGTGTGCGTCGTGCTGGCGACCTGGGCCGCGGCGCGGGCGCATCCGGCACCGTGGCGGGAGATCCCCGCGCGGCACGCGGTGGCGGGGTGCGCGGTGCCGGTGGCGGCGCAGCTGCTGACGGTGTCGCTGCGCTGGGAGCGTGCGGGACCGTCGTCCCTGGCGCTGTGGATGTCGACCGGGGTGCTGCTGGCCGGGTGCGCGCTGGGCCTGCTGCTGGAGCACCGGCAGGAGGAGGCGCGGCCGTAACAGGAGTGCGGGACAGGGGCGTTGGACCGGGCACGACTTTGGTCTGGACCTCTTGACAAGCCAAATGGTCTGGACCAACTTGTACGACCAAGCGGTGGCCACCGTTTGTCCTGCCCTCCCCTTCACCCCCCTCTCCCCCACCGGAGGCCCCAGTGGACCTCGTACCAGGCATGCCCAGACCCAGAACACGACGGCTGCGCCTGTGGTCGGGTGCCGTCACCGCCGCCCTCGCCCTCTCCTTCGCCGGAGCCGGCCAGGCGTCGGCGGCGGACGTCAACAACGCCAAGAACGCCGGATTCGAATCGGGCCTGAACAACTGGTCCTGCTCGGCCGGCAGCGGGACGACCGTCTCCTCCCCCGTGCACGGCGGCTCCGCCGCGCTGAAGGCCACACCGGCCGGGCTGGACAACGCCCAGTGCACCCAGGCGGTCGCGGTCAAGCCCAACTCGACGTACACGCTGAGCGCATGGGTGCAGGGCGGGTACACCTACCTGGGCGCGACCGGCACGGGCACCACGGACGTCTCCACCTGGACGCCGGACTCGGCGAGCTGGAAGCAGCTCTCGACCACCTTCACCACCGGCTCCTCCACGACCTCGGTGACGGTGTACCTGCACGGCTGGTACGGGCAGGCGGCGTACTACGCCGACGACGTCTCCGTCTTCGGCCCCGACGGGGGCGGCGGCGGTGACCCGGCCCCGACGGTGCCGTCCGCGCCGGGCGGCCTGGGAGTGACGGGCACGACGTCCTCGTCGGTCTCGCTGTCCTGGAACACGGTCTCGGGCGCCACCGGCTACAACGTCTACCGCGACGGCTCGAAGGTGACCGCGGTGAGCGGCACGTCGGCGACGGTGACCGGTCTCGCGGTCGCCACCTCGTACTCCTTCCAGGTGACGGCGACGAACGCGGCGGGCGAGTCGGCGAGGTCGGCGACCGTGAAGGGCACGACGGCGTCCTCCGGCGGGGGCGGGGGCGGCACCGGCCTCCCGAAGCACGCGGTGACCGGCTACTGGCAGAACTTCAACAACGGCGCCACGGTCCAGAGGATCTCGGACGTGCCGTCGCAGTACGACATCATCGCCGTCGCCTTCGCCGACGCGACGGCCACCCGGGGCGCGGTGAACTTCACCCTCGACTCGGCCGGCCTGAACGGCTACACGGTCGACCAGTTCAAGGCGGACATCAAGGCCAAGCAGGCCGCCGGCAAGAAGGTCGTCATCTCGGTCGGCGGTGAGACGGGCACCGTCTCGGTGAGCGACTCGGCCTCCGCGACCAGCTTCGCCAACTCCGTGTACTCGCTGATGCAGACGTACGGCTTCGACGGCGTCGACATCGACCTGGAGAACGGCCTGAACGCCACCTACATGAGCCAGGCCCTGCGCGCCCTGTCCGGCAAGGCCGGCCCGTCGCTGATCCTCACGATGGCCCCGCAGACGATCGACATGCAGTCCACGTCGGCCGGCTACTTCCAGACCGCACTGAACGTCAAGGACATCCTCACGGTCGTCAACACCCAGTACTACAACAGCGGTTCCATGCTGGGCTGCGACGGCAAGGTCTACAGCCAGGGCTCGGTCGACTTCCTCACCGCCCTCGCCTGCATCCAGCTGGAGAGCGGTCTCGCCCCGTCGCAGGTCGGCCTGGGCGTCCCCGCCTCCACGAGGGGCGCGGGCAGCGGCTACGTCTCGCCGACGGTGGTGAACAACGCCCTGGACTGCCTGGCCAAGGGCACCAGCTGCGGTTCCTTCAAGCCCTCGAAGACCTACCCGGCCCTGCGCGGCGCCATGACCTGGTCCACCAACTGGGACGCGACGGCGGGCAACGCCTGGTCGAACACCGTGGGCCCCCACGTGCACGCCCTGCCGTAACGCCACGGAAGCCCTTCACGGCTGCCGTCACGCCCTCCCGCGGGGGCGCGGCGGCAGCCGTTCGGCGTTCCCGTCCGCCCGCGCCGAAGTCCCGTGAAACATTCCGGGGGTTTCACCGCATCAATGAGGTGGGGGCGCGTTCGGGGGCCACGGAGCGCGCGGGGAACACAAGGAGGGCACATGGGGCAGGACCGGAACGACTGGACCGACGAGTACCAGGAGTTCGCGGTGACACGCGCCGGGCATCTGTACCGGTCGGCCTGTCTGCTCACCGGCGGTGACACCCATCTCGCCGAGGACCTCGTCCAGGAGACCCTCGGCCGGGTGTACCTCCGCTGGCGCCGGATCTCCCGCGCCGACAACCCGGCCGCGTACGCCCAGACCGTCCTGACCCGCGCGTTCCTCGCCCACCGGCGTCGTCACAGCAGCCGCAGGGAACGCGCCACCGACGTCCTTCCCGAGATGCCCGAGCCGCAGCCCGGCGGCGACGCGCCGCTGCGGCTGACCCTCCTGGAAGCGCTCGGACAACTGTCTGCCAAGGACCGGGCGGTGGTCGTCCTGCGCTACTGGGAGGACCGCAGCATCGAGGAGACGGCCGCCGCGTTGAACGCCAGCTCGGCCGCCGTCCGGACCCGCTGCGTCCGCGCCCTCGCCCGGCTGCGTGCGCTGCTCGGCGACTCGCTCGCCGAGTACGCGAGTCTCTGACCTGCTCCCACCCACGACCCTGCTCCCGCCCACGACCGGATCAACGACCACCCATGCGGAAACGGCGGTTCGCCATGCCTGATGCAGACCACGACCCCTTCGAGGAACGGCTCGCCGACGTCCTGCGGGACACCGGCGCCACGTTCGGAACCGACCAGCAGACGCTGGCCGCCCGCGGCGAAACGCACGGGCGGCGGCTGCGCTCGCGGCGGCGCGCCACCGCCGTCGTGGGCGGTGCCGCCGCGGTGGCGCTCGTCGGACTGGGCGGGGCCCTGCTCCTTCCCGACGGCCAGGGGGACGGCGTACGACAGCGGTCCGTGGCCGCCGGCCCGGCGGCACGGGCCAGCGTCACCGCCCCCGAGACCACCGCCGCGACCGTCATGTCCGGCGACGAGCTCGTCCGCACCCTCGAAAAGCTGCTCCCCGAGGGGCAGATCAGCAACAAGGACGGAAGCAGCACGGACAACGGGTCCTACGCCAACCTCGTGTACGACGACGGCGACGGCGAGGGAGCCATCGCCGTGTCCCTCAACCGTGTGCGGCCCGGTGGCCTGGAAGCCCGCCAGACCACCCAGTGCCCGGACAAGCTGTTCATCGTCTACGACTCCTGCACCTCCACCAAGCTCTCCGACGGCTCCGTCCTCATGCTCCTGAAGGGGTACGAGTATCCGAACAGCCGCAGTGGCACGAAGCGGTGGGCCGCCGACCTCGTCACGTCGGCGGGCGGGCACATCGGCGTCCAGGAGTGGAACAGCGCCGCCGAGAAGGGATCGCCCGTCACCCGGGACCAACCACCCCTTGATCTGGCCCAGTTGAAGGCGCTCGCCACCGCACACGAGTTGCGCGCGGCCGCCGACGCCCTGCCGCTCGACGTCAGCCCGGCACCCGAGCCGGACCCGGGGCCGCTCACCCCCGGCGGCTCGATCTCGGCGGTGCTCACCCGTCTGGTGCCGCCCGGCGTCAAGGTCGTCTCCAGGAGCGGACCGAACGACGACGGATTCGGGTACGTCGTCCTGGACGACGGCAGGGGCACGAGCCTGGTGCAGGTCAACGTCCAGCTGGACACACGGGGCGACATGGAGAGCGAGCTGTTCGGTCCGGACGCCGAGGTCCTGCCCGACGGCACCAAGGTGGTCACGCGCCGGGAGTCCGGCGAGAAGGGCATTTCCGGGATCGTCCAGTGGAGCGTGGACACCGTCCGGCCCGACCACCGGCGTGTGGTGATCAGCGCCTTCAACTCCGGCGCGCAGAACACCCCGGCCACCCGCAAGGCGCCGGCGCTCACCATGGAGCAACTGAAGGCGATCGCCACCGACCCCGGGTGGAGTCCGCAGGGCTGATCTCCGGCGCGGTACCGGGCCCCGGCAAGCGCCCGGGCCCGGTACCGCCGGGGTCGGGATCGGCGGGGTCAGGCGTCGTCGGTGGGCGGCTCGGCCGCCGCGTCCTTGTCGGCGGTGCCGTCCTCGTCCGCCGCGGCGTCCTCGTCCGCCGCGCCGTCCTCGAAGTACGCGTCCAGGACCGCGTCCAGTCGCGTCTCCCATTCATCGAAGCGTGCCCTGGCCGGGGCCTCGATCTCGATGGGGTACCAACGCCGGTCCGGAGTGTGGACGGTGACGGTGAACCGCTTGCCGAAACGGGGGGTCGCCGTCTCGACGGCGCCGATCTCGTCCCAGCGGAACTCGCACTCCTGGTCGTCCAGGCAGAGACGTACGCCCCTCTGGTCGGCGACGATGCGGGCCCGGCGGTCGGCGGCCTCGAAGACCGGACCGTCGACGACTTCCTCCTGCCGCTCCTCCGACCGCTCCTCCTCCTGCCGCTCCGCCTTCCCGGCGGTCCCGGCGTCGTCCGTGACCGCCTCCGCGGCGGACGGCGGCTCGGAGGCCGGCGGCTGCTCGGCCTGCCGCGGCCGGGCGTCCTCCGGTTCCGCCGTCGCGGGTGCGGTGAGCCCGGGGATGTGGGCCGGGTCGAACCCGGCACCCTTCACGGGCTCGGCCTTCAGGGGCTGGCTGCTCGAACCTATGCGCTGCTCCACAGCGGGCAGTATGGTCGACGAACCTGTGCCGGACACAGCCAGCCCCGACTTCGTTATACGAAGATGGCCAAGACGCGTCAGCCGAGCACGGCGAGCGCGTCGATCTCGATGAGCAGGCCCGCGGGCAGGCTGACGTAGACGGTGGTGCGGGCGGCGGGCGGCTGGGTGAGGCCCTGCTCCTCGAAGTAGGTGTTGTAGAGGTCGTTCATCTCCGCGAAGTGGTCCACGTCCGTGAGGTAGACGCGGATCATCATCACGTCGTCCCAGGTCGCGCCGCCCTCCTCCAGGATCGCCTTGACGTTGGCGAGCGTCTGGAGGGTCTGCTCGCGCAGGGCCGGGCCGGCCGGCGTGGGGGGCACGCCCTCCTCGGCAGGCAGGAAGCCGACCTGGCCGGCGACCTGGAGGATGTTGCCCTTCCGCACCCCGTGGGAGAACTTCGCGGGCGGGGTGGTGTGGGTCGCGGGGGTGAGGGCGATCTTGGCCGTCGTGTCGCTCATACGGGGTCCTTCACTGGGTTTCTGCCGGAGAACTCGTCGCTGATGGCGTCCGCGGTACGGCGCACCAGCGGGAGCAGGGCGAGGAGTTCGCCGGCGGTGACGACGACGTTCGGCGCGGAGACCGACATCGCGGCGACCACCCGGCCGTCCGCGCCGCGGATGGGCGCGGCGACGCAGTTGATGGACTCCTCGTGGCCGCCGAGGTCGGCGGCCCAGCCCTGTTCGCGCACCGTCGCCAGCTCCTTCAGGAAGGCGGCGGCGTTCGGTGTCGAACGGGCCGTGTACATGGGGTAGTCGAGCCTCCGGGCGATCACGCGCCGCTCGGCCTCGGACAGGTCGGCGAGCAGCAGCTTGGCCACGGCCGCGACGGTGATGGCGACGGGTTTGCCGATCCGGGAGTACATGCGCACCGGGTAGCGGCTGTCCACCTTGTCGATGTAGAGCACCTCGTCGTCCTCGTGGACGGCCAGGTGCACGGTGTGCCCGCACTGCTCGCCGAGGCCCAGCAGGTGGGGATGGGCGATCTCCCGCACGTCGAGGCTCTCCATCGCCTCCTGGGCGAGGGCGAAGAGCCGGGCGCCGAGCCGGTAGCGCTGGTCGGACTGGCGGTGGACGAGCCCGTGCTGGTGGAGGGTGCGCAGCAGCCGCAGCGCGGTGGACTTGTGGACGCCGAGGCGGTCGGCGACCCGCCCGAGATCGGCGGGACCCTCGGCGAGCAGCGGCAGGATGCTCAGCGCCCGGTCGACGGTCTGGCTCATGGCGTACGTACCTCCTCCTCGGCCCCTTGCGCGGAGCCCGTCCGGCCGGGGCCGAGTCGCAGTCTTCCCCACGCCGCCTCGCCCGGGACGGCCGGCCGGTCGGCGTGGTGCCGGACGGGAGGCGTGGCGAGACCGCCGGGGACGGTGAGCGCGGTACCGGGGCGCCCGGCCGCGGCGAGGGCGCGGGCCGCATCGGGCCCGGCACCGCCGGCGGCCCGCTCGAAGGTGGGCATGCCGGCCAGACGGCCCGGACAGGTGGGCGGGAACGTGACCATCGGCTCGCCGAGCGTGACGACGTCCACGACGGCGGGTGCGCCGGACGTTCCGCGGGCGGCGTCGGAGATGGTGACTCCCTTCGGGTTCCGGGGCGCCGGCATCGACCCGGCCGGCCACGGACATTGACCCGACTTCGGCGAGATGCTAGACACCGATAAGCACTGTACGCAATGAACGTTGCACATATTGCAACGATTCTGAAGGGGGCTCGATGAGCACGGAAGCGCTCGCCCGGCTGGCCGAGGAACGCGTCGACCACCGTTTCAAGGGCCTCCCGCCGGACGCGGACGGCCTGACCGTCGGCGAGCTGACCGCCCAGCGCCGCAACCTCTTCACCGACGGCTTCAGCACGCCCGTGCTCGCTCTCTCCGCCGAGCGCCTGGAGCACAACCTGAAGCTGATGGAGACCTACGCGGCCCGCCACGGCCTCGCCTTCGCCCCGCACGGCAAGACCTCCATGGCCCCGCAGCTCTTCCACCGCCAGCTGGAGCACGGCGCCTGGGGCATCACGCTCGCGGTGCCGCACCAGGTGCGCGTGGCCCGGGCGTTCGGCATCAGCCGGGTCTTCCTGGCCAACGAGCTGGTGGACCCGGCGGCCCTGCGCTGGGTCGCCGCGGAACTGGCCGCCGATCCCTCCTTCCGCTTCGTCTGCTACGTCGACTCCGTGCGCGGGGTGCGGCTGATGGACGAGGCGCTGGAGGGGGCCGCCCGCCCGGTGGACGTGGTCGTCGAGCTGGGAGCCGGGGAGGGCGCACGGACCGGAGTGCGCACGGAGGCCGAGTGCCTGGCGATCGCCGACGCGGTGGCGGCCGCGGACAGCCTGCGTCTCGTCGGGGTCGCCGGTTACGAGGGCGAGGTGCCGCAGGCCGACCCGGAGCGGGTACGGGCGTGGCTGGCCCGGCTCGTCGCCCTGGCCGTGGACCTCGACAAGGCCGGGAAGTTCGCGCACACAGAGGAGATCGTGGTGAGCGCGGGCGGCAGCGCCTGGTTCGACACGGTGGCCGAGGTGTTCGCCGGGATCCCCGAACTCTCCCGGCCGGTAATGAAGTTGCTGCGCTCGGGCGCGTACGTCTCGCACGACGACGGGCACTACCGCAGGATCACGCCCTTCAACCGCGTCCCCGCGGAGGGCGCCCTGGAGCCCGCCTTCCGCCTCTGGGCGCAGGTCGTCTCCCGCCCCAGCCCGGAACAGGCCTTCGCCAACGCGGGCAAGCGGGACGCCGCCTACGACCTCGACCTGCCCTTCGCCCAGGTGGTGCGCCGGGACGGCGTCGAACGCCCGGCGACGGGGGTGGAGGTCACCGGCCTGTCCGACCAGCACGCCTGGCTGAGCACCGCCTCCGGGGCGGAGCTGGAGGTCGGCGACTGGGTCGGCCTGGGGCTCTCCCACCCGTGCACGTCCTTCGACAAGTGGCCCCTCATCCCGGTGGCCGAGGCGGACGGTACCGTCGTCGAATACGTCCGTACGTTCTTCTAGGGACTTCGGGAGGCGCCGCCATGGACCCGGTGGAGCTCGCCGACTACGCGGATCTCGTCATCCGGGACGCGGACGTGGCCGACGGCACCGGCGCCTCCTCCTACCGCGCCGACGTGGCCGTCAAGGACGGCAGGATCGTCTCCGTCGTCAAGGAGGCCGCGGCGGCCGGCTGCCAGCGCCCGCGGGCACGCCGGGAACTGGACGCGGAGGGCCTGGTGCTGGCCCCGGGCTTCATCGACATGCACGCCCACAGCGACCTCGCCCTGCTGCGCGACCCCGACCACAGCGCGAAGGCCGCGCAGGGCGTCACGCTGGAGGTCGTCGGGCAGGACGGGCTGTCGTACGCGCCGGTCGACGACCGCACCCTCGCCGAGGTGCGCCGGGCGATCAGCGGCTGGAACGGCGACGGCGACGACGTCGACTTCACCTGGCGTTCGGTGGGCGAGTACCTGGACCGGCTCGACCACGGCTTCGACGGCGAGGGCATCGCCGTCAACGCCGCCTACCTGGTCCCGCAGGGCACCGTCCGCGCGCTCGCCGTCGGCTGGGAGGACCGCGCGGCCACGCCCGAAGAGCTGGACCGGATGCGGCGGTTGGTCGCCGAGGGCATGGAGCAGGGCGCGGTCGGCATGTCCGCCGGGCTCACCTACACCCCCGGGATGTACGCGGGGGACGCCGAACTGACCGAGCTGTGCCGGGTGGTGGCGGCGCACGGCGGCTACTACTGCCCGCACCACCGCAGTTACGGCGCCGGAGCCCTGGAGGCGTACGCGGAGACAGTGCGGCTCGCGCGCGAGGCGGGCTGCCCGCTGCACCTGGCACACGCCACCATGAACTTCGCCCCGAACCAGGGCCGCGCCGGTGATCTGCTGGCCCTCCTCGACGAGGCACTCGCCGCCGGCGCCGACATCACCCTGGACACGTACCCCTACACCCCCGGCTGCACCACCCTGGTGGCCCTGCTGCCGAGCTGGGCGGGCGAGGGCGGCCCGGAGGCGGTCCTCGGGCGGCTCGCCGGCGAGGACACTGCGGAGCGGATCCGCCGGCACCTGGAGGTGACCGGCTCGGACGGCTGCCACGGGGTTCCGGTGGAGTGGGAGACGATCGAGATCTCCGGGGTCACCGTCCCCGCGCTCTCCGAGTACGTCGGTCTGACGGTCCGGGAAGCGGCGGCCCGGCGCGGCGAGGAGCCGTGGACCACCGCCCGGCGGCTGCTGGTGGAGGACCGGCTGGGCACGACGGTCCTCCAGCACGTCGGCCACGAGGAGAACGTCCGGGCGATCATGCGCCACCGCGTCCACACCGGTGGCTCCGACGGCATCCTGCGGGGCACCAAGCCGCATCCGCGGGCCTACGGCACTTTCCCGCGGTACCTCGGCCGGTACGTACGGGAGTTGGGCGTGCTGTCGCTGGAGGAGTGTGTCGCGCACCTCTCCGGGCGCCCGGCGGCCCGGCTGCGGCTGCCGGACCGGGGTGTGGTCCGCGAGGGGTACCGGGCCGACCTGGTCCTGTTCGACCCGGCCACGGTCGCGCCGGGCTCGACCTTCGAGCGGCCGCGCGCGCTGCCGACGGGGATTCCGTACGTCCTGATCGACGGCCGGTTCGTGATCGAGGACGGCCGGCGCACCGACGTACTGGCGGGGCGGGCGGTCCGCCGGACCTAGGGTCTCTCGTCTGGATGCGCCGACCGCCCGCCCCGCCCTGTGCTTCTCCGGTCAGGGCTTGGGCAGGGTGCAGCCGCTCCTGGTCAGGTCGAGCTGGTTGCTGGCGCCGAAGCAGGCGGGGATCTGGTAGGTCTGCTCGGCGTAGTTGATGCCCTGCCGGACGGTGATGGTGCCGTTCGCGTCGACCTCGCACGGGTTGTTCACGGTGCAGCGGCCGCCGCTCTCGTTGCCGGTGTTGTTGACGGCGACGACCTTGCCGGTGGCGGTGTCGATGACGGGCGAGCCGGACGTGCCGCCGATCGTGTCGCAGGCGGAGGTGTAGCGTACCGAGTCCTTCCAGGTCCAGTTCCCCTCCTTCAGGCGGTAGACGAAGCCGTCGATGTTGCAGCTGTAGATCCGCTTCCAGTAGCCGGAGACCACCTTGATGGCGGTGCCGGCGACCGGGTGGGTGTCGCTCAGGTTCAGCGCGTTGATGCCGTAGGAGCTCTTGATCTGCGCGTAGGTGCTGGTGAGCTGGTAGATCGTGACGTCCGTGTCGGTCATGGTCGAGTAGACGACCTTGTTCGCCCGGAGCGTCGCGACCTGGGTGCCGGCCGAGTTGAGCAGGCCGAAGGTGCGGCTGGACGTCTGGCCCACGATGACCTGGCCGGGCGACGGGAAGCCGGTCTCCAGGCAGTGGCCGTTGCTGAGCACGAGCGCCGGGTCGCCGTCCGCGGAACCGGGGAGGCGGACGACCGAACCGGAGCAGTTGCTCAGCGCGACGGTGCCGGCGAAGTCGACGGCCGCGAGCGCGGGTGCGGCCGTCGCACGGTCTGCGCCGGTCACCCGGGAGGCGCTCTGCTCGGGTGCGGGCGCGGCGGCCGCGGGTACCGCGCCCGCCCCGGCGATCACCAGGGCGAACAGCGCGGCGACGAGAGGCTTTCTCATGCGGGGGTCCCCTCTTGCGACGGAGGCGACCGGAGATCTTCCGGCCGCCGTTCTTTGTCATGCGCATTGTGAATGCAGAGGGGTGCCGCAACAAGGGAGCGGTCCGGGGCCGTAGGGCTTTCCCTGCCCTGCCGCGGCGGCGCGAGCCGACACGCAGACGTCTCACGTGGTGGAAAACACGAGCCATCGGGCGATACCCGGCCGTAAGCTCCTCGACATGCAGGTGATCCAGTCGACCAAGCTCGCCAACGTCTGTTACGAGATCCGGGGCCCGGTGCTCGAGGAGGCGATGCGCCTGGAGGCGGCCGGTCACCGCATCCTGAAGCTGAACACGGGCAACCCGGCGGCGTTCGGCTTCGAGTGCCCGCCGGAGATCCTGGAGGACATCCTCCGCAACGTCTCAACGGCCCACGGTTACGGCGACGCCAAGGGCCTGCTGGCCGCCCGGCGCGCGGTCGTCATGCACAACCAGACCCTCGGGATCGAGACGGACGTCGAGCACGTCTTCATCGGCAACGGCGTCTCCGAGCTGATCGTGATGGCCATGCAGGGGCTGCTCGACGACGGCGACGAGGTCCTCGTACCGGCACCGGACTACCCCCTGTGGACGGCCGCGGTCTCCCTGTCCGGCGGCACCGCCGTCCACTACCGCTGCGACGAGCAGTCCGACTGGATGCCCGACCTCGCCGACGTGGAGCGCAAGGTCACCGACCGCACCAAGGCGATCGTCATCATCAACCCCAACAACCCCACCGGCGCGGTCTACGACCCGGCCGTGCTCAAGGGGCTGACCGACATCGCCCGCCGGCACAACCTGCTGGTCTGCTCCGACGAGATCTACGACAAGATCCTCTACGACGACGCCACGCACACCCCGACCGCGTCGGTCGCGCCGGACCTGCTGACCCTGACGTTCAACGGCATGTCCAAGGCGTACCGGGTCGCCGGCTACCGGGTGGGCTGGATGTCCGTCTCCGGCCCCCGCGCGCACGCCGACTCCTACCTCGAGGGCCTGACGATCCTGGCGAACATGCGCCTGTGCGCGAACATGCCGGGCCAGCACGGCGTGGTGGCCGCGCTCAGCGGACGGCAGAGCATCAACGAGCTGGTCCTGCCGGGCGGGCGGCTGAAGGAGCAGATGGACGTCGCCTACGAGCTGCTCACGCAGATCCCGGGCGTGACCTGCGTACGGCCGAAGGGCGCGCTGTACCTCTTCCCGCGCCTGGACCCCGCGGTCTTCAAGATCAAGGACGACCGGCGGATGGTCCTGGACCTGCTGCGCCGCGAGAAGATCATGGTCGTCCAGGGCACGGGATTCAACTGGCCGGAACCGGACCACTTCCGGGTCGTCACGCTCCCCTCGGTCGGCGACCTGCGGGACGCGGTGGGACGGATCGGCACCTTCCTGGACGGCTACAGCCAGGCCTGACGCTCACGTTCGGTGCCTCTGCGGGCCGATTCCGCGAACGGACTCAACTTTAGACGCGTTCTAAGCTAGGATGTTTTCCGTCAGCGCACAGGAGGCCATCCCATGTACGAACCGATCCGCACCGGGCCCTCCGGCAGGTCCGTCCGGAGCCCGATGGCCGGCAGCACGTCCGACTTCCCCCACCGCTCCCGCGAGGAGGAGCTGGACATCCAGCTCGCGGGCCATCTCGCGGCGCTGCTCGCCGTCACGGACGAGCTGCGCGCACTGGTCCCCTCCACCGACCTGGACACCGCGGCCGAGCGGCTCGCCGACCAGGTGGCCCGGCTGGGGGGAGGCCACGCTCCGGCCCGCGGTCCGCTGACCGCCGCCCGCGAACCGTCGGCGCTGCACCAGCGGGCGCACGCGCTCGCCGGCCGCGCGCTCGTCGTCGCCGCCTCCCGGGCGGACACCGCGGCGGCGATCCTGGCGGCCGAACGGATGGACGCGCACGCGGCCGCGCAGGGCGAACCGCGGAAGCTGAGCGCCGCCGGCTAGTGCTCACCAGCCCCGACCAGGGGCTCCTTGATCGGCCCCGGTCCGCGCGCACCCGCAGCGACGCGCGGGCCGGGCGCCATGAACGCGCGTACCGTCACGCCGCGTTTCATGCGTACATTCGAGTGGTCTGTACGCCCCACATGCCTGCCGAACGGCGACGTCGGCAAGTCGGCCTCGTAACGTCGGCGCACATGACGGTGGTTCGGACTCCAGCCCGTCGGCACCGGTAGCACCGGTAGGACCCGCCCTCCGGTTCCGGCCGCACGAGAAGTGCCACCTCTGTCCGTCCCTCACTATTCCACGAAATGTGACAAAGTGAAACGTAGGCGATTGTGGGTGACGCTCGTCGGTGCGGGCGCAGTTGCCACCGGGGTGACCTCCTGGGCGATCACGTCCCACCCGACGACCGCGACCTCCCCGGAATCCAAGACCGCGCAGGGCCACACGTCGCAAGAGGCGGCCACGCTTCTGCAAGCGGGCAACCTCCAGGTGCAGTACCGCGATTACGTCGGGGCGACCCGGACCTTCCGGCGCGTGCTGGAACTCGATCCGCGCAACAAGGTCGCCTGGTACGACCTCGGTGTCATCGCCCACCAGGAAGGCAGGGCCGACGATGCCCGTAAGGCCTACGACGAGGCGCTGAAGATCGACCCGAAGTACGCCTCGGCCCTCTACAACAAGGCGGTCCTGGTGAAACCGCGCGACCCGGGCCAGGCCGTCACGCTCCTGCAGCGCGCCATCGCCGCCACGCCCAGGGCCGCCACGGCCCACCTCCAACTCGGCCTGATCCTGGCGCAGAAGGACCGTGACGACGAGGCCGAGGAGGAGTTCGGCCGGGCCGTCGCGGCCGATCCCTCGCTGCACTCCGCGATCCCGGAGGCGTTCCGGGACAAGGTAAGCCCCACACCGACATCGAGTAAGGCAGGTGCCACCAGATGACGTCGACTGCGACACCGAGGTTCTCCGTCTTCACACCCAGCCACCAGCCCCGCTTCCTCGATGAGTGCCTCAGGACCCTTCAGGCGCAGACCTGCCCGGACTGGGAGTGGATCGTCCTGCTCAACAACGGCGCCCGGTGGCGGCCCGAGCAGCACGACGACCGGGTCCGTGTGGAGATCGCGGACGACGTCAGCGGCGTCGGAGCGGCCAAGCGCAGGGCCTGCGAGCTGGCCCGCGGGGAGATCCTGGTCGAGCTCGACCACGACGACCTGCTGGCGAAGGCGTGCCTGGCCGAGCTGGGCAAGGCGTTCGACGCGCATCCCGACGCCGTCCTCGTCTACAGCAACACCGCGCAGATCACCGAGGACGGCAAGCGGGACAACTCCCGCTTCAACGAGGCGCACGGCTGGAAGTTCGAGGAGGTGCGGGTCGACGGCCGCAAGCTGCTCCAGGCCGTCTCCATGGAACCCACGCCGCACAACGTCTCCTACATCTGGTACGCGCCGAACCACGTGCGGGCGTTCCGCAAGGAGAGCTACGAGAAGGCCGGCGGGTACGACGCCTCCCGCACCGTGCTGGACGACCAGGACCTGATGTGCCGTCTGTTCCACGTCGGCGACTTCCAGCACATCGACCGCTGCCTGTACCTCCAGCGGATGCACCCGGCGAACACCCAGCGCGACCCGGAGATCAACGCGCACATCCAGCGCGAGACGGTCGCCCTGTACGACAAGTACATCGAGGCCAACGCCCTGGCCTGGACCCAGCGTCGCGGCCTGCTCGCCCTGGACCTCGGCGCGGCCCACCGCAAGCCGCCGGGCTACCTGGGCGTGGACCAGTACGCGGGAGACGGCGTCGACATCGTCGCGACCCTGCCCGGAAAGCTGGACCTGCCCGACGACTCCGTCGGCCTGATGCG
This sequence comes from Streptomyces sp. NPDC091412, assembly GCF_044756885.1. NCBI lineage: Bacteria > Bacillati > Actinomycetota > Actinomycetes > Kitasatosporales > Streptomycetaceae > Streptomyces > Streptomyces sp. NPDC091412. The sequence continues at coordinate 176,291 of NZ_JBIVTV010000002.1, read as the reverse complement.
GGCGGTGGACTTCCTCGAGCACGTGCCCGCGAAAGTGCCGCTGATCAACGAGTTGTACCGGCTGCTGGCGCCCGGCGGCATGCTCCTCACCATGACGCCCAGCTCCGACGGCCGCGGCGCGTACCAGGACCCGACCCACGTCGCCTACTACAACGAGAACTCGTTCTGGTACTACACGGACAACCAGTACCGCACCTTCGTGCCCGAGATCCAGGCCAGGTTCCAGTCCTCGCGCCTGGTCACGTACTTCCCCAGCGAGTGGCACTCCCGGAACAACATCTCCTACGTCGTCGCCAACCTCATCGCGATGAAGGAGGGCGCCGAGCGGTGCGGAGGACCGCTGCTGGTCTAGCGCCCGCACGCGAAGGCGCCCCGGCGGACCGTCAGGTTCCGCCGGGGCGCCTCTCCTTGTCCCGGGCACGCGGCCCGGCTGATCAGACCGTGAGGCGTGTGCCGTTCGCGCGTGCCGTGGCGGCCAGTGCGGCGAAGGACGGCTCGGCGAGGGCCGCGGTCAGCTGGTCGTCCCATCGCTCCAGGGGCGGCAGACCGCATCGGGTCCAGTTGCCGTGCCCGAGGACGCCGAACGCCGGACGGGCCGCCGGGCGCGGGAACCTCTCCGAGCCGACCGGGCGGATCCGCTCCGGATCGAGGCCCGCGAGGCGGAAGGTCTCCCGCGCCAGGCCGTACCACGTGGTGTGGCCGGCCGCCGTGCCGTGGTACGTGCCGGCCGGTGCCCGCCCGGCCAGGGCGGCACGGCCGAGGGCCGTCAGCCGCCGGGCGAGGGCGCGGGACCAGGTGGGCTGTCCGTGCTGGTCGGCCACCACGTCCAGGGTCTCGCGCCGGGCGGCGAGTTCGAGCATGGTGGCCACGAAGTTGCGGCCGTGCGTCCCGTAGAGCCAGGCGGTGCGCACGATGTAGCCGGTGTGCGGCAGGCGTTCGAGGACGGCTCGCTCACCCGCCAGTTTGCCGCGCCCGTACGCGTTGACGGGTGCCGTGGGCGCGTCCTCGGGGTAGGGGCTGCGGCGGTCGCCCGGGAACACGTAGTCGGTGGAGACGTGCAGCAGGAGCGCGCCCGCCTCCGCGCAGGCCCGTGCCAGATGGCGTACGCCCGTGCCGTTGACGGCCGTGGCCGCCGCCTCGGACCGCTCGGCGCCGTCGACGTCCGTCCAGGCGGCGCAGTTGACGACCACGCGGTGGCCCCGGACGGCCTCGCGCACGGCGGAGGGATCGGTGATGTCCAGCCGGTCACGGCTCAGTCCGGTCACCACCGTGTCCGGCTCCGCGGTGAGTTCGGTGAGCACGTCCTGACCGAGGAGCCCGCGCGCGCCGGTCACCAGCCATCCGGTGCTCATCGCAGCCCGGCCCTCTCCACGAGCGGCTCCCACCAGGCGCGGTGTGCGCGGTACCAGGAGACCGTGGCGGCGAGGCCTTCGGCGAACTCCACCCGCGGGGCGTAGCCGAGCTGTTCGCGGATCTTGCGGTCGTCCAGCGAGTAGCGCAGGTCGTGGCCCTTGCGGTCGGCGACGTGCTCGACCCGGTCCCAGTCCGCGCCGACCGCGTCCAGCAGCAGGCCGGTGAGCTTGTGGTTGGTCAGCTCCGTGCCGCCGCCGATGTGGTAGACCTGCCCGGCCCTGCCGCCGTGCAGGACCAGGTCAATGCCCCGACAGTGGTCGGAGACGTGCAGCCAGTCGCGGACGTTGCGGCCGTCGCCGTACAGGGGAACCGTCCTCCCGTCGATCAGGCGGGTGATGAAGAGCGGGACGACCTTCTCGGGGAACTGGTGGGGCCCGTAGTTGTTGGTGCACCGGGTGACGACCACGTCCAGGCCGTGGGTGCGGTGGTAGGCGAGGGCCAGCAGGTCGGAGCCGGCCTTGGAAGCGGAGTACGGGGAGTTCGGAGCGAGCGGACACTCCTCGGTCCACGATCCTTCGCCGATCGAGCCGTACACCTCGTCGGTGGACACGTGCACGAAACGGCCCACGCGGTGGCGATGGGCCGCGTCCAGGAGCACCTGGGTGCCCGTCACATTGGTGCGGACGAAGGCGCCCGCCCCGTCGATCGACCGGTCCACGTGCGACTCGGCGGCGAAATGGACCACCGCGTCCTGGCCCGCCATGACCTGGCCGACCACGTCCGGGTCGCAGATGTCGCCCCGGACGAAGGTGTGTCCGGGATGTTCCGCCACCGACGCCAGATTGGCCTCGACGCCCGAATACGTGAGCTTGTCGAGGACGGTGATCCGCGCGGTCGGATCGGAGGCCAGCCGTCGGCGGACGTATTCCGAACCGATGAATCCGGCGCCGCCGGTCACAAGGATGCGCATGGTTCTCCGAGTGTGTTGCGGCCCGACGTCCAGAATCCACAGGCGGGGCCGATTGAGGCTCATGTTGTCGAGTGCGATGTGGCAGAACGCGAACGGTGCCCGCGAGGCCGAAACCTCGGGGGCACCGTCCGTCACTCGTTCCGAGGCGGGACGGACGGCCTGCACCGCACCGTACCGCCGCTCACCCAGGGGTCACGGGCTGCAGATCACGAAGGCCGTGACATCCGTGCCGTCGTTGCTGGTGGCCTGCCACCCCGTGGCGGGGGAGCCGCCGATCGGGGCACTCTGGCTGGCACCGGAGGTGGCAGCGGTGTCCTGGTAGCCGCCGCTGACGGCCGACTGGCCGACGGGGCAGGTGGCCGTCGACTGCGGTCCGGCAGCCCCGGTCACGACGGTGGTGGCCACCGCGCCCTGGGCGCCCTGCGGACCCGTGGCACCGGTCGCGCCCGTCGCACCCGTGGCCCCCGTGTCGCCCTGGGTTCCCTGCGGACCCGTGGCACCGGTCGCACCAGTGGCACCCGGGTCGCCTTGCGGGCCCGTGGCACCGGTCAGGCCGGTCGCACCCGTATCACCCTGCGGACCCACCGGACCGGTCGCGCCCGTGGCACCGGTCGCACCCGTGTCACCCTGGGTTCCCTGCGGACCCGTGGCACCGGTCGCACCAGTGGCACCCGTGTCACCCTGCGGACCGGTCGCGCCCGTCGCACCCGTGGCCCCGGTGTCGCCCTGGGTTCCCTGCGGCCCCATTGGACCGATCGCACCAGTGTCGCCCTGAGGACCGATCGCACCAGTGTCGCCCTGCGGACCGGTCGCACCAGTGACCCCCGTGTCACCCTGCGGACCGGTCGCACCAGTGACCCCCGTGTCACCCTGCGGACCGGTCGCACCGGTGGCACCCGTGTCACCCTGAGGACCGGTCGCACCGATGTCGCCTGTGTCGCCCTGGGTTCCCTGCGGACCCATTGGACCGATCGCACCAGTGTCGCCCTGAGGACCGGTCGCGCCCGTGGCACCCGTGTCACCCTGCGGACCGGTCGCACCAGTGACCCCCGTGTCACCCTGCGGACCCATTGGACCGATCGCACCAGTGTCGCCCTGAGGACCGGTCGCGCCCGTGACCCCCGTGTCACCCTGCGGACCGGTCGCACCAGTGACCCCCGTGTCACCCTGCGGACCGGTCGCACCAGTGACCCCCGTGTCACCCTGCGGACCGGTCGCACCAGTGACGCCCGTGCCACCCTGCGGACCCATTGGACCGGTCGCACCAGTGACGCCCGTGCCACCCTGCGGACCCATTGGACCGGTCGCACCAGTGGCACCCGTGACGCCCGTGTTGCCCTGCGGACCCTGGACACCGGGAACGCCCTGGGGGCCCTGTGGACCCCGGCCGTGGCTGTCAGGACCCTGCGGTCCGCGTGAACCACGGTCGCCCTTGTCGCCCTTGTTGCCCTTGTCGCCCTTCGGGCCCTGCGGACCTCGCTTGCCCTGCGGACCCTGCGGACCGCGGTCGTGGTGGCGGCCCCGGTCGGCCCATGGGTCGCTGGAACCGGAGGTCACCGCCGCACTGCGATCACCGGACCTCTCGATCGCGTTGGCGATGGCAGCCGTGCTCGGGGCAACGTTGAGCGCCACGGCGAGCGCGCTCGCCGATACCAGCGTGGCCGACCTCAAGCGTGAACTTCGGATCGTTCTACGGTTCAAGAGAACCTTCCTCAGGAACTGGGAGGGATCAAGCCGCAAGCGCGCCCACTCGGGTGCGCTTCGTTCGCATGCGTGTCACGTGCCCTTGGCCACGGACGAAGACATTCTTTACTCGCGGTGATGGATAATTTGCGGAGCAAACACAGAGCGTGGTCGAGGATCACCCGAGCAGCCTCAATGCAATCCGGATTCCCCTGTATGGATTCCCGGACGCAACTTTCACGCGAGCCTGAATTCCGTCGGACGCGTCCGTCTCAGACACTGCTCGGAAGATCTCCGCGATAGACCGCGCAGTCCTCGAAGGAAGGCAGCAGCCCCTGCCGCTCGGCCTCCTCCAGCGTGGGCGCCGCGGCATCCTTTTCGGACAGGAGCGGTGCGAGGTCGCCGGGCCAGGAAATGGCAAGCCGTGGGTCGAGCGGGTTGATCCCGTGTTCGCGCTGTGGCGCGTATCCCTCCGAACACAGATATACGACCGTGGAGTTGTCCTCCAGCGCCATGAAGGCGTGACCGAGGCCTTCCGAGAGGTACACGCAGTGGTGCGTGGTGTCGTCGAGCCGAACCGCCTCCCATTCGCCGAAAGTCGGGGAACCGGTACGGATGTCGACCACCACGTCGAGAATCGCGCCTCCGACACAGGTGACGTACTTGGCCTGCCCGGGCGGGACCGACGCGAAATGGATGCCGCGGAGAGTTCCACGAACGGAACGCGAACAGTTGGCCTGGGCGAGCCGGAGTCCCTGGCCGGTGGAATCCTGGAACCTCTCGTCCTTGAACCATTCGTGGAATCGGCCTCTGCCGTCCGTGAAAACCTGGGGCGTATCCACCCAGGCCCCTGCGATACGAAGCGGTCTCACGCGCACAACTCCTTTCCTACGCGGCCGTCACGCGGGCACGCCCGGCCCGGTGCGCAGCAGTTCTTCCCGGCGCGATCCGCTGCCCGGCTGGGGCATGACGACGGAACGGGGGTCCTCCAGCAGGCCCAGCAGATAATGGCCGTATCCGCTCTTGAGCAGCGGCTGTGCCAGTTCGCGGAGCCGGGCGTCGTCGATCAGGCCGGCCCGCCAGGCCGCCTCCTCGACACAGCCGATCTTGTAGCCCTGGCGTTCCTCGACGACACGGACGTACTCCGAGGCCTGGACCATGGAGGCGAAGGTCCCCGTGTCCAGCCACGCGGTGCCCCGGTCCAGCCGGACGACGTGCAGACTCCCGGACTCCAGATAGGCGCGGTTGAGGTCGGTGATCTCCAACTCGCCCCGGGCGCTGGGCCGCAGGCTCCGGGCGATGCCGACGACCTGATTGTCGTAGAAGTACAGTCCGGGTACGGCGTACCGGGACCTGGGCCGGGCCGGTTTCTCCTCGATGGACAGCGCCCGGCCCAGTTCGTCGAACTCCACGACTCCGTAGGCCGAGGGGTTGGCCACCGGGTAGGCGAAGACCCTGCCGCCCTTCACGTCCGCGTTGCGGGCCAGCCGGGTACCGAGGCCGCTGCCGTGGAAGATGTTGTCGCCCAGGATCAGGGAAACCGGCTCGCCGCGGATGAAGTCGGCCCCCAGCAGGAAGGCCTGGGCGATTCCCTCCGGGCGTTCCTGCGCCATGTACGTGAATTGCAGGCCGAGTTGACTTCCGTCGCCGAGCAACCGGTGGAACTGCCGCTGGTCTTCCCGGGTGGTGATGATCAGGATCTCCCGGGTACCGGCCATCACCAGTGTGGAAAGCGGGTAATAGACCATGGGCTTGTCGAAGACCGGCAGCAGCTGCTTCGACACCGTGCGGGTCAATGGCCACAGCCGCGAGCCGGTGCCCCCGGCCAACAGGATTCCGCGCATGGCATCACCATAGGTGAATTGCCCCTGAATGCTGCTTTTTGGGCGCGGTTCGCCGCGTCCGCGCCGGGCGTGCCCGCGCACCGCAGCGCGAACAGGCCCGATCGGCGCGGGTGCACGCGCGCACGCCGAAGAGGCCGGGTGCGCACGCCGTTGTGCGCACCCGGCCTCTCGGGGGTGTCGCCGCGGCCGGCCGGGCGACGTTGCAGGTCAGGGCAGGTCGGTCAGCCGGCCGCGGAGCTCAGGGGGCGGTGGGTCGAGGACCGCGTCAGCCCAGGCGCTCGACGAGCGAGTGGTACTGGTCCCACAGCTCCTTGGGCGTGTGGCCGCCGAAGGTGTTCAGGTGCTCGGGGACCAGTCCGGCCTCCTCCCGCCACACCTCCTTGTCGACCGTGAGCAGGAACTCCAGGTCGGACTCGGACAGTTCGAGGCCGTCCGTGTCCAGGGCCGCCTTGGTCGGCAGGACGCCGATCGGGGTCTCGACGCCCTCGGCGGTGCCGTCCAGGCGCTCCACGATCCACTTCAGGACGCGGCTGTTCTCGCCGAAGCCGGGCCAGACGAACTTGCCCTCGTCGTTCTTGCGGAACCAGTTGACGTAGTAGATCTTCGGCAGCTTGGACTGGTCGCCGTCACGCTGCTCGGCGGCCTTGCCGACCTTTATCCAGTGACCCATGTAGTCGCCCATGTTGTAGCCGCAGAACGGCAGCATGGCGAACGGGTCGCGGCGCAGCTCGCCGACCTTGCCCTCGGCGGCGGCCGTCTTCTCGGAGGCGACGTTGGCGCCGAGGAAGACGCCGTGGTTCCAGTCGAAGGACTCCGTCACCAACGGCACCGCGGAGGCGCGGCGGCCGCCGAAGAGGATCGCCGAGATCGGCACGCCCTTGGGGTCCTCCCACTCCGGCGCGATGATCGGGCACTGCGCGGCGGGCGTGGTGAAGCGGGCGTTGGGGTGGGCGGCGGGCGTCTCGGACGCGGGGGTCCAGGAGTTGCCCTTCCAGTCGGTGAGGTGCGCCGGGGTCTCCTCCGTCATGCCCTCCCACCACACGTCGCCGTCGTCGGTGAGGGCGACGTTGGTGAAGACCGAGTTGCCCCACAGCGTCTTCATGGCGTTGGCGTTGGTGTGCTCGCCGGTGCCGGGCGCGACGCCGAAGAAGCCGGCCTCGGGGTTGATCGCGTACAGCCGGCCGTCCTCGCCGAACCGCATCCACGCGATGTCGTCACCGATGGTCTCGACGGTCCAGCCGGAGATCGTCGGCTCCAGCATGGCGAGGTTGGTCTTGCCGCAGGCGCTCGGGAAGGCGGCGGCGACGTACTTGGCCTCACCGGTGGGCGGGGTGAGCTTGAGGATCAGCATGTGCTCGGCCAGCCAGCCCTCGTCGCGTGCCATGACGGAGGCGATGCGCAGGGCGTAGCACTTCTTGCCGAGCAGCGCGTTGCCGCCGTAGCCGGAGCCGTAGGACCAGATCTCGCGGGTCTCCGGGAAGTGCGAGATGTACTTGGTGGAGTTGCACGGCCACGGAACGTCCTCCTGGCCCGGCTCCAGCGGGGCGCCCAGGGTGTGGACGGCCTTGACGAAGAAGCCGTCGTCGCCGAGCTCGTCCAGCACCGGCTGTCCCATGCGGGTCATGGTGCGCATGGACACCGCGACATAGGCGGAGTCGGTGATCTCGACGCCGATCGCGGACAGCGGCGAGCCCAGCGGGCCCATGCAGAACGGGACGACGTACATCGTCCGGCCCTTCATCGAGCCGCGGAAGACCCCTCCCTCGCCTTCCGCCCCCTGGAAGATCTCCCGCATCTCGGCGGGCGCCTTCCAGTGGTTGGTCGGACCCGCGTCCTCCTCCTTCTCGGAACAGATGAACGTCCGGTCCTCCACGCGGGCCACGTCGGACGGGTCCGATGCCGCGTAGTAGGAGTTGGGGCGCTTGATCGGGTCGAGTTTCCGGAAGGTGCCCTTCTGGACGAGCTCCTCGCACAGTCGCTCGTACTCGGCCTCGGATCCGTCACACCAGACCACGCTGTCCGGCTGCGTCAGTTCGGCGATCTCATTGACCCACGAGATCAGTTCCTTGTGGTGGGTGGGGATGACGGGGGGAGCCGCGATGTCGCGCGCCACGATCGCTCCTAAATGAGGGGTTTTTTGTCTTGTCGCCCCGTGGGGGCTGCGACCCGGATGCTTCGTAGCCGCTCATCCGGTGCCGACCGCACTCATTTGATCATCCGACGAGAGCGCCCATCTGTCCAGGGGGCGTCACAGGTGAGCGACGTGAGTAATGCCACGATTCCCGCGATTCTTTGCGTCCACGTTGGATTCGACTGAAGGTCTTTTTGCGTTCGACCCGTTCGCCGGTGCTCACTGTCCGGCACTGATACGCGACTTACGGTGCCGTAGGTACGATGCGCGCATGACTGCGTCCGCCTCCGACGCGCCCCTGGACACGCCGGTCGCCGGCCATGGTCCCGTCGCGCCCTCCCTGCCGCACCAGATCAAGCCGAAGCTGCGCGGCTGGCTGCATCTCGGCATGTTCCCGGCCGTACTCGTCGCGGGGCTCGCACTCACCGCGCTGGCAGGCTCCACCCGCGGACGCATCGCCTGCGGGATCTACGTCCTCACCGCCTGCCTGCTCTTCGGCGTCAGCGCGCTGTACCACCGGGGCAACTGGGGACCGCGCATGGGCGGCGTGCTGCGCAGGCTCGACCACGCGAACATCTTCCTGATCATCGCGGGCACGTACACACCGCTCACCCTGCTGCTCCTGCCCGGCGCCAAGGGGCAGTGGCTGCTGTGGGGCATATGGGGCGCGGCCGCCGCAGGCATCATTTTCCGCGTCTTCTGGGTCGGCGCCCCGCGCTGGCTCTACACCCCCTGCTACATCGCGATGGGCTGGGCGGCCGTCTTCTTCCTGCCCGACTTCCTGCGCACCGGCGGCATCGCCGTCCTGGTCCTGGTCGTCGTCGGCGGGCTCCTCTACAGCGCGGGCGGCGTCGTCTACGGCATCAAGCGGCCGAACCCGTCACCGCGCTGGTTCGGCTTCCACGAGGTCTTCCACTCCTTCACGCTGGCCGCCTTCGTGGTGCACTACGTGGGCATCTCGCTGGTGGCCTACCAGCACGCGTAACGCGCAACCCCTCCCCACCCGGCCACGGCTCACACGAGCCGTGGCCTTTTCCGTGCGCCCGGAGGTCCGGAGGAGAACACGTTCGACAGTCGATACTGATTGACAGAGCCTAGTTTTTGAGAGTTACTGTCATTTCATGGCTACTCTCACCCACGCTGAAGACGTGCGGCGCGATCCCCGCCGCTGGTGGGCCCTCGCGGCCCTGGTCGCGAGCATGCTGGTGCTCGGCTTCGACATGACGATCCTCAACGTCGCCCTGCCGACCATGGCGAGGGAACTCGGCGCCTCGACCGGGCAGCAGCAGTGGATGGCGGACGCGTACGTCGTCGTCTTCGCCGCGCTGATGCTCCCCGCCGGACTCCTCGGCGACCGGTTCGGACGGCGGCTGATGCTGATCGCCGGGCTCGCGGTCTTCCTCGCCGGTTCCGTGGTGGGCGCCCTGACCGGCGACGTCGGCGGGGTGATCGCCGCCCGCGCGGTCATGGGCGTCGGCGCGGCACTCGTCATGCCGCTGGCGCTGTCCGTGCTGCCCTCGCTGTTCGGGCCCGAGGAGCGCGCGAAGGCCGTCGGCGTCATCTCGGCCGCCTCGGCGCTCGGCCTGCCGCTCGGCCCGATCATCGGCGGCTGGCTGCTGAACCACTTCTGGTGGGGCTCGGTCTTCCTCATCAACGTGCCCATGGCCGGCCTCGGCGTCGCGGCCTGCCTCCTGCTGCTCCCCGAGACCCGCGATCCGGCCTCCCCGAAGATCGGCGCTCTGTCCACGGCGTTCACCGCCACCGGTCTCGGCGCGCTCGTCTACGCGATCATCGAGGCGCCCGACCGCGGCTGGGGCGACCCGCTGGTGCTCGCCGCGTTCACGGCGGCCGCCGTCCTCCTGGCCGGGCTCGTGCTGCGCGAGCGCCGCGAGGCGCGGCCCATGCTCGACATGACGCTGCTCGCCCGGCGCGGCTTCCTGTTCAACGTGATCGCCGCGACCCTGGTGATGTTCGTGCTGAGCGGCCTGATGTTCGTGCTGCCGCCCTACCTCCAGGCCGTGCTCGGCCACGACGCGCTCGGCACCGGTGTGCGGCTGCTGCCCATGATGGGCGGGCTGCTGGTCGCCGCGAAGGGCGCGCAGCCGGTCGTCGCCCGGTTCGGACCGCGGGCCGTGGTCGCCGCGGGACTGGTGGTGCTCGCCTTCGCCGCGCTGCTGGGCAGCCGTACGACCGTGGAGTCCGGCTACGGCTTCACCGCGCTGTGGCTGTCGATCGCCGGTGTCGGCTTCGGTTTCTCCGTCGTCCCGGCCATGGACGGGGCGCTGGCGGCCCTGCCCGCCGACCGGGCGGGCAGCGGATCCGGTCTGCTGATGACGCTGCGCCAGGTCGGCGGCGCGGTCGGCATCGCCCTGCTCGGCAGCCTCCTGGCGAGCGCCTTCCGGGACCGGCTCGACGTCACCGGGCTGCCGGCCGAGACCGCGCACACCGCCGGGCAGTCGGTGGTCGCGGCCCACCTCGTCGCCGAGAGGACGGGCTCGGCGCACCTGGCGGCCTCCGCGAACGCGGCGTACGTGCACGGCATGGGCCTGGTGCTGCTGGTGGGCGGGATCGCCTCGGTGGTGGCGGCGCTGCTGGCGGCCGCGTTCCTGCCGGGCTCCGCTCAGGGTGCCGTACGGGCCGAGCCGGAGGAGGACCCGGCCATGGCCCGACCCTGACCCGATGCCGGACAATGACCTTCATGACGGCCGCACGTACCACGACCCCAGCCGACCGCCCCCCGATGGGACTGAGGGAACGCAAGAAGCTCAAGACCCGGCAGGCGATCCGTACGGCGACGTACGCGCTGATCGAGGAGCAGGGGTACGACGCCACGACGATCGAGCAGATCGCCGACCGCGCCGAGGTGTCGCCGTCGACCGTCTTCCGTTACTTCCCGACCAAGGAGGACATCGTCCTCACGGACGAGTACGACGAGATCATGCTGGAGGAGCTGCGGGCCCGGCCCGTCGACGAGCCGTGGATGGACTCCCTCCGGCATGTGATGCACAAGGCCCTCGCGCTGGGGATGACCGACGAGCCCGAGGTGTCCCGGCTGCGCGCCCGGCTGGGCGTCGAGGTTCCCGCGGTCCGCGCCCGGATGATGGAGAGCATGTCGGAAGCCGGCCTGCTCATCCGCCAGGCCATCGCGGCCCGCACCGGCCTGGACCAGGACAGTCTGGAGGTGCGTGTCTTCGCCATGTCCCTCATGGGCGGCCTGATGGAGGTCTCCCTGTACTGGGCCGAGAACGGGTGCACGGGCGAGCTGAGCGACCTCATGGACCAGGCCATGGACGTCCTGGAACACGGCCTCCCCACCAAAAATCCGTGAGCCCGCGGCCCCTCGTCCGTGCCATCCTGACCGGGTGAACGGTCCCGAGATCCACGTCGGGTTCGCCCCCGGCCTGCACCTGTTCGTCCCGCACGCCCGGCGCCGCGGCGCCACCGCGGTCGTCACCGACGGCGTCTCGACGCTCGGCCACGTCGTGGAGTCCCTGGGCGTGCCGCTCACCGAGGTCGGCGCGCTGGTGGTGGACGGCCGTGAGGTGCCGGTGTCGCACGTGCCGCGGGCGGACGAGACGGTCCAGGTGCGCGCCGTCGCCCGGCCCCAGCAGGTCCCCGGCGCCCCCCTGCGCTTCCTCCTGGACGTGCACCTGGGCACCCTCGCCCGTCGGCTGCGCCTGCTGGGCGTCGACACGGCCTACGAGTCCACCGACATCGGCGACCCCGCGCTCGCCGCCCGCTCGGCCGCCGAGAAGCGGGTCATGCTCAGCCGCGACCGTGGCCTGCTGCGCCGCCGTGAACTGTGGGCGGGCGCCTACGTCTACAGCACCCGCCCCGACGACCAACTCCACGACGTCCTGGACCGCTTCCGCCCCGAGCTGCGCCCCTGGACCCGCTGCACCGCCTGCAACGGCCTGCTGCGGGACGCCACGAAGGACGAGGTGGCCGACCAGATCGAGCACGGCACTCATCGCACGTACGACGTCTTCGCCCGCTGCGGCGACTGCGGCCGCGCCTACTGGAAGGGCGCCCACCACGACCAGTTGGAGGCCATCGTGGAACGCGCCCTGGCCGGGTACGCCGAGCGGAGCTGACGTCCGGCCGGCTTCCGGCTGACGTCCGGGGCCCGTCCCGGGGCCGGCGTCCGGGCCCGGCTCAGCCGCCCAGTGCGGTGCGCAGGCGGTCCGGGTCGGTCGTGGGGGCGTCGCAGGTGAAGTTGCGGCAGACGTAGGCGGTCGGCTCGCCGTGGGCGAGGGGGCGATCGGCGAGCAGCGGGAACTCCTCGCTCTCCGGGGTGCCGTACGCGACGACCGCGCCGGGGGCGGTGCCCAGAAGCGCCGTACGGTGCAGGGCCTTTGCCGCCTTGTCGTCGAGGGACGAGCCGACGACCGCGACCTCGCGCGGACCGTCCAGCAGGGCCTCGGCCACGGCGAGACCCCAGCCGATGAAGCGCGGAACGCGCGGGCCGAGCGCGCTCACCACGCCCAACGCCCGCTCGGCGGCGGTGCGGTGGACCTCTGAACCCGTGTGGGCGGCGTAGCCGAGCAGGGCGCTGGCGGCCGCCGACCAGCCGGAGGGGGTGGCGTTGTCGGTGGGGTCCTGCGGCCGGCGGATCAACTGCTCGGCGTCGGCGGCCGTGTCGTACAGGGCGCCCGACTCCGGGTCGGCGAACCGGGTCAGCACATGCCCGAGGAGCAGCCCGGCGAACTCCAGCCAGACACCCTCGCCGGTCACGGAGGCGAGGGCGAGGAAGCCCTCGGCGACGTCGGCGTAGTCCTCCAGCACCCCGGCGTTGGCTCCGGCCCGGCCGTCCTTGCTGGTGCGGCGCAGCCCCGCGTGCTCGTCCATGTGCAGCCGGACCAGGAGGTCGGCGGCGCCGACCGCGGCCTCGACCAGGTCCGGGCGGTCGAAGTAGGCGCCGGTCTCGGCGAGGGCGGCGATCGCCAGCCCGTTCCAGGCGGCGACGACCTTGTCGTCCCGGCCGGGCGCCGGACGCTCGGCCCGCTTCGCCAGCAGCCGGTGACGGACGGACTCGACCCGGTCGGCGTCGAAAACGCCTTCCTGCACGGGGAGTTGCAGAACGGAGGAGCCGTGTTCGAAGGTGCCCTCCTCGGTCACGCCGAAACAGCGGGCGGCGAGTTCGGCGTCCTCGGCGCCCAGGGCCTCACGCAGTTGGGCGGGGGTCCAGACGTAGTAGGCGCCCTCGACGTGCCGGCCCGTGCCGTCGTCGCTGTCGGCGTCCAGGGCCGAGGCGAACCCGCCTTCTGCGGTGCGCAGTTCACGCACCATGAAGTCGGCGGTCGCGAGGGCGACCCGGCGGGCGAAATCGGAGCCGGTGGACCGCCACAGATGGGCGTAGACCCGGCACAGCAGGGCGTTGTCGTACAGCATCTTCTCGAAGTGCGGCACCACCCAGTCGCGGTCGACGGAGTACCGGGCGAAGCCGCCGCCGAGCTGGTCGTGGATGCCGCCGCGGGCCATCCGCTCGCAGGTGTCCGCCGCCATCTGGAGGGCGCCCTCGGAGCCGGTGCGGGCGTGGTGGCGCAGCAGGAACTCGATCACCATCGACGGCGGGAACTTCGGCGCCCCGCCGAACCCGCCGCGACTCGCGTCGTACTCCCGGGTCAGCGCGAGCAGCGCCTGCGCCGGTTCCTCCTCGCCGGGCGGCCGCGCGGTGCCGTAGTCGATCTCCCGCTGCGCGAGGTCCCGCACGATCTTCCCGGCGACGTCGGCGACTTCCTCCCGCCGGGTCTGCCAGGCCTGCCGCACCCCTTCGAGGACCTGCCCGAAGGAGGGCATGCCGTGCCGGGACTCGGGCGGGAAGTAGGTGCCGAAGTAGAACGGCTCGGCGTCGGGCGTGAGGAACACGGTCATCGGCCAACCGCCCTGCCCGGTGGCCGCCTGCACGGCCTCCATGTACACGGCGTCGACGTCGGGGCGCTCCTCGCGGTCCACCTTGACGCTGACGAAGTGCTCGCCGAGGAAGGCGGCGGTGGCCGGGTCCTCGAAGGATTCGTGCGCCATGACGTGGCACCAGTGGCAGCTGCTGTACCCGACGCTCAGCAGCACGGGGACATCGCGCCGTCGGGCCTCCTCGAAGGCCTCCGTCGACCACGGCCACCAGTCGACCGGGTTGTCGGCGTGCTGGAGCAGGTACGGGGACGTCTCGTGGGCCAGTCGGTTCGGCATACCCTCCATCCTGCCTCACCCGGCCCCGCCGGACGCGGAAGGTGATCGTCCCGCGACTCCTCGTGTGGCCCCGCCCCCTTCTCCGGGCGCTCGGCACCCCGCCGGGGCCATCGGTGATCGCCGCCCCCTCGCGCTCCCGGCCGACCCGAAGGACACTCGTAGGAAACGGAGTTGGCGCCGGAGGGGGACGGGACATGCGGGATGGCCATCGGGCGGACGCCGAGCGGCTGCTGACTCGGGCCGTGGAGGAGGAGGTTCGCCGCTCGGGCGGGCGGGTGGACGGAGGTCTGCTGCTGTCCCGGGCGCGCGGCGCGCTGGACACCATGGCCGGGACCGCGGCGGAGGAGTACGAGGCCTACACGCGGGCGCTGGACGAGTCGGCGGCGGGGCAGCTCACGTTCGCCCAGCGCTACGCGCGTGAGGGCGGCCGAACTCCCCTGCTCGTCGCGGGAGTCGCGGGGCTCGCCGCCATCGTGGCCGACCTGGCGCTGGGCACCGACGGTGGCACCGCCGTCGGCGCGGGCGTCACCGTCGGGGTGGTGGGCGCCGCCGCCACCGTCGTGAAGGTGACCGCCACCCATCTGCCCGCCGCGCACCGCCGGGCCGGGGCGGCCGGCCAGCCCGGCGGTCCGGAACAGCTGCGGTTGCAGTGGCTGACCGCGCTGGAGGTGCGCGGCATCCGCCCGTTCCTCGACCAGCAGCGCGTGCTGAGCGCGTCCACCACACCGAAGAAGGCGGCGCCCAGGCTGCGCGGCACGGACAAGAGCGCGGCGGCCCGCAGACGCACTGTCCTGGAGCAGTCGTTCGGCCACCTTCCCGACTCGGAGGACGTGTTCGCGGGACGGCGGGAGGAGATGGCGCGGATCCGGCAGTGGGTGCAGGCGGCCCGCGCGTCCACCCAGACCCGGCCGACCGTCGTGGTCCTGCACGGAGCGCCGGGCTCCGGCCGCAGCACGCTGGCGGTGCGCGCGGCCCACGATCTGAGGGACCAGTTCCGGGGCGCGGTCGTGGTCGATCTGCGCGGCGGCAGCCGGGAGGAACCGCCGCTGCCCACCCGCGACGCCCTGCTGCACCTGCTGAACCGGCTCGGCGCGCCCCGCGAGCAACTGCTGTTCCGCGAACGCTCCTCCCCCGAGCAGCAGCTCAAACGGCTCGGCGAGCTGTACCACCAGCATCTGACGGGGCTGCCGGTCACGATCGTGCTGGACGACGCCTCGGACGCCGAGCAGGTCCGCGCCCTGGTGCCCGAGCGGTCCGACAGCCTGGTCCTGGTGACCGCCCGCGAGCCGCTCCGGTTGCCCGCCGACCTGCCGGCCTGGGTCCACCAGCTCCCCGTCCAGGCCCTGGACGCGGTGGGCGCGGAGGAACTGCTGACCGCCGCCGCACAGGACAGTTCGGGGCCCTACGACGCGGAATCCACCGACCGGATCGGGCGGTTGTGCGGCGGGCTGCCGCTGGCGCTGCGTATCGCGGGCTCCTGTCTCGGCCCGCGTTCACCGCGTCAACTGGCCACGGATCTGGGCGCGTACGGCCCGGTGGAACCGGTGGAACGGGCGCTGTGGCTGCGCTACACCGACCAGTCGGAGCAGGCCCGCCGGCTGCTGAGGCGGCTCGCCCTGGCCGGACGCGCCTCGATGGGCGGCGCGGCGGCGGCCGCGCTGCTGGCCACGGACGAGGCGGAGGCGAACCGGCACCTGGCGGCCCTCGCCCGGGCGGGCCTGATCGACCATGTGCGGGGCAACCGCTTCCGGCTGCACGACCTGGTGCGGGCCTTCGCGCACGCGCGTCTGCTGGACGAGGAGGACCCCGCCGAGCGGACGGCGGCGCAGGAGCGGCTGATCGAGAACTACGCCGAGCTGGCCGACTCTGTGCTGCGTCTGGTCGACGGGAACATGTCGACCCGCTCGGACCGCTTCAGCCCCCACGGCTTCACCTCCCTGGACGAGGCGCTGCGCTGGCTGGACGACGAGTCGAGCTTCATCACGGCGGCCCTCCGGCACGCGGAGGGCGTGAACCAGGGGGCCGTGCTGAACCTGCTCGGCGCTCTGTGCGACTACTGCCTGCTGCGCGGCGACCTGTACCGGCTGGGGGAGATCAGCGAGCTGACCCAGGCCGTCGACCAGGGACTGCTGGTCCGGTCGGTGCAGTGGCGTACCGGTATCGCGGCCCGCCAGCTCGGCGAGCTCGACAAGGCGCGTACCACGCTGGCCTCGGTCGTCGACCTCTACCGGGAGGCCCACCACGACGCGGGCGCGGCCCGCGCGCTGAACTCGCTCGGCATCACGCTGCACCACCAGGGCAACCTGGCGGAGGCGGCGGCCCGGCTGCGGGAGGCCCTCGCCCTTCAGGCGGCGCCCGAGCTGGCGACCGACCGCGCCTGGACGATGCACGCGCTGGCGGCGGTGGAGCGGGACCGGGCGCACCTGGCCGAGGCGCTGGAACTGCTGACCCGGTCGCTGGTGCTGCACCGGGAGGGCGGTTCGGTGCACGGCGAGGCGTGGGCCCACTTCCAGCTGGGCCAGCTCGCGCTGCGCAGGGGTGACGTGGAGCGCGCCGAGGCGGACCTGCGTCAGGCGCTGGAACGCTACCGCCGCACCCAGGACGCCCGCGGCGAGGCCTGGGCCCTCACTCAGCTGGCCCGGGCCCGGCTGATGGCCGGCGACACGGCCGAGGCGGTGGAGGAGCTGCGGCAGGCGGCGGCACGGCACCGGGACAACGAGGACGCGCGCGGCGAGGCGTGGACGCTGTACTACCTCGGTCAGGCGCTGGAGGAGACCGGCGGGCTCGACCAGGCGGTGCGCGAGCTGGAGCGCGCCCGCACCATGTTCTCCCGGATGCGGGACGTGTACGGGCTGGCCTGCGCCCGCCATCATTCGGCCCGGGTCACCCGGGACCAGCGGGCGGCGCAGACCGGGTCACTGCGCAACTCCGGTTTCGCCCGCCAGCTCCTCGTCGACGCCCGCGCCGACTTCCAGCGCATCGGCGTCGCGCACGGCGAGGCGTGGACGTGTCTGGAGCTGGCCGTCGTGGACGCCGGGAACGCGCGCACCCAGCAGGCGCTGTCCCTGTGCGACGAGGCGCTGGCCCTGTTCGCCTCCTACGGCGACCGCCGCGGTGAGGACTGGGCCCGGTTCCTGCGCTGCACCCTGCTGCCGTACGCGGCCCCCGGCGGTACGGAGGTCGGCACGGCGGTGGCCCAGGAGGAACTGGCCCAGCTCGTCCGCAGCGGCCATCCGCTGCGCGACGGGAAGCTGAACGACTACGTCGAGGCCTACCGGCTCCTCCTGGAGCGCGGCGTGAGCCTGGAGGCGGGCTGGCAGGCCTGGCGCCTGGGCATGGTGCCCGAGCGGCACGCGCGGGAGGTGATGGGGGTGGCGGTGCCGGACGGCGAGAGCTGAGAGCGGCACCGCCCGCCCGGGTGTCAGCCCCGCTCGGCCTTGGCCTCGCCGGAGGCGGCACCGGGCCGCGCGGCGGGGTCCGGGGCCTCCTTGAAGTCGATCCTGCCCATGTGGCGGTTCATGGACTTCATCAGGCCCCACACCGCGAGGGCCATCACCGCGAAGACGACGAAGCCGAGGACGCCGGGGGTGACCTTGTTCTTGTCGAACTCGGCGAGGGTTACCAGGTGCGTCATTGCCAGGCTCACGCTTGCACTCATGTCAGGCATTGTCCCTCACGGCTGCCGGACGCCCGCAAAGAGGTCGTCCTCCGGGAGCGAGGTGTCGACGAGCGACTTCGCGAGCTCGTACTCCTCCGTCGGCCAGACCTCCTTCTGGACCTCCATCGGCACCCGGAACCAGCCGCCGTCGGGGTCGATCTGCGTGGCGTGGGCGATCAGCGCCTTGTCGCGGATCTCGAAGAAATCGGCGCAGGGGATGTGCGTGGTGAGCGTGCGCTCCTTGTGGCCCGAGTCCTCCCAGCGCTTGAGCCACTCGCCGTAGGGGGACTCCAGGCCGCGGTCGAGCAGGGCCTGGTGCAGCGCCTCGGTGCGCGGGCGGTTGAAGCCCTGGTTGTAGTACAGCTTCAGCGGCTGGTAGGCCGGGCCGTACTCCTCCTCCGGGTACTTCTCGGCGTCCGCTGCGCCCTCGAAGGCCACCATCGAGATCTTGTGGGTCATGATGTGGTCGGGATGCGGGTAGCCGCCGTTCTCGTCGTAGGTGGTGATCACCTGGGGGCGGAAGGAGCGGATCCTGCGGACCAGCTCGCCGGCCGCCTTGTCGAGGTCCTCCAGGGCGAAGCAGCCCTCGGGCAGCGGGGGCAGCGGGTCGCCCTCGGGGAGGCCGGAGTCGACGAAACCGAGCCAGTCCTGGCTCACCCCGAGGATCTCGCGGGCCTCCTCCATCTCCTTGCGGCGCACCTCGTGGATGTTCTCCTCGATGTACTTGTCGCCCTGGAGCTTGGGGTTGAGGATGGAGCCGCGCTCTCCGCCCGTGCAGGTCACCACCAGCACGTCCACCCCCTCGGAAACGTACTTGGCCATGGTGGCCGCGCCCTTGCTCGACTCGTCGTCGGGGTGCGCGTGCACGGCCATCAGTCGCAGCTGGTCAGTCAAGGCTCAGTCCTCAGGTGGAGTCGGTGCCCGGTTCGGCGGGCAGTCAACGGGGTGCCGTCCCGCGATGAGATCGGTCCGGGGTGGTGGTCGGTCGGGCGGGCGGGGGCTTCTATAGTGACCGAATCGGGGGGCGAATAATTCCGGGGTCCGGCTCCGGAAGCCCCCTGCGGGGCGCCCGTCCCGCACCGGCCGAGAGGACGATCATGAGCACGGCGAGCACCCGGCTGCCCGAGGGCCGCTACGGCCGCTCCCCGGACGAGCGCGCCGACCACAAGCTCAAAATCGCCGGTGCCGTCCTGAGCGCGGCCCTGCTCGCCCTGATCGGCTACTTCGCCTACCACTACGTCGGCCAGAACAAGATCAGCGCGCAGGTCGTCACCTTCCAGACGTCGAAGGACTCGGTGCAGATCCATCTGGAGGTCCACAAGGACGCCGACGTCCGCGGCTACTGCACGCTGCGCTCGCAGGCGGCCGACGGCTCCGAGGTCGGGCGGGCGGACTTCCGCTTCGACGAGCGCGCCTCGCAGGTCGACAAGGTGCTCACCCTGCGGACGACGGCCCGGGGCACGACGGCCGAGCTGCTGGGCTGCAGCACCGGGTGACGCGTCGACGTCGGCCGGAAGCCGGGTGACGCGTCGGCGCCGGCCGGAATACACGGCCGCTGACCTGCGTTGATATAGGTCTCACGGCTTATGTCCTCCCCCTTTGAGCCTTGAATTGTTAGGCTCGTGGTTTCGCCCACCCATGAGGGAACATTCTTCTGGGTAGGGCGATGCTTTGTATTCCCAGCACCGACGAGGAGCACCTGTGACCCAGACCAGCGAGAACGTCACCTGGCTGACCCAGGAGGCGTACAACAAGCTCAAGGACGAGCTTGCGTACCTTACTGGTCCTGCGCGCACGGAGATCGCCGCCAAGATCGCGGCCGCGCGCGAGGAGGGCGACCTGCGCGAGAACGGCGGGTACCACGCGGCCAAGGAGGAGCAGGGCAAGCAGGAGCTCCGCGTGCGCCAGCTGACCCAGCTCCTGGAGACCGCCCAGGTCGGCGAGCCGCCGGCCGCGGACGGCGCGGTCGCGCCGGGCATGGTCGTCACGATCGCCTTCGACGGCGACGAGGACGACACCCTGTCCTTCCTGCTGGCCTCGCGGGAGTACGCGAGCGCCGAGATCGAGACCTACTCGCCGCAGTCCCCGCTGGGCTCCGGCGTGATGGGCCACAAGGTCGGCGAGGACGCGGAGTACGAGCTGCCGAACGGCAAGATCGCCTCGGTGAAGATCCTCAAGGCCGAGCCGTACAGCGGCTGAGTCCCCGCACCGCACCGCCTTCCGCCGAAGCCCCCGGCGCTCCGCGTGAGCACCGGGGGCTTCGTCATGTCCGGACCACCGGCGGGCGGGCTCCGCCGTCGCCCGCGCTCAGGCCGTGGCCGAGCGGTACTTGCGCACCGCCAGAGTGCGGAAGACGAGGATGATCAGCGCCGAGTAGATCAGCGAGGCCCAGACCGGGTGCTGCATCGGCCAGGCGCTCGACGTGGACTGGCCGGGGTTGGCGAAGAGTACACGGCAGGCTTGGACGGTGGCGCTGAACGGGTTCCACTCCGCGACATGGCGCAGCCACGGCGTCATCTTGCCGGAGTCCACGAACGCGTTGGAGACGAACGTCACCGGGAAGAGCCAGATGAGGCCGCCGGAGGTGGCCGCCTCGGGCGTGCGGACCGACAGGCCGATCAGGGCGCCGATCCAGGTGAACGCGTAACCGAGCAGGAGCAGCAGGCCGAAGGCGGCCAGCACCCGGCCGGCGTTGGTGTCGCCGTACGACCCGACCCGCCAGCCGACGAGCAGGGCGACGGCGGCGAGGACGAACAGGGTCAGCGCCGTCTGCACCAGGTCGGCGAAGGTGCGCCCGGTGAGCACCGCGCCGCGTGCCATGGGCAGCGAGCGGAACCGGTCGATGAGGCCCTTGTGCATGTCGTCGGCGATGCCGGCGCCGGAGCTGGCGGTGGCGAAGGTGACGGTCTGCGCGAAGATGCCCGCCATCAGGAAGTTCTTGTAGACGCTGGGATCGGTGGTGCCCTGCACCTGCATGGAGCCGCCGAACACGTAGGTGAACAGCACCACGAACATGATCGGCTGGATGAGCCCGAAGATGACCATCTCGGGGATCCGGGTCATGCGGATCAGATTGCGCTTGGCGACGACCATCGAGTCACGGACGGACTGGGTCAGGACGTTGCCGGGCGGGGCGATCCGCGCGCTGTCGGTGGCAGCACTCACTTGACGGTCTCCTTCTTGTGCCGGCGGTCCTTGGCGTCGGCGCCCCGGGCGCCGCTCGTGCCGTTCTCGTCCCCGGCCTCGGCCACATGGCCGGTCAGGGACAGGAACACGTCGTCGAGGGTCGGGCGGCGCAGACCGATGTCGTCTATCTCGATGCCGCGGGTGTCCAGCTCGCGGATGATCTCGGCAAGGAGCTTCGCGCCGCCGGTGACGGGCGTGGTGATCTTGCGGGTGTGCTCCTCGACGGTGGTGTCGCCCTTGCCGAAGCCGCGCAGCACCTCCATGGCGGTGGGGATGTGCTCGCGCTGGTGGACCACGACCTCGACGCGCTCGCCGCCGGTGCGGGCCTTGAGCTGGTCGGAAGTGCCGCGCGCGATGACCCGGCCGTGGTCGACGACCGCTATCTCGTGCGCCAGATGGTCGGCCTCCTCCAGGTACTGCGTGGTGAGCAGCAGGGTGGTACCGCCGGAGACCAGCTGCTTGATGACCTCCCACAGCTGCTGGCGGTTGCGCGGGTCGAGGCCGGTCGTCGGCTCGTCCATGAACATCACCGGCGGGGAGACGACGAGCGCCGCCGCCAGGTCGAGCCGGCGGCGCATGCCTCCGGAGTAGGTCTTCGCCGGCCGGTCCGCGGCGTCGGCGAGGTTGAACTGCTCCAGCAGCTCCCCCGCCCTGGTCTTCGCCGCCGCGGCCCTCATCTGGTACAGCCTGCCGACCATCTCGAGGTTCTCGCGGCCGGTCAGATACTCGTCGACGGCGGCGAACTGGCCGGACAGGCCGATCGAACGCCGCACCTCGTTGGGCTGCTTGAGAACGTCGAGACCCGCGACGACGGCCTTGCCGCTGTCGGGTCGCAGCAGCGTGGTCAGACAGCGGACGGTGGTGGTCTTGCCCGCGCCGTTGGGCCCGAGCAGTCCCAGCACCGTGCCCTCGGGGACATCGAGGTCGACGCCGTCCAGAGCCCTTACGTCGCCGAAGGTCTTCACCAGACCTTCGGCATAGATGGCGCCTGGCATATGAGTCTCCACGTCGTCGGGGATGGTCGGAAAAGCCTAGAGAGGCAGGTGTTGTTCCGCAGGGAATTTTTGCCCGCGCCATGTCCGGGCAGGGGCAGGCCGCCTCGCGAACACGGCACACCATAACGCGATGTATCGCGTCTGCTCAACGGATTTGCCCGAACGAGTGATGAGGAGCTGATGACCTCCGCGTTCCGTCCGCCCGCCGCCGCCCGGCGGAGGGCGGGATCAGTCGATGACGGTGTAGCCGGCCTCGCGCAGGGCCTGGCCGACCTCGGCGCAGTGCGCCGGGCCCTTCGTCTCCAGATGCAGCTCCACCTCCGCCTCCGCGAGCCCGAGCCGAGGGTCGGTCCGGACGTGGCTGACGTCGAGGACGTTGGCGTCGACCGCCGACAGCACCCCCAGCAGCGTGGCGAGCGCGCCCGGCCGGTCGGTCAGCCGCAGGCTGACCGCCAGGTAGCGGCCCTGTGCGGCCATGCCGTACCGCAGCACCCGCTGGAGCAGCACCGGATCGACGTTCCCTCCGGACAGCACCGCCACCACCGGACCGGCCACGGGGCTCGAACAGCCCAGCAGCGCGGCGATCGGGCTCGCCCCGGCCGGCTCGACCACCAGCTTGGCCCGCTCCAGGCACAGCAGCAGCGCGGCGGACAACTCGTCCTCGGTGACCGTGCGCACCTCGTCCAGCAGTTCGCGCAGGATCCCGAACGGCACATCGCCCGGCCGGCCGACTCTGATGCCGTCGGCCATCGTCGCCGGAGTGCCGACCGTCACCGGGCGGCCCGCCGCCAGCGAGGGCGGGTACGCCGCCGAGCCCTCCGCCTGCACCCCGACGACCCGCACGTCCGGCCGCAGCGACTTCACCGCCACCGCGATACCGGCCGCGAGCCCGCCGCCGCCGATGCCGACGACGATCGTGCGCACCTGCGGGCACTGCTCCAGGATCTCCAGGCCCACCGTGCCCTGGCCCGCGATGATGTCGGGGTGGTCGAACGGGTGGATGAACACCGCGCCCGTGCGGGCCGCGTACTCCTCGGCTGCGGCCAGCGTCTCGTCGACCACCTGGCCGTGCAGGCGCACCTCGGCGCCGTAGTCCTGTGTGGCGCTGATCTTCGGCAGCGGGGCGCCCTTGGGCATGAACACCGTGGAGTGCACCCCGAGCAGCGACGACGCCAGCGCGACGCCCTGCGCGTGGTTGCCGGCGCTCGCGGCCACCACCCCGGCGGCACGCTCCTCGGGCAGCAGCCCCGCGATCCGGACGTAGGCGCCGCGCAGCTTGAACGAACCCGTCCGCTGGAGGTTCTCGCACTTCAGGTGTACCGGCGCGCCCACCAGGTCGGACAGGTACCTGCTGCCCTCCATCGCGGTCACCCGCGCCACCCCGGAGAGCATCTTCTGCGCGCCGCGCACATCGTCCAGGGTGACGGGCCAGGGGGAGCCGGCCGTGCTGTAGCTCATGCCTCAAGTCTCGCAGTTCACGGGCCGCGGACACCGTTGTGACCATCCTCCGAGACCGGATGGCGCAGCGCCGGTACGACTTGCCCCCCGGCCGCGTAACCTGTCCCCCAACCCAGCAGCTCTCCAGAAGTGAGCCCCCGGCCATGCCCACAACACCCGACATGTCGACGGACATGAAGACCGGCGGTGACACCGGTCTCCTCGACACCCTCCAGCACGAGGTGGCGGTCTTCGCCCGCCGGGCCGAGCAGACTCGCCTCGGCGGCGTCGGACAGGTGCGCAACTCCATGGACCGCGCCGCGTACCTGCTGCTCAACCGCCTCGACAAAGAGGGCCCGATGGGCGTCAAGGCGCTCGCCGCGAGCATGGGCATCGACTCCTCCACCGTCACCCGTCAGGTGGCGCCGCTCGTCGACACCGGCCTCGTCAAGCGCACCTCGCACCCCGAGGACGGGCGGGCCGTGGTGCTCCAGCTCTCCCCGCGCGGGCTGTCACGGCTGGAGGAGGTCCGCTCGTCCAGGCGGCAGCTGATGGCCGAGCTGACCCAGGACTGGGAGCCGGCGGAGCGCGAGGCCTTCTGCTCACTGCTGACCCGCTTCAACCACGCCCTCTCCGCCCGCCAGGGCATACCGCAGACGGACTCGCCCTCGGCGTCGTAGAGCCGCGACCGGGCGCGGGCCGACGGGTGTGAACGCGGCCCTTGACCGACGGTCGGTCCCTCCCCTCATATGAGACCGGGCCCTCGTCGTGCCCGGTTCAGGAGGCCGTGCGAGAAAGGGTCCCGCGGTCACGGTCGCCCTTGGGGGGAGGCGCGGTGCGAGAACGGCAGGCGGCCCAAGGGACTCGCCGGGCCCGGGAGTTCGAGGCGTTCGTCGCGGGCGCGGCCGGGCGGCTGCTGCATGCCGCCACGCTGCTCACCGCCGAGGCCCCCGGCGACAACCCGCGCGCGCGACGTCTGCTGACCCTCGCCCTGGCGCACACGTACGCGTGCTGGGACCGGCTGCGCGGCGAGGACCCGTACAACCACGCCCGCCGGCATCTGGCCGCCCGCTTCGCCCGCGAGGCATGGCATCAGCGCGGCGCTCCGGGCCGCGCCCGCCGGAGGCCACCCGGCGCCCTGGCCGCGCTCACTTCCCAGGAGCGCCTGATCATCGTTCTCAGGCTGTACGAGGGGGTGGCCGAGGAACAGGCTGCGGCCCTGCTGGGCCTGCCCACGGACCGCGTCCGCGTCATCTGCGACCGCGCGATCACCACACTCACCCGCACTCCGGCGAGCCCGGCACCGCCGGTCGGCGACGCCGAGGCGGCAACGTCATGAGTGGAACGAGCGGCGTGTGCGGCTTGAGCGGCTCATGTGGTCTGAGAGCCGCATGCGGCGCGAGTGACCTGTGCGGCGGCGTGTGCGGCCCGAGCGAACGACCGGACGAGTGGAGGCGGCCGTGAACAGGGCCGAGCGGGAGGCGACCGTACGGCGGATCCTGGAACAGCGTCCGCCGCAGGTGCCCACCGAGCTGTACGAGGAGGCCGTGCGCCGCGGAGGACGGATGCTGCGCCGCCGTACGGCCGCCCGCCGGTTGATGTGGCTGGTGCTGGCCGCGGCGGCCGTCGCCTTCACGGTGTGGGCGCTCACGGCGCGCCCCTGGGTGGAGCCGCCGTCGCAGACGACTCCACCCGTGACCGGCTGGTAACCCCTAGCCGAGTGCCTGCCTCAGGTCCTCGAGCAGGTCGTCGACGTTCTCGATGCCCACGGACAGGCGCACCAGGTCCCCGGGGACCTCCAGCGCGGAGCCCACCACGGACGCGTGCGTCATGCGCCCGGGGTGCTCGATCAGGGACTCGACGCCGCCCAGGGACTCGCCGAGCGTGAACACCTTGGCGCGGTTGCAGACCTCGACGGCCGCCTCCTCGCCGCCCTCGACCCGGAAGGAGATCATGCCGCCGAACGCCTTCATCTGCTTGGCGGCCACCTCGTGACCGGGGTGCTCCGGCAGGCCCGGGTAGAGGACCTGCGTCACGCGCGCGTGCCGGGACAGCATGTCGGCGACCTTCGTCGCGTTCTCGCTGTGCCGGTCCATGCGCACCGCGAGCGTCTTGGTGCCGCGCAGCACCAGCCAGGAGTCGAAGGGGCCGGCGACGGCGCCCATCGCGTTCTGGTGGAACGCCAGTTCCTCGCCCAGCCCTTCGTCGCCGACGATCAGCGCGCCGCCGACGACGTCCGAGTGGCCGCCCATGTACTTGGTCAGCGAGTGCACGACGACGTCCGCGCCGAGCGCGAGCGGCTGCTGGAGGTACGGCGTGGCGAAGGTGTTGTCGACGACGAGCCTCGCGCCCGCGTCCCGTGCGACCTGAGCGATGGCGGCGATGTCGGTGATGCCGAGCAGC
Organism: Streptomyces sp. NPDC091412; assembly: GCF_044756885.1. Taxonomy (NCBI): domain Bacteria; kingdom Bacillati; phylum Actinomycetota; class Actinomycetes; order Kitasatosporales; family Streptomycetaceae; genus Streptomyces; species Streptomyces sp. NPDC091412. Next base: position 150,442 of record NZ_JBIVTV010000002.1, on the reverse strand, counting down.
GGGTTGGAGGGGGTCTCCACCCACACGGCCTTGGTCTTCGGGGTGATGGCGGCCCGTACCGCGGCCGGGTCGGAGGTGTCCGCGACCGACCACTCCACGCCCCACCGGGAGACGACCTTGGCGAACAGGCGGAAGGTACCGCCGTAGGCGTCGTTGGGGATGACGACGTGGTCGCCGGGGCTGAGCAGCGTACGCAACAGGCAGTCCTCGGCCGCCAGTCCGGACGCGAACGCGAGTCCGCGGCGACCGCCCTCCAGGGCGGCGAGGTTCTCTTCCAGGGCGGTCCTGGTCGGGTTGGCGCTGCGGCTGTACTCGTAGCCGTCGCGCAGACCGCCCACGCCGTCCTGCTTGTAGGTCGAGACCTGGTAGATCGGCGGGACGACCGCCCCGGTCCGGGGGTCGGCGGTGTTGCCCGCGTGAATCGCGAGCGTCTCGAAGTGCTCACTGATGTGCCTGTCGCTCATGAGCCCGAGGGTAATGCGCTTGTGGGGGTGGTGGCGGACGGCGGGGCCCGGGTGCCCGGGAGGCCCGGGTTGTCCACAGGCTCGCGGCACAGGTTGGCCAAGTGTCGGCGCCGTCTGGTTCGCTTGTCGCATGGAGATTTTCTGGGTCCTGATGGCGCTGGCCATGCTGGGCTTCGTGCTGGTCCCGTTCCTCAGGCGCAGGCATGCCGGCATCGAGCAGGTGGCGCCCGGGCACCCGGATGCCGCGGATCCGGCGAACTACGGATTCGTCCGGCAGGAGGAGCTCGACGTCCGCATGCCCGGACCGGACCAGGACCTGGTGGACGTCCTGGAGCTGGTGCAGCGCACGCAGGACTACCGCGCGGCCTCCCAGCTCCTGGCGGGCACGGAGAAGGAGGGCGAGCTGCGCTGGCAGCGGATCCAGGCCTTCGCCGGGGCGGCCTCGCTGGAGCTCCAGCAGCGGCCGGGCGGGGTCAGCGAGGCGCCCGGCGGGCAGTGGCTGCGGGTGTGGCGGGCCGAGGCGCCCAAGGACCCGGGCGGCGCGCCGGTGCACGCCGAGTTCCTGGTGCAGCAGGCATGGCGTACGGCGACGCCGGGCACGGACGAGTTCCGGATCATCATGGAGGAGGCCCGGGAGGCGTGCGGGCAGGCGGCGCTGCTGGCCCCGGGCGACCCGGTCCCGTACATCGTCGAGCTGTCCGTGGCGCGGGGCCTGGCGTACTCGCAGCCGGAGTTCGAGAAGCTGTGGCTGAAGATCCTCGACCGGGCGCCGGCCCACACGGGGGCACATCTGGCGGCCCTGCACTACTGGTGCGAGAAGTGGCACGGCTCGCGCGAGCTGGCGTACTCCTTCGCGGAGGCCGCCGCGGCCCGTGCGCCCCGGGGCTCGCTGCTGGCGGCCATGCCGCTGTTCGCGGTCTTCGAGCACCTTCCCGAGGTCAACCTGGTGAGGGGCTTCTACCAGAGCGAGGTCGTGACCAAGGCGGTCCACGGCGCGTTCTTCGCGGTGCACGCGGCCCGTCCCGACGACCCGATGCTCGCCCATGTCCGCCATCTGCTGGTCTTCTTCCTGGTCCGCTCCGAGCGCTGGGCGGAGGCGATGAGTCAGCTGATACACGTCGACGGCCATGTGGGTGCGGTGCCGTGGACCCTGTCCGAGGACCCGGCGGCGGAGTTCGCCGTCCACCGGGCCCTGGCCGTGGCGGGCTACGAGGCCAACGGCGGCAGCCCGGCGACACTGCGCCACTGAGCGGTCCCGGCAGCGCGGCCGGACAGGCCCGCCCACCGGATCGGCCACCTGACCCCGCGGCGGCGGAAGCCGGTGCGCCCGCGGGAATGACGGCGGCGGCAGGATCGTTCTCCTGAATGCCGTCGCCCGCGCACGCGGGAGCGGCGAAACCGACGGGCCCGTTGTGACGGACGGGCCCGCCCCACACCGACGGGGAGACCCCGTGCTCTCCGGCCGTGCTTCCGGGGGGCCGAGCGCCAGTTCCGGCAGCTCCCGACGGGCGTGTGAACGACCCTGATGGGCAACCAGGGCGGCGCGACCCGGCTGCGGGGCCTCGGCCGGTCGGCCTCCGCCTTCCGCCGCCTCGCGGTCAGCCCTCCGCGCGGGCGGGCAGCCGCCATCCCGGCCGCGGGAAGTGGCAGGTGTAGCCGTCCGGGTAACGCTGCAGGTAGTCCTGATGCTCGGGCTCGGCCTCCCAGAAGGGGCCGACCGGCTCCACCTCGGTGACGACCTTGCCGGGCCACAGTCCGGAGGCGTCCACATCCGCGATCGTGTCCTCGGCGATCCGCTTCTGCTCGTCGTCCACGTAGTAGATCGCCGAGCGGTAGCTGAGGCCGATGTCGTTCCCCTGGCGGTTCCTGGTGCTCGGGTCGTGGATCTGGAAGAAGAACTCCAGGATCGCTCGGAAGTCGGTCTTCGCGGGGTCGAAAAGGATCTCAATGGCCTCCGCGTGCGTGCCGTGGTTACGGTACGTCGCGTTCGGCACGTCACCCCCCGTGTATCCGACCCGGGTCGCCGTGACGCCCGGGAGCCGGCGGATCAGCTCCTCCATACCCCAGAAGCATCCACCGGCCAGCACTGCCCTCTGCGTCTGCGCAGCCATTCCGGCCCCTCCAATATCTGTCAGCTCGGTCGTTCGGGCTGCTCGGCTCGCACACCACCGGCATCCCATGCCCACTGCCCTCAACGCGCGAGGCTTCCAAGCGATTCCGTGCCCGTCCAACCCGCTGGTGGCCGCCTGAACAGGCCGACTCCACGCTGTACGCCCTGGAAGAACGTTTCCCCCAGCCTGGAAGCGGGGCAGGATGACGTGGGTCATGCCCGCGGGTCGGCAGCGGTCCAGGACCTCGTGGAGGTCTGGGGCCTGATCGGCGAGGACGTCGACGCCTTCGTACAGGCAGCGGTAGCCGGCGGTCGCCGTCACCGAGTGCTCGGCTCGGTCCACGGACCGGGACAGTCGTCCTCACCATGCGGGTCCATCACGTCTGGCGGATAGTGAAGGAGGGACGACGTCCCCCGCAGCTCCCCGTACATCAGGAGGCTCGATGCCTTCTTCACGGTCGCTGGTCGCGTTCATCGGCATAGCCTCGGTCGGCATTGCGCTCACCGCGTGCCAGGACGAGGCGTCCGGTCAGATCGTGGCGCGGAACGGTGTCAGGCTCGTGGAGACCGTCTCCAACCCACCGATCCACGGATGTCACCGTTTCCCCGAGGGCGTGACACACGTCGAGAATCAGACACAGAGCAACCTGGTTCTCTACACCACACCAGACTGCACCGTGCCGCCGGGCGGGCAGAGCAACTATCTGGACATCGGACAGTCCGACCAAGTTGCCAGGGTCGCCGGTCTGTGGCGCAGCTTCTCCTTCGCCTCCGAGTGACATCGCGGGGTCACCGGTCCCCGGGCCGTCGTTGTTACGGAGCTTTCTCCAGGGTGCGGCCGCCGCCCGATGCTGCCCCAGGAACGCCCCTGTCCCGTTGGTGACGAGTTCCTCGCCCGCCCGCGGGGATGACGGACCGCTTCACCCGACAGCCGGCTCGGACCCTTGGGTCACATGACGGCCCAGGCTCGCCGGGACGGGGTCAGGCCAAGTACCCCCAAGTACCCCGTTCGAGAATGGCACGCGCACCGGAGCCTCCCGAGGAGTAGCCACGCGCTTGGGTGTCAGGCCGGATCGACGCGCAGGGGACGCATCATTTCGTTGTCCTCGTGTTCCAGGAGGTGGCAGTGCCACATGTACCGGCCGGTCTGACCGAAGCGCACCTTGACCCGGGTTGTCTCCTGCGGATACGCGAGCACCGTGTCCTTGAAACCGCGCTCCCACGCCTCCGGGGGACGACGGCCGCCGGCCGGGAGCTTTTGCCGGTCGACGACCTGGAACTGCACTTCGTGGATGTGAATGGGGTGGGCGTCCTTCGTCAGGTTGTGGATCTCCCAGATCTCCGTCGATCCCACGGTGGGGTTCTCCGTGATGGGATCGGCCCATCCCAGTAGTCTCGGTTTGCCGTTCGGGCCGATGACGCCGAGCAGAGCTTCGCGGGGGCTCACTCCCGGCACGCGGGCCGAGGCCACCTCGCCGAGACTGACCCGTCGGGTGCGGTCCGCTGCGCCGAGGGGCTCGAAGGGTGGCAGCGTGAGCTGTGCGGGAGGCGTCGACGTGTCCGCCGTGACGAGCTGTTTGATCACGAATTTCATGACCTGCCCGGTGGTCTTCGGGTTCGCCCCGGGGAAGCCGGTCCCGACCGCGCCTCCCGTGAACACGGCGTCCGGTCCCTCGTTGATCAGGTGCAGCTCCGAGCCGACCGGGATCGAGGAGAAATCGACGACGACGTCGGCGCGTTCGGCCGGGGCGAGCAGCAACTGGTCGCGCCGAAGGGGTGCGGGCAGGAAGCCTCCGTCGCTTCCGACCTGCCACAGGGAGAGCTTTGCCGGTACCGGCCTGCGGGCCAATGGGTCAGTGACGATCTTCAGGATCAGGGTGCGTGCGTTGCAGCCGTTGAGGAACCGGAACCGGTAGCGGCGCGGCTCCACGGGCAGCACCGGCCAGGTCCTGCCGTTGGTGACCATCGCGTTGCCGAAGTACTCCGGGTTCCAGATCGGCGGAATGTCGCTGCCGGGCACATAAGGGCCCTTGAACCCGTCGAAGAGTGCCCGGCTCGCTGGATAGAACAGGGTCCCGTCGGTACGGAAGGAGCGATCCTGGATGACGACCGGGATCTCGTAGTAGCGCGTGCCGGGCGGGTCACCGAGCCTCGGCGCCGGCCCGGGCAGGACACCTTCCCCCAGGTCCGACGGTCCGCCGCGCAGCAGGTAGAAGCCCGACATCCCGGCGTACACGTTCAGCCGGGTGATGCCCAGGGTGTGGTCGTGGAACCACAGGGTGGCGGCCCGGCTGCGGTTGGCGTAGTGGAAGACGGCCTCGCCCGGGCCCCAGGGCACACCGGACTTCGCCTCGGACTTCTTCGCGAACTCCTCGTAGAAGGAGCCGACTCGGGCGTAACCGGGGGGAATGTCCTGCGCGTCGGGCAGGTACCAGGCCTCGGCGTATCCGTCACTCTCCTCCGTGTTCGCCCCGCCGTGCAGGTGGGTGACGACGGGAACCGGCCCGCCGTACGGCCCGGGTGTCGAGGTGAACGTGGGGCGGGAGTCCCGCCGCTCGGCCCCGCCCGGAGGGTTCGCCCAGTGGAGCGCGGGATCGACCGGCAGCAGATGCGGCAGATGTCCGCCGTTCTTGTCGACCAGTTGATTGACCCATCTGACCTGGACCGCTCGTCCGTACCGGGCTTCGATGGTGAACGCGGGAGAGTGGAACGTTTCGGGATGGCCGGTCGAGCCGTATCCGAACGCCGTGGTGGCCGGCAGGCCCGGGGGAAGCACCTGCTGCCGGAACTGCCGGATGCCGATCGTGTAGCTGTCCGGGCCGGCCCGGCTGTCCAGCGGCATGACGGGCGGTATCACCAGTTCGGCCACGTACTTGCGTATCACCGCCGGATCAAGGACGTCTGCTTCCGTCGGTGAAGCCCGCGGCAACACCGTGCCGGGAACCGAAAAGAGGGACGTTCCGCCTGCCAGAGTGGCCTGAAGCACGAGCCTCCTGCTGATCACTGGGCTTCTCACCTCGACTCAGGTCATCGGAGCACGGCACCAGTGGCCTGCGGGCCGGGCGCTCGGCGGGCGCGGGCCCGTTCGCGGTCAGCTGCCGGCTACCGCCGATCGTCGCATCGCCCCGGTGCATGCGCATGACGGCCACCGGCCGCCACGGAACGCAGTGACGCCCCGCGGTCACGGCGTAGTCGGCCGACTGGCCGAGCGCGCCTGCGGGCGAGGGAAGCCTGCCGGGGTGGCGAGGGGACGCCCTGCTCTGGTCCATGCGGGTGACGCCGCAATGGACCAGGGGCGCTTCCGACGACCGCGCCGCCTGTGTGGTGCTCGATCGGCACGGCGCGGCGGCGGAGATCCCTTGAATGGGCGATGCCTGATTGCGGTCGTACCTGTGAGGCTGGTCGTGACGGCGTGGCCTTCGGCACGGCACCGCCCATCATCAGGAGGTGATGGCCTCATGGACACGATGCGCGCAGTACGCGCTCACCGGCGCGGGGGCCCCGAACAACTGGTCTACGAAACCGCGCCGCGTCCCCGGCCCGGGCCCGGCGACGTCGTCGTCGCGGTACGGGCCGCCTCCATCACCGCAGGAGAGCTTGCCTGGGACGCCACCTGGACCGACAGCTTCGACGGATCCGGGCGGGAGCGGACACCCGTCGTTCCCGCGCACGAGGTGTCCGGTGTCGTGGTCGAGCACGGGGCCGGTGTCACAGCTCCGGCCCTGGGGGCCGACGTGTACGGACTCATCCCCTTCCTGCGTGACGGAGCCGCCGCCGAGTACGTCGCCGTACCGGCCGGGATCCTCGCCGCCAAGCCGGCCGGACTGGACCACCGCGACGCGGCGGCCGTCCCGCTGCCGGCACTCACGGCATGGCAGGGACTGGTCGGCCAAGCCCGCCTGGAGTCCGGCCAGCATGTCCTCGTCCACGGCGGCGCCGGAGGCGTCGGCTCGTTCGCCGTACAGATCGCCGCCGCGCTGGGCGCACGGGTCACCGCGACCGCCTCGGCCCGCGACACCGGATTCGTCGCGGGCCTCGGTGCCCGGAACGTCATCGACTACGCGGACGGCCGGTTCGACGACCACGTGGCCGATGTGGACGTCGTATTCGACACGGTGGGCGGCGACACCCAGACCCGGTCCTGGAACGTTCTGCGTCCGGGCGGGGTCCTGGTCACCATCGTCGCGCCGCCCGATCCCGGGGCCGCCCAGGACCACGCTGCGCGCGGAGTGTTCTTCATCGTCGAGCCCGACCGTGAAGGGCTCGACTCCATCAGCGAGTTGATCACGAGCGGACGGCTGAGCCCGCAGATCGACCGGGTCGTTCCCCTCGCACAGACCCGCGCCGCGTACGAGGCTCTCGACAGGGAGCACCGGCGTGGCAAGGTCGTCATCCATGTCTCGGACGGATAGTCACCGCCAGGCGTGCGGGAACGACGGTCCAGGGGCGCTCGACGTACTTTACGATCACCTGGCTTGCGTCGGACAGCCGCCAGGGGCCCGCAGCAACCACCGGAAACCCGGGTGTGTTGACGGGAAAAGGTACCGGCGCGCGTCAAAGGGAGGGGAACACAGCACATGCAGAACCGTTTCAACCGAGGCATCGCGACACTCGTGGGCCTGGCGCTCGCCGGCACCGGCCTGGCCGCCACGAACGCCGCTCCGGCGGCCGCGAGTTCGTACGACTGCCCGTCGGGCTACTTCTGCGGGTGGACCGGCAAAAGCGCCAACGGCTCGATGTGGAAGACGAACAAGAGCGTCGCGGACCTGGGCAGCTGGGACAACAAGATCCGCTCGTACGTCAACCGCACGAAGTCGATCGCCTGCCTCTACGAGGACAAGAACTACGCGGCCATCGGCGGCTACTGGGCCCAGAAGCCGAACACGCCCGGCGAGTGGAGCGGGTCCTCGGTCGCGACCACCAGCTCGGTCAAGTTCGTCCGTACCGAGCGCGAGTGCAGCCAGCCCGCCTACCCGCGCTGGTTCTCCCAGCCCTCCCCGAAGGCCCTGGGCTTCGGGGACATGAACGGCGACCGCAGAGCCGACATGATCATCCGCGACAAGGCCGGACGGCTCTGGTTCACTCCGGGCAACGGCACCGGCCGGCTCATCGGCTCCAGCGGCTGGAACAACATGAACGTCCTCACCCGGCACGGCGACTTCACCGGTGACGGCCGTGAGGACCTCATCGCCCGCGAGGCGTCCACCGGCAAGCTGTGGCTCTACCCCGGCACCGGTACCGGCTCCCTCGGCACCCGCAAGCTCATCGGCTCCAGCAGCTGGAAGTCCATGAACCACATCACCGCCATCGGTGACCTGACCGGTGACCGCCGCTCCGACCTGATCGCGGTCCAGAAGGCCACGGGCAAGCTGTGGCTCTACCCGGGGACCTCCACCGGCAAGCTCGGCACGCGCAAGCTCATCGGCTCCAGCGGCTGGAACAAGATGAACGCGCTCGTCGCCATGGGCGACGTGAACGGCGACGGCCGTCCCGACCTCTACGCACGCGAGGCGTCCACCGGCAAGCTGTGGCTCTACCCGGGCACCTCCGCCGGCAAGTTCGGCACGCGCAAGCTCATCGGCTCCAGCGGCTGGAACGCCAGGGCGAACCTGATCGCGGTCGGCGACTTCTCCGGCGACGGGCGTCCCGACCTCGCCACCGTGACCAACACGAAGTACGTGATCGACGGCTACCCCGGCCACCTGGGCTGGCTGGTCACCTACCGGGGACGGGACACCGGCTCCCTGATGGCCGGAGAGCGGACCGACGGCGAGTGGTGGGGCCTCAACGGCTTCTGCTAGTGCTGTGACCGGAAAGATTCACCGGCTCGCGACGCCCGGCACGGCACTCCCCCAGCCTTCGGCCGGGGGTACCCCCACGCCGCGTTGTCGCATCACCCGAGTACATCCCGTACGCGGGCAATGCTCCGCCTTGCGAGGCTCCCCCACTGCCCGAAGGGCGTGGGAGGTGCCCCCAGCACCGGACACCGCGAGCTTCCCGGCAAACCTTCCCGGCCACAGCACCAGGACGGCCGGCGTCGGTCGGCACGGCACAGGAGGTGCGGGCCTCCGTGGTTCTACTCCACCTCGATGCCGAAATCCTGGACGAGTTCTTCCAGGCCGCCCGTGTAGCCCTTGCCGCCCAGGACGAAGTCCCAGTCCCCGTTGGGCCTGCGGCGGAAGGAGCCGAGTACCAAGGCGGTCTCGCGGGGGCGGCCGTCGGAGACCTCCAGGCGTCCCAGCTCGGCCAGCCTCGGGTCGAGCAGGCGGATGGACGCGTCCGTGAAGCCCGAGAGGTCGGCGTCCGGGTTGACCTCCGGATCGATGGCGGCCACGAGTACGAATCGGTCGGCCTCAGTCGGCAGCGCGTCGAAGGAGACGCGGATCGCGGCCTTGTCGGGCGCTTGGGCGGGGAGGGTGCGCACCGAACCGTCCGGTGTCCGCGGGTTGTTGAAGAAGACGAAGTGATCGCCGCTGAGGACGCGGTTGCCACGGCAGACGAGAGCGCACACGTCCAGGGCGACACTTCCGGTCCACGACATGCCCAGGACGTTGTGGTCGTCGGGCAGCCGAGTGTCCGCGGCCGTCGGCGTCGGCTGCGCCGCGGAGGGACGGGCGCCATCGCCCAGGCGTCCACGCAGCCCATGGCGGTGCAGCAGGTCGACGAGTTCGGTTCCCGGGATCAGCTCCAGCGGCTTGCCGTTGGCGAAGGTGTGTGAGCCGGGGCCGAACCTCGACGTCGTCACGAGCACGCCCTTGTTGGCGCCGGTGTCCTGCACGGTCCCGTACAAGTCGCGCACAGCGGTGGGCGGCACCGTGTTGCGGTAGCGCTTGACCTGGACGACGATCTTGCCGCCGCGGATCGGTGTCGGATCCAGTGCGTCGACGTCCACCCCGCCGTCGTTCGAGCGCTGGGTGGTGACCGCCTGCATCCCCATGGAGCGGAAGAGATCGGCGACGAGATCCTCGAAGGCGATCGGATCCATCTCGTACAGGTCGGGGTCCTCATCGCCGCCATGCGTGACGACACGGTTCCCCACCTCCTGCGGCCGTCGGCTCGGCCGCACCGCGGTGAGTTGGTCGGGGCGGGCCGAGAGTTGCCCGCGCAGCGCGTCGGCCAGGCAGCTGCAGGCGTCCACCTGCGCCAGGTGCAGATCGCGGAACGTCGGGCGCGGGGCCATGACGGTCGCCAGGTAGATGTGGCCCGGCCGTCCCGTCGTGGGGTCGTGTCCGTCCACGAAGCCGTTCAAGGTCACCGATTCCAGCGCGCCCAGCTCATCCGCGGCGAAGAGTTCGTGCAGGACGAGCAGCGCGCACTGCGCCAGAACCTCCCGGTACAGGGCCCTGCGCTGAGTCACCGGCCGGGCGGTCTCCTTGTCCTGGTCCGTCGCGGACACGTACCGAACGGACTTGACCTCGGGGACGACGCCGTAGGCGGGCAGCTCCCAGTCCAGCACCAACTGTCCGGCTGCCGCGTCGTACGCCGCCGCCACCTGGCGTGGGAAACCCTCCGGCCACGCGGTCGACGCGTAGAGAGCCGCGGAGAAGTACTCGACCACGGCGTCGGGATCGCGGCGCCTCACTCCCTCGGTCAGCTCGGCGATGCCGGCGTTGTGCCGTCGCACATCGGCCAGTTGGGCGTCGGCCCACTGCTGGTACTCCCGCCGGTACGACGCCAGCTGCTGCTGCCGCTGTGCCTCCGCCGCCTGCGCCGCGTGCCAGTCCCGCTCGAAGCGCGCCCGGGCCTCGGCCTGTGCCTGTGCCCGGCGACCGGCAGTCCACCCGCCCTGCGCCTGGTAATGATCGAAATTCGGCATGGTCACGGGCTGTGCCAGTGGACCTGGAGCGAAGGGCGCGATCTCCTCACGGCGCGTGAGGGAGGAGGCCCTGAATGCCGGAGCCCGACAACCCGAGGCGAGAAGGCCTTGCAGGGACGCCACCTGTGCGTCCAGTTCCTCGGTACGGCGTCGGGCCTCTGCCTGCCTGTACTCGCGGTGGCTCTGTGCGGCTCGGCGCTGATGGGCACGTGCCTGCTGCGCCTCTTGTCGCCGCCGTCGGGCTTCGGCCTCCATCTGGCGCTGCTGCTGCCTCTGCATCTCAGCCCAGACACCGACCAAGCCATTAGAGCGACGACTCATGTGTTGCGGGCCCTCCCCAAGGCACTCTGGTTGTCCCCACAACCAGGTGTAACGGGACGACTCTATCCAGCGATGGCCGTCGCGCACATCCGCCCGGCAGGAGCAACCCGCTCAGTCGTCGCCCCTGGCCAGAGGTCCCGCACAGGGACCGCCCAGTGCCTCTCGCCTCAGTCCCGCACGCCCAGGTCCTCCCGCATCATCCGGCGCATCGCCGACAGGCGCGGTTCGGCCTCCTTCAGATCGAGCAGGGCCTGCTCCGCGCTCTCGTCCTCCCCGGCCAGGCCCCGGTCGAGACGCTTGGCCGCGGCGTCGACGCCCGCCAGGACCTCGTTCACCGCCCGCGAGGCGCTCAGGATCCGCTCGGGCACCACCATCTGGGCCTCGGCATAGCGGTCGCGGTGGTCGCGCCGCACCTCCTCCAGTTGCTCGCGGTCCTGCTCCGTGTACACGCCGTCGCGGATGCGGTGCAGTGCGTCCTTGAGGAGTGTGTGGAACTGGCGCGAGGCCCGGTTCATCGCCGTGTACGCGTCGCGGCGTTCCTCGAACCGCCGTCCGCGTTCCGCCGCCTCGGCCTCCTCCGCGCGCCCGCGTGCGCTCAGCCGCTGGCTGAGCACGGGCGCGAAGAGCGTACCGAGGACGCCGACGACGGCGGTGATCATCGCGCTCACTTCGGCTGTCATGGCCACGACCCTAAGTCAACCCCGACCCGGCGAGGGCGTGATGAACCCGGTCCCGAGCACGGGAACGGCCCGCCGGAAGCCATGCTTCCGGCGGGCCGCTCGTTCGCCATGGGCCGTCAGGCCGTCAGGCCCGTCAGGCCGTCAAGCGCCGTCGACCACCGGCTCACTTGCCGTAGTACGCACCGTAGATCGAGACCGTGGACACGTTGCCCTTCTTGTCCGTGATCTTGGCCTTGTAGGAGATGGCCTTCCCCTTCGCCGGGTTCTTGACGGTGATCTTGCCCTTCTTGACGGTGACCTTCTTCCAGGTCTTGCCGCTGTTGTACGACACCCAGACGGTCAGCGACTTGAGGTTCTTGCCCGCGGCGGCGCCCTCCACGGTGACCGGGAAGGTGGCCTTCCTGCCCGCCGGGACACGGTTGTCCAGGCCGGTGCCGGCCTTGAAGCGGAGCGTGGAGGCCGGCAGCTGGACCTCCGTCCGACCGGACGGCTTCTTGGAACGGAACGTCCAGCTCGCGTCGACGCGGGTGGAGGCGTTCGCGACCTTGGCGCTGCGCTTGACCGAGGTGGTCAGCCGGTACTGGGCGTCACCGGCGGTCACGGTGAAGGACTGGTCCCCGAACAGCGGGTCCTTGTGGGAGGCGACCTTCTTGCCGTTGCGGTACAGGGTCGTGTTCGCCGAGGTGAACGTCGAGAGGCCCCAGTGCGCCTGGGAGTCGGAGAACAGCGGCAGGGCGCCGTAGAGCTCGTTCCCGTAGCGGAAGACGCCGTAGTTCCGGCTCAGGTGGGGACCGAACACCGCCCTGTTGAAGGTGTTGGTGTAGGTCTTGCCGCCCTTGTAGGTCTTCATGCCGTCGGGCACGTACAGCGCCTCGGTGAGAGGCATGCCCTTCTCGTCGTGGCCGCCGAACTGCTCCATGAACAGGGACCACATGATGCCGTTGCCGGTCGACAGGTACAGCGTCCGCGTACCCGGCAGCTTCTGCTCGATGCTGTCCGTGATGGCGACGCTGTCGGAGAGCACGCCCTGTGGCGTGACGGCGCCGGTCTTGCCGGAGGCGCCCGCGCCCACGTTGTTCTTCACCGTGGCGAGCTCACGCGCGGCGTAGTGGCGGACCTTTCCGCCCTGGAACCGCTTGACCGTCGCGGCGGTCGCCACGTCGTATTCGGCCTTCGCGCCCTTGGTCCACTGGCCGCTCCAGGACTGGCTGAGCCCGGTGACGTCGCCGCCGATGGAACCGGTCCGCAGCTCGGACCAGGAGCCGACGGTCATCGAGAGACCGATCATCGCCGGGTCGTAGACGTAGCCGATCGTCCCGATGTGCTGCCGTGCGGTCTTGTCCGGCACGGTGATGTCGGCCTTCTTGGCGTTCCGGGCGTCGGCCGTCACCGTGACGTTCCCGGTGACGGTCAGCTTCGGCTGGACCAGCCAGTCCAGGCCGCCCTTGAAGGTGGTGAAGTCCTTCGCGATCCAGGCGTCCAGCAGGTAGGTGCCCTTGGGCACACGCACGGTCGACGTGCCGGATCCCGCGGGCACCTGGTAGGCGCGGTCCGCGCCGAGGCCGGTGTAGCCGAACAGGACCGTGTCGTAGCCGGCGGCGGGCTTCCCGTCCCGGCCGATGTGCTTGACGGTGACGTCGTACGACTCGACCTCGCGCTGCACGGCCGCGGCCGTACGGACGGTCTGCCCGCCGCCGGTCGCCGTCACGTACGCCGAGTACGCGCCGTCCAGAGTGCCGCCCAGCCGGGTGTTCACGGTCACGTCGACGGAGGCCTTGTCGCCGGCCGGGACCGTCACCTCGGTCGCGCCGAGCGTGAAGAATCCGTCCGGGGCGGGCTGGCCCTTGGGGCCGGTGGCCGTCATGGCGAGGCTGAGCGTGACGTCCTCGGTACCGAGGTTGCGGTAGGTCAGCTGTTTGGTGACCGGCTCGTCGTCGGTGTGCGGCCAGGCCTGGACGCCGAAGCTCACCGACACCGGGTCGGCGATCACGGTCTGCTGGATCGCCCTGTCGACGGCGATACGGCCGGCGCCCTGCTGGAAGGGGGTGTACGGGCCGCCCTTGGCGGAGCCGGCCAGCGCGCCCTTCAGTTCGGCGTAACCCCAGTCGGGGTGCTGCTGCTTGAGGAGCGCGGCGGCACCGGCGACGTGCGGGGTCGCCATCGAGGTGCCGTCGATGGTCAGGTAGCCGGCCGGGTTCTCGCCGACCTCCTGGCCGATCAGGCTGTTCTTGGCCGCGGCGGCGGTGATGGCCACGCCCGGCGCGGTGACGTCGGGCTTGATGGCGCCGTCGCCCAGGCGCGGGCCGGTGGAGGAGAAGTCGGCGAACCGGTCCTTCTTGTCGACGGCGCCGACAGTGAGGGCGGAGTCGGCGCTGCCGGGCGAACCGAGCGACTCGGGGCCCTCGTTGCCGGCGGCGATCGCGAAGAGGATGCCCTTCTCGGCGGAGAGCTTGTCGACCTCCGCCTCCAGCGGGTCGACTCCGGGGGTGTCCGGGCCGCCGAGGCTGAGGTTGACGATGTCGGCGCCCTGCTGGGCCGCCCACTCCATACCGGCGAGGATGCCGGAGTCGTCGCCGTAGCCGTCGTCGTCGAGGACCTTGCCGTTGAGGATCTTGGCGCCGGGCGCCACACCCTTGTACTTGCCGCCCGACTGGGCGCCGGTGCCCGCCGCGATGGAGGCGACATGGGTGCCGTGGCCGAAGCGGTCGGTCGTGCTGCGGGCGGTGGAGAAGTTCTTGGCCGCCACCACCTGGGACTTCAGATCGGCGTGGGTGGCGTCGACGCCAGTGTCCAGGACAGCGATCTTCACGCCCTTGCCGGTGTAGCCGGTCTGCCAGGCCTTCGGCGCGCCGATCTGCGGCACGGACTTGTCGAGGCTGACCTTGCGGACGCCGTCGAGCCAGATGTGCGCGATGCCGGCGCTGGTCCGGTCCCCCTTGGTGAGCGCCTTCCACAGCCCGGGCGTGTCCTTGAGGGGCGTCTGCACCGCGTCGGCGTTCAGCGCCTTCAGGGCGCGGCGCAGGGTGCCGGCCTCGCGGACGTCGGCCCGGGCGGTGGTGGCGGCGCCCTGGTAGCCGACAATGACCTTCAGGCCGTTCTTGAGCGACCTGCGGGTGGCGGCCTTGTTCAACTCGGTGATGTCGAACAGTCGTTGGTCCAGCTTGCCGGAGGCGATGAGACGGGACGCGTCGGCCGGTACGACGAGGGTGTGTCCGCCCGTGCGGCGGACCTGCACGGGTATCTGCTCGCGGCCCTCGGCCCGGTGCAGGCCGACCACGCGCCCCTTGGCGTCCACGGTGACCCGGTCGCCGGTGATGAGAGTGACGGTGCGTTGGGCCGTGGGCCCGGCGGCATGGGCCGGGCGCTGCTCGGACCCCGCCGAGGCGGGGCTGGTCATACCCGCGGCGAGGGCGACGGCCGCCGCCGCGGCGACCGTGGCCACGCACGCTCTTTTCACTTGTCTGCGCAAGACTCCCCCTGGAAACAGAGTGCCGAGCGGATTCCCTGTCCACTCGGCCGGGGGAAGGCTCGCACAAGTGCGCTATACCCCCACCCCCCGGAAAACGAAGTATGCCGGGGGGTGATCAACCGCTCAATACCAGGGTGCGGTTAGGGCTCCCGCTCAGGCGCCCGCGTTCTCCTTGACGGTGATGCGGCCCTTGCGGATGGTCGCCAGGCGCGGGGCCTTCCTCGCGATGGCGGAGTCGTGGGTGACCATGACGAACGTCAGCCCGTGCTCCTTCCACATGCGTTCGAGCACGTCCATGATCTCGTCGCGCATGGACTCGTCGAGGTTGCCGGTGGGTTCGTCGGCGAGCAGCACCTTCGGCTGCTTGACCAGGGCGCGGGCGATGGCGACGCGCTGCTGCTGGCCGCCGGACATCTCGGACGGCAGGTGTCCGAGCCGCTCGCCGAGCCCGACCGACTGCAGTGCCTCGGCGGCCCGTTCGCGCCGTTCGGCGGTCTTGATGCCGAGCGGGACGAGGGCGGTCTCGACGTTCTCCTGCGCGGTCAGGGTCGGGATCAGGTTGAAGGACTGGAAGACGAAGCCGATGCTCTCGCTGCGCACCCGGGTGAGCCGGGCCTCGGGCAGCTTCGCCAGGTCGGTGCCGTCGAGGACGACCTGGCCGGAAGTGGGCCGGTCCAGGCC
Source organism: Streptomyces sp. NPDC091412 (assembly GCF_044756885.1). Lineage (NCBI taxonomy): Bacteria > Bacillati > Actinomycetota > Actinomycetes > Kitasatosporales > Streptomycetaceae > Streptomyces > Streptomyces sp. NPDC091412. The sequence goes on along the minus strand of NZ_JBIVTV010000002.1, from coordinate 134,901 downwards.
GCCCAGCATCTGCAGCAGCGTCGACTTGCCGCCGCCGGTGGGGCCCTGGATGACCAGGCGGTCGCCGTCGCCGATGGTCAGGTCGACCTGGTCGAGGGCACGGACGACCTCCTTGCCCCGGGTGTAGTGCTTGGTGACGCCGGTGAGTTCGTACATGGGGGAAACAGCTCCTGGGATGCGGGGAGAAGTGGGGCCGACGGCCCACTGGGTCGCGGCGGGCTGCGCGCTACTCGACGCGCCGCAGGGCGTCGGCCGGGCGCAGCCGGGAGGCCCGCCAGCCGCCGAACGCGCCCGCGATCAGGCCGCCGGCCACGGCGAGGCCGACCGCGAGGACGATGGTGGTGAGGCTGACCGGCGCGGTGAGCGCGACCTCCAGGGACTTCGCGGCCTGCCGGCCGGGTCCGCCGAGACCCCCGCCGCCGAAGCCGCCGCCGAAGCCGCCTCCGCCGCCGCCCGAACTGCCGAGCTCCGCCTGCAGCGTCGGGCTGATCGCGGTCACCGCGTACGCGCCCGCCAGGCCGAGCGCGATGCCGAAGATGCCACCGACCAGGCCGTTGACGACGGCCTCGCCGACCACCTGCCGGGTCACCCGGCCCGACTTCCAGCCCAGCGCCTTGAGGGTGCCGAACTCGCGCACCCGCCGGGAGACGGCGGAGGAGGTGAGCAGGCCCGCGACCAGGAACGCGGCCACGAGCACCGCGATGGACAGCCACTTGCCGACGTTGGTGGCCAGGCTGGAGGCGGTGGACAGCGAACCGGAGACGGTCTTGGCCAGGTCGGCGGAGGTGGTGACCGTGGTTCCCGAGACGTTCTTCTGGACGGCGCTCTTGACGGCGTCGATCTGCTGGGAGTCGGTCGCCTTGACGTAGATCGTGGTGACCTTGTCCTTGTTGTCGCTGAGGGTCTGCGCCTGCTTCAGCGGGATGTAGAGGTTGGCCGCCGCGTCCCCGCTGCTGGCCGTGGCGATGCCGATCACCTCGTACTTGACGCCCTTGATGGTGACGGTGCCGCCGACCTTGAGCTTCTTCTCCTTGGCGTACGCGGAGTCGGCGACGACGACCTTCGCGTCCGTCTCGGTGGTCTTGAAGGTACGGCCGCTGGTGATCTCCGAGGAGGTCAGCGGGCCGAGCTCCGGCTTGGTGACGTCGGTGCCGTAGACCGTGTACTGGTTGACGTCGAAGTCGGCGCCGCCGCCCTGGACCCGGCCCTGCGGCTGGGAGCCGGGGCCGCCGCCCGTCCGGCCGCTTTCGCCCTGCTGGAACTGGCCGCGGGTGAACTGGCCGTTGACCTTCACCACGTTGAGGCTGAGCCCGCCGACCGCGGAGGAGACGCCCTTCTGGTCCGCCACCTTGGTGACCGTGGAGGCGGACAGGGTGGTGAAGCCCTGCACCATGACCCGGTCACTGCTCTGGGTGTCCCCGGAACCGTTGTCCTTGGCGTCGAACCGGAAGCGCGGGCGCTCGGAGTCGCCGGAGGGCGGCGTGGCCGCCTTGGTGACGGTCATGTCGGTGCCCAGCCCGTACAGCGACTGCAGGACCTTCTCCTGCGCCGCGCCCATGCCGTTGGACACGGAGTTGACCACGATGACCAGCGCGATGCCCAGCGCGAGGCCGGAGGCGACGACGAGAGCCGCCTTTCGACGGCGGCGCAGCTCGCGCCTCAGGTAGGTGAAGAACATGCGCCGACGGTAGGGGCGCCGCCTGATGAGGTCTTGAGGCCGTCATGAGAGGAGAATGAGAAGACCGGTGCGGCCCCGAGGGGCGGCACCGGTCTTCACGGGTGAGCGGTCGTCAGACGGCCGAATCGGCCTTCCACTGCGCCCAGCTCATGTTCCAGCCGTTGAGGCCGTTGTCCGGGGCGACGGTCTTGTCGCCGGTGTTCTGGACGATGACGACGTCACCGACCATCGAGTTGTCGAAGAACCACGAGCCCGGAGTGTTCGGGTCGTTCGCGCCCTTCTTGTCCTGCAGGCCGACACAGCCGTGGCTGGTGTTGACGTTGCCGAAGACGCCCGGCCCGCCCCAGTAGTTGCCGTGTATGAAGGTGCCGGAGTTGGTCAGGCGCATGGCGTGCGGCACGTCCTTGATGTCGTACTCGCCCTTGCCGTCGTCGTCGGTGAAACCGACCGTCGCGCCGTTCATCCGGGTCTCCTTGAACTTCTCGGAGATCACCATCTGGCCTTCGTACGTCTTGTTGTCGGGCGACCCCGCGGAGATCGGGATGGTCTTGACGACCTTGCCGTTCTGCGTGACCTTCATCTGCTTGGTCTTCGCGTCGACGTAGGAGACCTGGTTGCGGCCGATGTTGAAGGTGACCGTCTTCTGCTGGACGCCGTAGACGCCCTGGGCGCCCTCGACGCCGTCGAGGTCGAGCTTCAGCGTGACGGTGGAGTTCTCCTGCCAGTACTGCTCGGGACGGCAGTCCATGCGCTGCACGCCGAACCAGTGGCAGGCGACCTCCTGGCCGCTGGAGGAGGTGACGGTGATGCCCTTCTGGACGGCCGCCTTGTTGGTGATCGCCTTGTCGAAGTTGATCGAGACGGGCATGCCGACGCCGACGGTGGTGCCGTTGTCCGGATTGAAGGAGCCGATGAAGCTGTGCGCCGGGGCGACCGTGGTGAAGGACGCGTTCTCGTGAGCGGCCCGGCCCTTGGCGTCGGTGGCGCTCGCGGCGACCTTGTAGGTGGTGGCGCGCTGGAGCTGGGCGTCGGGCTTCCAGCTCTTCTTGTCGGCCGATATCTGCCCCTCGACGGCCGTACCGTCGGCCGTCGTCATGGCGACCTTCGTCAGCGTGCCCTTGGCCACGACCACGGCAGCGGAGTTGTTGATCGAGGCGTTGTCGGAGCCGTCCGCTGGTGTGATCTTGATCTGGGCCTCCGACGCCTCCTGGGCCGCGGCCTCGTCGGCCTTGGCCTGCGAGGTGTCGCCACCGCCGCCGGCCGCGTCGTTGTTGCCGGAACAGGCCGTGAGCACCAGTACACCGCCGAGCAGTGCGGACGCGGCCGTCAGGCGCTTGCGCCGCTTACTGTTCGTCATCACACGCTTCTCCATCGTTGGCGAGTCCCAAAACCCCTCGAGGCCCCCGTCGCGAGTCCTCAACGCTACGACCGTTTCGTCCCATTTCCCACGTCGTGGAGATGTGGGACTTGCCACGTCCGCCGTAGCGGACGGTACGCGGCCCGGCCTGCGCGTTGCGTGAGACGACGAAACCCCGGACGTCGGTTGCGGCCGGGGTCGCCGATGTGATCCGGACGACGTCAGCCGGAATGTCCGGCGCCGCCCGCCTTCTCGTCGTCCCCGCCCTCTTCGTCCTCGTCGTCTTCCCCGTTTTCCTCGACTTCCTCGGCTTCCTCATCGACATCATCCTCGCCGAACTCCCAGTCGGGCGAATCCGGGTCGTACGCGATGGGTTCGCTCGACCAGGAGGCCTGCTGGAGTTCCACCCCCGGCACCTCGCCGACCAGGTCGAACGGATCAACCAGGTACGCCAGGGCCTCGGCGGTGTCTTCCGTCACAGCGCCCTCGGCGTGCGCCCGCTCCGCGGGGTCCAACTCGCCGTCCTCGATGTGCTCGGCGATCCGGCTGCGGGCCGCCCCGATGACGGCGCCCTCGTCCTCGATCTCGAGGACGAGCTCGACACTGAGGCGGACAAAACGTGAAGTCTCTGGAGTACTCATGGTCGGAGGGTACGGCTCAAACCTCCCGTGACTTTCCTGTGACCCGCGACGTTCACTAACATCGCCCCACACGGCCAATTCACCAGCGCCACAAGGGGATCGATATTCCGTGTCATCCGCTCGCCGTACGTTGCTGACCGCCACCGCCGCGGGCACCCTGCTGGGCGCCCTGTGGTTCGTCCCCTCCGCGGACGCGTCGGTGGGCACTCCGGCGAGAGGGGCGGACCCGGCGGCGCCGACCGCCCACGTCACGGAACAGGGGCGGCCCGCCTCGGCGGTGGAGACGTCCGGCGCCCAGGAGGACGCCTCCACCGGGAGCGGGACCGAACTCGCCGACACCGGAAGCATCGACACCACTCCGTACGTCGTCGGCGGCACCGCGCTCCTCATACTGGGCGCCGGTTTCGTGGTCTACTCCGTGCGCCGGGAGCGCCTCGGCTTCTGAACCCGCCCGGCGCTCCCCCGACTTGGACCCCGGCCCGCCGTCCTACTGGAGCGGGCCGGTGACGGTCTCGGCCGCCGCGACGAGCCGGCCGTCCCCCACGAAGGCGTCCGCGGCGGCGAGGTCGGGCGCGAGGAAGCGGTCCGGGCCCGGTCCCTCCACCCCCGCCTCGCGGGCCGCGTCGATGACCGCCCGGCTCGCCGGAGCCGGGGTCAGGCCCTCGCGCAGCTGAACGGCGCGCGCGGCGGCGTACAGCTCGATCGCGATGATCCGGTTCAGGTTGCCGACGGCCGTGCGCAGCTTGCGCGCCGCCGACCAGCCCATGGAGACGTGGTCCTCCTGCATGGCGGAGGACGGGATGGAGTCGGCGGACGCCGGTACGGCGAGCCGCTTCATCTCGCTGACCAGCGCGGCCTGCGTGTACTGGGCGATCATCAGGCCCGAGTCGACGCCGGCGTCGTCGGCGAGGAACGGCGGCAGGCCGTGGCTGCGGTTCTTGTCGAGCAGCCGGTCGGTACGGCGCTCGGCGATCGAGCCGAGGTCGGCGGCGGCGATGGCGAGGAAGTCCAGCACGTAGGCGACCGGGGCGCCGTGGAAGTTGCCGTTGGACTCGACCCGGCCGTCGGGCAGGACGACGGGGTTGTCCACGGCGGAGGCGAGTTCCCGCTCGGCGACCAGCCGGGCGTACGCGAGGGTGTCCCGGCCGGCGCCGGCGACCTGCGGGGCGCACCGCACGGAGTAGGCGTCCTGGACGCGGGGCGCGTCGCCCTGGTGGTGCCCGGTGAGGCCGGAGCCCTTGAGCACGGCCAGCATGTTGGCGGCGGAGGCGCCCTGTCCCGGGTGCGGGCGGATGGCGTGCAGCTCGGGGGCGAGGACCTTGTCCGTGCCGAGCAGCGCCTCCAGGCTGAGGGCGGCGGTGATGTCGGCGGACTTGTACAGGGTGTCGAGGTCGGCGAGGGCCATGATCAGCATGCCGAGCATGCCGTCGGTGCCGTTGAGGAGGGCCAGGCCCTCCTTCTCCCGCAGTTCGACGGGCCGGATGCCGTGCTCGGCGAGCAGCTCGGCGGCGGGGCGTACGGCGCCGTCGGGGCCCTCCGCGTCGCCCTCGCCCATGAGCGTGAGGGCGCAGTGGGACAGCGGGGCGAGGTCGCCGGAGCAGCCGAGGGAGCCGTACTCGTGCACGACCGGGGTGATGCCGGCGTTGAGCACGTCGGCCATGGTCTGCGCGACCTCGGGGCGTACGCCGGTGCGCCCGGAACACACGGTCTTCAGCCGCAGGAACATCAGCGCCCGCACGACCTCGCGCTCGACCCGCGGGCCCATGCCGGCGGCGTGCGAGCGGACGATGTTGCGCTGGAGCTGGGTGCGCAGCTCCTGGCTGATGTGCCGGGTCGCCAGGGCGCCGAAGCCGGTGCTGACGCCGTAGACGGGCTCGGGCTTGGCCGCCAGCGCGTCCACGATCTCCCGGGCCGCCGTGAGGGCCGCCACCGCCTCGTCGGAGAGCTCGATACGGGCGCCGCCGCGCGCCACGGCGAGAACGTCGGACGCGGTGACCCCCGACGTCCCCACCACCACAGTATGCATATCCATATTCAGGAGCGTACGCAGTGAATGCGAAGATGTCACTAGTGGATGCCGGGAGTGACTCTTACAACTCGCGGCCCGAACACGCCTGAACACCCGGCGCCACTCAGGGCCTGCGGCCGCGGAAGCGGCGCCGCTCCACGGGGGCCTCCGGCACGGGCGGGGGCGCGTCGACGAGACGGACGACCGGGTCCTGCGCGCCCTCACGGCCGGCGACCACGGGCCGGTCGGCGCGCAGCGCCTTCGCCCGGTACTGGGCGGCATCGGCGAGCCGGAACAGCCGCCGGGCCGACGGTACCGGCCGGATCGCGTGCTCGGTCGAGGCCACCCCGCAGGCGACACCCTGGCCCAGCTCCAGCTCGGCCGCGCGCCGGCACAGCTCGTCGGCCGCCTTGATCACGTCGTCGGCCGAGGGGCCCACCGCGACCAGGCAGAACTCGTCGCCGCCGAGCCGTGCCACGAGGGCGCCGGGCACCATCGCGCCGCACAGCGACAGCACGGAGCCGAACCGTTCGAGGAGCCGGTCGCCGACGGCGTGGCCGAGGGTGTCGTTGACCTGTTTGAGCCCGTTGAGGTCGCAGACGACGAGACTGACGACGACGCCGTCCGCGCGGTGGCGCTCGATCGCCTCGTCGAGCATCACGTCGACGGCACGGCGGTTGGCGAGCCCGGTCAGCGCGTCCGTGAACGCCAGCCTGCGGGCCTCCTCCAGCCGCTCGCTCTGAGCGAGCCCGGCGGCGACCACGGCGGCCAGCACGGTGGCGAAGTCGGCGTCGGAGCGGCCGAAGAGGGGGGTGCCGACCGGACGGGCGACGTAGAGCTCTCCCCAGGCACGTCCGTGCTGCACGATCGGCGCGACCACGCAGCAGCCGCGCCCGCGCCTGCGCAGCGCGGCGACACGCTGATGGCTGTAGCCGGGGTGGCCCGCGGCCGCGCCGTCGGCGGTCTCCACCCAGGCGTCGGGTTCACCGCCCGAGGCCCACCGCTCGTGCAGGAACTCGGTGATCTCCGGGAACTGGTGCACCGGGTAGGCCTCGTTCTCCGGGAACTCCTCCTCTTCCGGTGCCCGGTCCCCCACGTTCACCAGGACCCGCAGCCGGCCGTGCTCGCGCTCCCACGTCGAGAGCGCGGCGAAGCTCCCCTCCAGCGCCCGGCACGCACCGAGCGCCGCCGCCCGCCACGACTCACGCGAGGTCTGTGCCGCGGCCATCCCCTGCGCCAACGCCACGACGTCCGCCAGACGCCTGTTCTCGCCCATCACCCCAGGCTAGGGATGTTTCAGATGAATCGAGACATTGGCCCACCCGCCAGTGCGCCGCAAACAGCTCCCGCAGGTCACCGCAACCCCACACGGGCCCGCGCCCCTGAGCCAGAGGGACCCGACACGGGCCCACACCCCCGGGTCAAAGGGGACCCGACACGGGCCCGCGCCCCCGGGCCAAAGGGACCCGACACGGGCCCGCGCCCCCAGGTAAGAGGCCCCCCCCGGCCCGCAGGACCCGACACGGGCTCACGCGCCCCCGGACGCGCGAGACACGGCGCCCCTCCTCGGTCAGGTGTGGCTCGCCGAGCGGCTCGCCGAGCGCGGTGGCCACGTGGCCCGGCGGTCACAGCGGACGGCAGGCGCGGAGCCGCGCCGTGGACCGGCGGTCGCGGCGGACGGCAGGCGCGGGGCCGCGGGCCATCCGGGCCCAGTGGCGGCGCGCGCCTCCTCCAGCCGGCGCGCGGCACGGTTGCCGACAGTCGCGGGGACTGCTGCCCCCCGGCTCGGCCCGCACCACCACCACCCGCCGACCACAGCGCCGGGCAGCCGCAACCCCGCCGGCACGGCAGTCGCACGGACCGGCAGCCACGGCGAACGACGGACGTGGGGCCGCGGGCCGTCCGCGCTCGGCGGTGGCTCCCGCCTTCTCCGGACGGCGTGGGGTGCGGGCCTCGCGAGGGGGTGGCTACTCTCCCGGCCAGTGCGGGGGACGCTTTTCGTTGAAGGCTGCCACTCCCTCCGCGCGGTCCGCGGAGAAGGCGACCGAGCGCCAGGCCGCGTCTTCGACCTCCAGGCCGGCCCGCAGGTCGAGGCCGTGTCCGAGTCGCAGGGCACGCTTGGCGGCGCGCAGTCCGACCGGCGAGTTCGCCGCCATCCGGGAGGCCAGCTCCAGGGCCTCCTCGCGGTCCCGGCCCTCGTCCACCAGGCGGTCCACGAGACCCAGCCCGGCCGCCTCCGGCGCCTCCAGCCGACGCGCCGTGAAGATCAGCTCGGCCGCCCGCGCGGCGCCCACCCGCCGGGGCAGCAGCTGCGTACCGCCGCCACCGGGGATCACCCCCACCGAGACCTCGGGCAGCCCCACCACGGCCGTACGGTCGGCCACGATCACGTCGCAGGACAGGGCCAGCTCGAAGCCCCCGCCGAGCGCGAACCCGTGCACCGCGGCGATCGTCGGCATCGGCAGCTCCAGTACGCCGGTGTACGCCGCGCGCGCGACCGGGCGCTGGCGCACCAGGTCGGCGTCGCTGAAGGAGTTGCGCTCCTTCAGGTCGGCCCCGACGCAGAACGCCCGCTCGTGCGAGGACGTCAGGACGACCACACGCGCGTCCGGGTCGGCGGCGAGCGCCGCACACGCCCCGGCGATCGACCGGGCCATGTCCGTGGACACGGCGTTCATCGCCTTGGGCCGGTCCAGGACGAGCTCCGCGACGTAGTCGTGCCGCCGCACCAGCACGAACTCGCCGAACCGCTCCTCACTCATGACACCCTCCTGGTTAACGCGGGTTAACAAGAAACCAGCCCCGATCATCGCAGCAGGGCCCGCACCGGGGAAAGGGCGGACGGTGCACAGGCGCGGCCCCGTTGTCGAGACCCGGCACCCCGTTCGAGTGACATCCCCGGCGAACCCCCACCGAATCCCTATGAGAGCGCATAACGTGCGTCCGCCATGGCGCATCGGGGGGCGCGAGCGCATCGGGGAGGACGGCGATGACGACGCACACAGCCACAGTCCGGCAGGACGGCGACAAGAACGACGGCAAGAAGAACGACAACGGCGATCATGCCGACAGCACCGGCATAGGCGCCGACGCCACGGCGGAGGAGACCACCGGCACATGGACGCGGCCCTGGGGCCCCCGTGCCCGCGGACGGCACCGCAGGCGCCGGCCCCGCAAGGCGCTGCTGGCCGCCGGAGGGCTCGCGGTGGCCGCCGGTGTGCTGAGCCTCGTACGGCTGACGCCCGAGTCCGGGCCGGGCGGCCTGCGCGCCGCGGAGGCCGAACCCCACGCGGCCCCGGACCACGGCTCGGACCGCTCCGCCGGAACCCCCGCCGGCGCCTCCGCCACGACCGGGTCCGGTCCGGCGACCGCGCCCCCGGCGACCGTCGCCCTGGACGGGGTGAGCACCGCACCGGTCCCGGACGGAAGCGCCGTACCGATGGCGTCCCCGTCCGCGGCGGCGGCCACCGCGGAACCCTCGGCGCTCCCGCAGACCACGACCGTTCCCACGGCGGCGCTCCCCGAGGACACTGACCCGCCGGAGCATCCGGAGCATCCGGAGCCCACCGAGGCACCACGGCCGCCCGCCGGCACGGCACCGGCCCCGCGCCCCACACCGGTCCCGAGCCGGAGCACGCAGCCCCCGGCGCCGCCCTCCGGCGGGGGCGGCCTGTGCCTGCCGATCATCGGGCTGTGCGTCGGCGTCGAGGCCGGTTCCGGCCGCTGATCCGGGCCGCGACCGCCGGTTACGGGGTCCCGCCGTTCCGCCGGGTGAGCAGCCACGGCTCGACCACGCCCAGGCCGCGCACCGGGCGCTGCCACATCGGCTGAAGGGCGAACCGGTACACCGGCGGCTCCTCGCCCTCCTTCTCCGCGGCCGCCGCGGCCTCGGCCGCCTCCGCCTCGGACGCCGGGGCGTCCCCCGTGCGGATCAGTTCCTCGGCGAAGGCGCTGTCCACCAGGACGGCGTCACGCGGAGCTATCGAGGTGAGCCGGGAGGCGAGGTTGACGGTGGTGCCGAACACATCGCCCATACGAGTGGTCACCGTGCCGAACGCCATGCCCACCCGCAGCTCCGGCATCGTCTCGTCGTGGGCCATCGTCTCGACCAGCCGCAGCGCGATGTCCGCCGCCGTACCGGCGTCGTCGGCGGCGTACAGCACCTCGTCGCCGAGCGTCTTGATGAGCCGGCCGCCGCGCGCGGCCACGAGGTCGGCCGAGGTCGTCTCGAACGCCTCGACCAGCTCGCCGAGCTCCTCCTCCTCCATGCGGCGGGTCAGCCGGGTGAAGCCGACGAGGTCCGCGAAGCCCACGGCCAGCCGCCGGTCGACCATCTCCTCGTCGTCGGCGGCCTGCACGACCCGGCCGGCCGAGGCGGCGAGCTGGCGGCGCCAGACGTAGACCAGGAACTCCTCCAGCTCGGGCAGCAGCAGCTCGACGATCGGGTACGTGACCTCGGTGCGGGTCATGCCGGGCTCGGGCGGCTCGGTCAGGCCCTCCAGGAAGGAGTCCATCTGCCATTCGGCCAGACGGGCGGTGGTCTGCCCGGTGGACCGGGCCACCTGCACCGCCATGGCCTCGCTGAGCAGCCCCGCCTCGACCAGACCGGCGAGCCGCCGCAGGGCCAGTACGTCGGCCTCCGTGAGCGCCTTGGCCTGCCCTATGTCGGCGAAGCCCATGGCCCGCCAGAAGCGGGAGGCCAGCTCCATGGAGACACCGGCGCTGCGGGCCGCCTGGAACGGGGTGTAGCGCCGCTCCGCGCCCAGGATGAGCTGTTCGAGACGCAGCGCGAGAGGGTGTCCGCCGGATTCGGCGGCGTCGGAGTCCCCCTGCTCGAGCGAGGACGGGAATGGCGGAGGCTCCTCCCGGCCGTCCGCGTCCGCGCCGGAGCCCGTGTCGTCGACGGTCACGCCTGCTGCCCTTCCGATCTGCCACGGTCAGGTATCGACCGGCCTCAACTCTACGGCAGGTGTGCGCCAGCTCACTCCGTCAGGTCGCGCCGAGGGGGAGCTGACCGGCACCGATTCACACGGGGCGCAGATGCACGATGTCGCCCGCGCCGACCGGCTCCTGCACCCCTGCCTCCGTGGCGATGACCAGCCGGCCGTCGCCGTCCACCGCGACCGCCTCACCCACCACCGACCGGTCGCCCGGCAGTTCCGCCCGGACCACCCGCCCGAGCGTCGCACAGCCCGCCGCGTACGTCTCCTGGAGACCGCTCGCGGCCGGATCGCCTCCCGCCGCCCGCCATCGGCCGTACCAGTCCTCCAGGGAGCGCAGGACCGCCCGCAGCAGCGGGTCGCGGTCGGTGCTCACCGCTCCGGCGAGGGCGAGGGAACCGGCCCGCGGGACGGGAAGCTCCTCCTGCCGGAGCGTGACGTTGACCCCGACGCCGATGACCACGGCGTCCTCGCCGGCCCGCTCGGCCAGGATGCCGCCGGCCTTGCGTTCCTCATCGCCGACGGTCACCAGCAGGTCGTTCGGCCACTTCAGCGCCATATCGACCCCGGCGGCCCGGGACAGGCCCGTGGCCACCGCGACCCCGGTGAGCAGCGGCAGCCAGCCCCAGCGGGCCACCGGCACCTCGCTGGGCCGCAGCAGCACCGAGAAGAACAGCCCGGAGCGGGGCGGGGCCGTCCACCGGCGGTCCAGACGGCCCCGGGCGGAGGTCTGCTCCTCGGCGACCAGGACGGCACCCTCGCCCGCCTTCCCGGCGGCGGCGCGGGCCACCAGGTCCGTGTTCGTGGAGCCCGTGCTCTGCACCACGTCCACCTCGGACCACAGCCCGTCCGCCCGTACCAGCCCGCGCCGCAGGGCCCCGGCATTCAGGGGCGGGCGGTCCAGGTCGGACCAGCGGCTGCCGTGCGGCACGTTGTCGGGGTTGTCGTCTGCTGCATCTCGGGGCGTCATGCAAGCCACCCTAGGTGTGGGAAACGCCGCACTGCCGAACGGCGGACCCCCTACTACGCTACGGATGAGTAACCGTCCCCCCTTGTGAGCAGGCAGGGAGCCGCGATCCCGATGTCCGAGCCGGAAGAGCGCCAAGAGATCGACATTCACACGACCGCGGGCAAGATCGCGGATCTTCAGCGCCGCGTCCTGGCGGCGACGCACGCCGGCTCCGAGCGCGCCGTGGAGAAGCAGCACGCCAAGGGGAAGCTGACGGCTCGCGAGCGGATCGAACTGCTGCTCGACGAGGGCTCGTTCGTCGAGCTGGACGAGTTCGCCCGGCACCGCTCCACCAACTTCGGCCTGGAGCAGAACCGGCCGTACGGGGACGGCGTCGTCACCGGCTACGGCATGGTCGACGGCCGCCCGGTCGCGGTGTTCTCGCAGGACTTCACCGTCTTCGGAGGAGCCCTGGGCGAGGTCTACGGGCAGAAGATCGTCAAGGTGATGGACTTCGCCCTGAAGACCGGCTGCCCGGTCATCGGGATCAACGACTCGGGTGGCGCCCGGATCCAGGAGGGGGTCGCCTCCCTCGGCGCGTACGGGGAGATCTTCCGCCGCAACACCCACGCCTCCGGGGTGATCCCGCAGATCAGCCTGGTCGTCGGCCCGTGTGCGGGCGGCGCGGTCTACTCGCCGGCGATCACCGACTTCACGATCATGGTCGACCAGACCTCGCACATGTTCATCACCGGCCCCGACGTCATCAAGACGGTCACCGGCGAGGACGTCGGCTTCGAGGAGCTGGGCGGCGCCCGCACCCACAACACCGCCTCCGGCGTGGCCCACCACATGGCCGGGGACGAGAAGGACGCGATCGAGTACGTCAAGCAGCTGCTGTCGTACCTGCCGTCGAACAACCTCTCCGAGGCGCCCGTCTTCCCCGAGGAGGCCGACCTGGCGGTCAGCGGCGAGGACCTGGAGCTGGACTCGGTCGTCCCGGACAGCGCGAACCAGCCGTACGACATGCACACGGTGATCGAGCACGTGCTGGACGACGCCGAGTTCTTCGAGACCCAGCCGCTGTTCGCGCCGAACATCCTCACCGGGTTCGGGCGGGTGGAGGGCCACCCGGTCGGCATCGTCGCCAACCAGCCGATGCAGTTCGCCGGCTGCCTGGACATCGACGCCTCCGAGAAGGCCGCCCGCTTCGTACGGACCTGCGACGCCTTCAACGTGCCCGTGCTCACCTTCGTCGACGTGCCCGGCTTCCTCCCCGGCGTCGACCAGGAGCACACCGGCATCATCCGCCGCGGAGCCAAGCTGATCTTCGCCTACGCCGAGGCGACCGTCCCCCTGATCACCGTGATCACCCGCAAGGCCTTCGGCGGTGCCTACGACGTCATGGGCTCCAAGCACCTGGGCGCCGACCTCAACCTGGCCTGGCCGACCGCCCAGATCGCCGTCATGGGCGCCCAGGGCGCGGTCAACATCCTGCACCGCCGCACGATCGCCGAGGCCGAGGCCGAGGGCGACGCCGAGGCGACCCGCGCCCGCCTGATCCAGGAGTACGAGGACGCCCTCCTCAACCCCTACGTCGCGGCCGAACGCGGCTACGTCGACGCGGTGATCAAGCCCTCCGACACCCGCTCCCACCTCGTGCGCGGCCTGCGTCAGCTGCGCACCAAGCGGGAATCCCTGCCTCCGAAGAAGCACGGCAACATCCCCCTGTAAGGAGCCGCTGTGATCAAGGTCGTACGAGGCAATCCGACCCCGGAGGAGCTCGCCGCCGCCCTGGCGGTGGTCCGGGCCCGCGCCGCGGCGGCAGCCACCACGCCGTCCGGCGCGCCGGCCCCCCGAGACTCCTGGTCCGACCCGTCCCGCATCGCCGCCCGGCACGTCCCTCTTCCGAGCCCGACGGCCTGGTCGCGCACCTACTGGCCCGGCTGATCGGCCGCCGCCCGCCGCCCAGGGCGCTCTGCCCACCCACCCGCCCGCCCGACTCGGCGGGGTTCAGGCGACCGTCCCCCGGAGCCCCGCCCCAGACCCCGGCGGGGCTCCGCCCCGGGCGCTCGGCCCACCATCCCGCCCGACTCAGCAGGGCTCAGGCGACCGTCCCCTGGGACTCCGCCCCACACCCCCGGCGGGGCTCCGCCCCGGCGCTCGGCCCACCCCGCCTGCCCAACTCGGTAGGGCTCAAGTGACCGCCTCCTGGGGCCCCCGCCCCAGCCCCCTGGGCTCCGCCCCTGCGTCACGGCGTCCCGGCTGGGATCCGCCCCCGTGTCTCGGCTGGGCTGCGCCCCCCTGCCCCGGCGGGGGCCCTCCGTGCCTCCCTGTGCGCCCGGGCACGGCTCCGCTCCTGGGACCGGGCCGTGTCCCCGGCCTGTCCGCCCGCCCTCCGGCCGCTGTGCCACCCAGGAGGGCCCTCAGCCGGCGTGCCACGGCCGTGGGGCCGATGCCGGTATGGCCGGCGTCGGGGCGGTGGCCCAGGGGCGGGCCTGCAGCCGTCAGGGGCGGTTCAGTCCTTGCGGCGGCGCCCCCGGCCCGCCCGCGCGAGCGCCCGGTGGGGGACAAGTTGAGTACGCGTACTCAGGCGCGCGGTGTGGTCGCGGTCGCACGATCGGAGGATGCTGTGGTCCGATCCCGAGAACGAGCCGCCGAAGGAACTGCGTGACACGCAGGACATGTTGCGGCGTCTGGGCGTTCTCATGGCACTGGCCATGGTGCTGGCGATGTTCGTGATCGGCGTGAGGTGAGCCGGAGGAGCCGCCGCCGATACGCTGACCGTATGACAGACCAGCCGCGCCGCCGACTCGTGCTCGCCTCCCAGTCCCCCGCCCGGCTCGGGCTGCTCCGGCAGGCCGGACTCGACCCGGAGGTCATCGTCAGCGGCGTCGACGAGGACGCGGTCACCGCGCCCACCCCCGCAGAACTGGCACTCGCGCTCGCCGAGGCGAAGGCCTCCGTGGTGGCGGCCCGGCCGGAGGTCCGGGGCGCACTGGTGATCGGCTGCGACTCTGTGCTCGACCTGGACGGCCACGCCCTGGGCAAGCCCGCCGACGCCGAGGAGGCCACCGCCCGCTGGAAGGCGATGCGCGGCCGGGCCGGCACCCTCCAGACCGGGCACTGCGTCTGGGACACGGTGAGCGGCCGGCATGCCTCGGCCACCGCCTCCACCGTGGTCCGCTTCGGCGAGCCGTCGGACGAGGAGATCGCCGCGTACGTCGCCTCGGGCGAGCCGCTGTACGTGGCCGGCGCCTTCACCCTGGACGGCCGCTCGGCGCCGTTCATCGACGGCATCGACGGCGACCACGGCAACGTCATCGGCATCAGCCTGCCCCTGGTCCGCCGTCTGCTGGCCGAACTCGGCGTGGGTATCACCGAGTTGTGGGCGCCGGCCGAGGACTGATCAGGGAGTGCGGGCCTCGGCCGGAGGGGTGAGAGGTCCGGGCGCCTCGCTCCCGTGACCCGTCTCGCCCCCGTGATCCGTCTCGCCCCCGTGACCCGTCTCGCCCGCAGGCCCGGGAGTGTTCTCGGCCCCGGGACCGCCCGCGTCCCGGGGGCCGCCCGGCACCTCACCGGCCGGTCCCTCCTCGCGGTCGTACGTCATCAGCAGCAGCACGATGAGCCCGAGCACCAGCACCATGAACAGGAACCCCCGCCGGCCCACCAGCCCCCAGGCGAACGCGCCCAGCAGCCCGTGCACCACGGCCGCGCTGATCAGCAGGACGCGTCCGAGGCCGGCCGGGCGGCGGCCCCGTACCGCCACGAGCAGGGCGACCAGCCCGCACAGAGCGAAGTAGAGACCGAAGACCAGACCGCCGGCCTTCGACGAGTTCGCCATCACGTTCGGATCCAGGCCGGCCAGGGACATCCTCTGCCGGTGCACGACCTCGCCGAGGAACCAGTTCAGCGCCACCACGCCCAAGGCCTCGGCGAAGAGCACGACCGCCACCACCCACGCCACCGGTCTGCGCACCACCGGTCCCACCCACTTCCGACTGCCGCTCCGTCCGGAGCCCTGTTACCGCGAGTACCGCCGAGACATCGTGAACGTTACTAACGGGTAAACCCGGGGACAAGGGTTCTGTCACCGGCAAAGAATCGTTGGGCCATTCGTAGGGACTCCACAAAGAAACGAAGTGCGTCGCAGCACGCCCTCACAGAGACCTTGGCCACATGGGAGGGCTAGGGTTTTCCGGAGGAGTCCTGCGTACAGCGATGCGACAAGGGATTTCGCAGGTCGAGCGCGCCTCGAATCACGCTCCGTGTGGGCAAGCTCACCATCGGGGACGGGTCGAAGTGCCGTGTCGGCAGTCCCTAAACTCGGCTTGTTTCAAGGAGGGAGCCTCAATCGTGCGCAAGGTGCTCATCGCCAACCGTGGCGAAATCGCTGTCCGCGTTGCCCGGGCCTGCCGGGACGCCGGTATCGCGAGCGTGGCCGTCTACGCCGACCCGGACCGGGACGCTCTGCATGTCCGCGCCGCGGATGAGGCGTTCGCCCTGGGCGGTGACACCCCGGCCACCAGCTACCTGGACATCGACAAGGTACTGAAGGCCGCGAAGGAGTCCGGCGCGGACGCGATCCATCCCGGGTACGGCTTCCTCTCGGAGAACGCCGACTTCGCCCAGGCCGTACTGGACGCGGACCTGGTCTGGATCGGCCCGCCGCCGCAGGCCATCCGCGACCTGGGCGACAAGGTCGCGGCCCGGCACATCGCCCAGCGCGCCGGCGCGCCGCTGGTGGCCGGCACCCCCGACCCCGTCTCCGGTGCCGAGGAGGTCGTGGCCTTCGCCGAGGAGCACGGCCTGCCGATCGCCATCAAGGCCGCCTTCGGCGGCGGCGGGCGCGGCCTGAAGGTCGCCCGCACCCTGGACGAGGTCCCCGAGCTGTACGAGTCCGCGGTGCGCGAGGCCGTGGCCGCCTTCGGCCGCGGCGAGTGCTTCGTCGAGCGCTACCTGGACCGGCCGCGGCACGTGGAGACCCAGTGCCTGGCCGACCAGCACGGCAACGTGGTCGTCGTCTCCACCCGTGACTGCTCCCTCCAGCGCCGCCACCAGAAGCTGGTCGAGGAGGCCCCGGCGCCGTTCCTGTCCGACGAGCAGGTCACCGAGCTGTACCGCGCCTCCAAGGCGATCCTGTCGGAGGCCGGCTACGTCGGCGCCGGCACCTGTGAGTTCCTGGTCGGCCAGGACGGCACGATCTCCTTCCTGGAGGTCAACACCCGCCTCCAGGTCGAGCACCCGGTCACCGAAGAGGTCGCCGGCATCGACCTGGTCCGCGAGATGTTCCGCATCGCCGACGGCGAGGAACTCGGCTACGACGACCCGCCGCTGCGCGGCCACTCCTTCGAGTTCCGCATCAACGGCGAGGACCCGGGCCGGGGCTTCCTGCCCGCCCCCGGCACCGTGACGAACTTCGCCCCGCCGTCCGGCCCCGGCGTCCGCCTGGACGCGGGCGTCGAGTCCGGCAGCGTCATCGGCCCGGCCTGGGACTCCCTGCTGGCCAAGCTGATCGTGACCGGCCGCACCCGCAAGGAGGCCCTCCAGCGGGCCGCCCGTGCCCTGGAGGAGTTCCAGGTCGAGGGCATGGCCACCGCGATCCCCTTCCACCGCGCGGTGGTCACCGACCCGGCGTTCGCCCCCGAACTGACCGGCTCCACCGACCCGTTCACGGTCCACACCCGCTGGATCGAGACCGAGTTCGTCAACGAGATCAAGCCCTTCACCGCCACCGCCGACAGCGCGGAGGGGGACGAGGAGACGGGTCGCGAGACCGTCGTCGTCGAGGTCGGCGGCAAGCGCCTGGAGGTCTCCCTGCCCACCTCGCTGGGCATGTCCCTGGCCCGCACCGGCCTCGCCGCGGGCGCCAAGCCCAAGCGCCGCGCCGCGAAGAAGTCCGGCCCCGTCGCCTCCGGCGACACCCTCGCCTCCCCGATGCAGGGCACCATCGTCAAGGTCGCCGTCAAGGAGGGCCAGGAGGTCAAGGAGGGCGACCTGGTCGTCGTCCTGGAGGCCATGAAGATGGAGCAGCCTCTCAACGCCCACCGCAGCGGCACCATCAAGGGCCTGTCGGCCGACGTCGGCGCCTCCATCACCTCCGGCGCCGTCATCTGCGAGATCAAGGACTGAGCCCCCGGAGCACCCGCACCCACAGGCGCCCGGCGAGCCGCGAGAGCGGCCCGCCGGGCGCCGTGCTTTCCGCAGGGCGGTCGGAGGCCTTCCCGAGGACTGTCGGAGGCCTTCCCGAGGACGGCCGGAAGCCCTTCCCGAGGACTGTCGGAAGTCCTCCCCAAGGACGGCCCGAAAGTCCCGAGGCCGGTCCGGAGGCCTTCATCGCCTCCGGAGGTCCGCCACCCGTGCGGCCGGGCGTTCCGTGCCGTTCGGCTGTTCCCCGCCCAGGGACGCCGGGCGGAGGTTCGCGCTCGGCGGCGGGGTGCGGCGGGGACCCGGGAGCGGGACCTCACGGCGACGGTCGCGGGGCGGGGGCTGGTCCGCCACCGGGTTTCCCGTCGCGCCGGCCACGGCGATCTGGACGCCCTGGTCGGCGAGGGCCTGGAGCTCGGTGGCCGCGCGGTCGTCGTGGGCCGGGGGCTCGTCCGTCACCAGGCGGGTGATGAGATCGGTCGGGACGGTCTGGAACATCGTGTCCGTACCGAGCTTGGTGTGGTCGGCGAGGACCACCACCTCCGCGGCGGCCTGCACCAGGGCCCGGTCGACGGACGCCGACAGCATGTTGGAGGTGGACAGGCCCCGTTCGGCCGTCAGCCCGCTCCCCGACAGGAAGGCCTTGGACACCCGCAGCCCGTGCAGCGACTGCTCCGCCCCCGACCCGACGAGCGCGTAGTTGGAGCCGCGCAGCGTGCCGCCGGTCATCACGACCTCCACGCGGTTGGCATGGGCCAACGCCTGGGCGACCAGCAGGGAGTTGGTGACGACGGTCAGGCCGGGAACCCGGGCGAGCCGGCGGGCGAGCTCCTGAGTGGTGGTACCCGCGCCCACGACGATCGCCTCGCCCTCTTCGACGAGGCTCGCGGCGAGGTCGGCGATGGCCGTCTTCTCCGCGGTCGCGAGGTGCGACTTCTGCGGGAAGCCGGACTCCCGGGTGAACCCACCCGGGAGTACCGCACCGCCGTGCCGGCGGTCGAGGAGTCCTTCGGCCTCCAGCGCCCGCACGTCCCGCCGTACGGTCACTTCGGAGGTCTGGACGACGCGGGCGAGTTCACGGAGCGACACGGCACCGTTCGCTCGCACCATTTCGAGGATCAATTGGCGACGTTCAGCAGCGAACACGAAACTGACAGTAACCCCAGCGACCGTCTGCTTTCAGCAGTTTGCGCCGAATAGCAGAAGTTGTTCGCAGGGCAGGGTGCGAAGTGGTATAGGGCCTGGTCCCCCTGCCCGTGCCACCGGCATGGTCCGCAACTCCCCGTGACCGGCGGGGAGTCGACCCGGACGCCGGACCCGCCTGAGAGACCCTAGGCCTCGGCCGTCGCCTTGCGCGTGTGCAACTGCCGTGCCACCTCCGCGATCGACCCCGACAGCGAGGGGTACACGGTGAAGGCGTTCGCGATCTGTTCGACCGTCAGGTTGTTGTCGACGGCGATCGAGATGGGGTGGATCAGTTCCGAGGCGCGCGGGGCGACGACCACGCCGCCGACCACGATCCCCGTGCCCGGACGGCAGAAGATCTTGACGAAGCCGTCCCGGATGCCCTGCATCTTGGCGCGCGGGTTGCGCAGCAGCGGCAGCTTCACGCAGCGGGCGTCGATCTTGCCGGCGTCCACGTCGGCCTGGGTGTAGCCGACGGTGGCGATCTCGGGGTCGGTGAAGACGTTGGAGGAGACCGTCTTCAGGTTCAGCGGGGCCACCGCGTCGCCCAGGAAGTGGTACATCGCGATGCGTCCCTGCATCGCCGCCACCGACGCCAGCGCGAAGACTCCGGTCACGTCGCCGGCCGCGTACACGCCCGGAGCCGTCGTCCTCGACACCTTGTCGGTCCAGATGTGACCGGACTCGCGCAGTTTGACGCCGGCCTCCTCCAGGCCGAGCCCGGCGCTGTTGGGGATGGCGCCGACGGCCATCAGGCAGTGGCTGCCCGTGATGACCCGGCCGTCCGCCAGCGTCACCTCCACACGGTCCCCGACCCGCTTGGCCGCGGCGGCCCGCGAGCGCGCCATGACGTTCATGCCGCGGCGGCGGAAGACGTCCTCCAGGACCGCGGCCGCGTCCGGGTCCTCACCCGGCAGCACGCGGTCGCGGGAGGACACCAGCGTGACCTTCGAGCCGAGTGCCTGGTAGGCGCCCGCGAACTCGGCACCGGTGACGCCCGAGCCGACCACGATGAGTTCCTCGGGCAGCTCGGTGAGGTCGTAGACCTGGGTCCAGTTGAGGATCCGCTCGCCGTCCGGCTGGGCGTCGGGCAGCTCGCGCGGGTGGCCGCCGGTCGCGATCAGCACGGCGTCCGCGGTGAGCCTCTCCTCGCTCCCGTCGGCGGCCCTGACGACGACCGTGCGCGACCCGTCGAGCGCCTGCATGCCCTCCAGCCGGCCGTGCCCGCGCACGACCCGGGCGCCGGCCCGCGTCACGGAGGCGGTGATGTCGTGGGACTGGGCGAGCGCCAGCCGCTTCACCCGGCGGTTGACCTTCCCCAGGTCGACGCCCACCACCCGGCCGGCCTGGTCCGCCGGGAGGTCCTGGGCGGGGCCGCCGTCTGAGGAGGTGTCGGCGACGATGATCCCCAGTTCCTCGTACGAGGAGTCGAAGGTGGTCATCACCTCGGCCGTAGCGATAAGGGTCTTCGACGGCACGCAGTCGGTCAGCACCGACGCTCCGCCCAGACCGTCGCAGTCGACGACGGTCACCTCCGCGCCGAGCTGCGCCGCCACCAGCGCTGCTTCGTAGCCGCCGGGTCCACCACCGATGATCACGATCCGAGTCACGTACTCCATTGTCCCGCACCGTTCAAGGTGCTACGGCCCCGGGGCGTCGACGCGGTGCTCTCCCGTTGCGCCTGGGACCCGTGAGGCGGGTGCGCGGCTGCCGTACGCTCGACGCATGTCGCTCTATGCCGCATACGCCGGCAATCTCGACGCGGGGCTGATGTCCAGCCGCGCCCCGCACTCGCCGTTGCGTGCCACGGGCTGGCTGAACGGCTGGCGGCTGACCTTCGGCGGCGAGCAGGTGGGCTGGGAGGGCGCGCTGGCGACCCTGGTCGAGGATCCGATCTCCCAGGTCTTCGTGGCCCTCTACGACATCGCCCCGATGGACGAGGACGTCCTGGACCGCTGGGTGGGGGTGGGCATGGACGTCTACCGGCGCGCACGTGTGCGCATCCACACCCTGGACGGCGAGGAACCGGCCTGGGTCTACGTCCTCAACGCCTACGAGGGTGGTCTCCCCTCCGCCCGCTACCTCGGCGAGATCGCGGACGCGGCGGAGTCGGCGGGGGCACCCCACGACTATGTGATGGAGCTGCGGAAGCGGCCGTGCTGAGCGGCGCGGGGCTCCCGAAGGCCTGAGCTGAGCGAAAGCCCGAGCGGGCCCCTCCGGCGCCCCCCTCGCCGGAAACGACAAGACAACGATCGCATTGCCGTGACCACTGACATCTACGCGCGTAGGCGAATACCGGCTACGCTCATCCGCGTGAACGCATCTCTTCTTCCGGACGACATCCAGGGCGATCCGTACGCCGCCGCCGACGCCGCCGCCGCGCGCCTGCGCGAACTCACCGGTGCCGAGTCCCACGACGTCGCCCTCGTGATGGGGTCCGGCTGGGCACCGGCCGTCGACGCCCTGGGGGCCCCCGACGCCGAGTTCCAGGTCACCGAGCTGCCCGGATTCCCGCCGCCCGCGGTGGAGGGCCACGGCGGCAAGATCCGCTCGTACGCCATCGGGGACAGACGCGCGCTGGTGTTCCTGGGCCGCACCCACTACTACGAGGGCCGGGGCGTGGCCGCCGTGGCCCACGGTGTGCGCACCGCCGTCTCGGCCGGCTGCAAGACGATCGTGCTCACCAACGGCTGCGGCGGTCTGCGCGAGGGCATGCGCCCCGGCCAGCCGGTGCTGATCAGCGACCACCTCAACCTGACGGCGACCTCGCCGATCGTCGGCGCCAACTTCGTCGACCTCACCGACCTGTACTCGCCGCGCCTGCGCGCCCTGTGCAAGGAGGTCGACCCCACCCTCGAGGAGGGCGTCTACGCCCAGTTCCCCGGCCCGCACTACGAGACGCCGGCGGAGATCCGCATGGCCCGCACCATCGGCGCGGACCTGGTCGGCATGTCCACCGTCCTGGAGGCGATCGCCGCCCGTGAGGCGGGCGCGGAGGTCCTCGGCATCTCCCTGGTGACCAACCTCGCCGCGGGCATGACCGGCGAGCCCCTCAACCACGAGGAGGTCCTCCAGGCGGGCCGCGACAGCGCCACCCGCATGGGATCCCTGCTCACCCAGGTGCTGGGCCGCCTGTAGACCCCGGCACACCGCGGCACGCCGAACGCCCGGCGGCACCCGTGAAGGGGGAGCCGCCGGACCGCGGAAGGGGCCGTGGGGCGCGCCGGCGGCCCCTGCCGCGCACTTCGGCTCCGCCCGGCGCTCTCCGCCCGGCACGGCCCCGGAACTCCGGGCAGTACGCTCGCGCGCGGCGGCCGGAGGCGCCCCACGGCTCCGCCCCCCAACGCATCCCAGGTGCCCCGGCACCCACCCGCCGGAGGCAGACGGCCCAGGCCGACAAACTCACGAGAGGCTGACCCCAACGTGCACGACGACCTCATCGCACGGGCCAAGGCGTGGCTGGCCGAGGACCCCGACGCCGACACCCGGGACGAACTCGCCCGGCTCCTCGAAGCCCCGACCGCCGAGAACACCGAGGAGCTGACGGCCCGCTTCGCCGGCACGCTCCAGTTCGGCACCGCCGGCCTGCGCGGCGAACTCGGCGCCGGGCCCATGCGCATGAACCGCTCCGTCGTCATCCGCGCCGCCGCAGGCCTCGCCGCGTACCTGAAGAAGAACGGGACCGCCCACGGGGACGAGAACGCCGGCCTCGTCGTCATCGGCTACGACGCCCGGCACAAGTCCGCCGACTTCGCCCGCGACACCGCCGCCGTCATGACGGGCGCCGGACTGCGCGCCGCCGTGCTCCCCCGCCCCCTCCCCACCCCGGTCCTCGCCTTCGCCATCAGGCACCTCGGCGCGGTCGCCGGTGTGGAGGTCACCGCCAGCCACAACCCGCCCCGCGACAACGGCTACAAGGTCTACCTGGGCGACGGCTCCCAGATCGTGCCCCCGGCGGACGCCGGAATCGCCGCCGAGATCGACGCGATCACCACGCTCACCGCGGTGCCCCGCCCCGACTCCGGCTGGGACATCCTCGACGACTCCGTCCTGGAGGCCTACCTGGCCCGTACGGACGCGGTCCTCGCCCCCGGCTCGCCGCGCACGGCCCGCACCGTCTACACGGCGATGCACGGCGTCGGCAAGGACACCCTCCTCGCCGCGTTCGCCCGGGCCGGCTTCCCGGCCCCGGACCTGGTCGCCGAGCAGGCCGAGCCGGACCCGGACTTCCCGACCGTCGCCTTCCCCAACCCGGAGGAGCCCGGCGCGATGGACCTGGCGTTCGCCCGGGCCCGCGCGACCGGCCCCGACCTGATCATCGCCAACGACCCCGACGCCGACCGCTGCGCGGTGGCCGTCGGGCACGGCACCGACTGGCGCATGCTGCGCGGCGACGAGGTGGGCGCCCTGCTCGCCGCCCACCTGGTCTCCCGCGGCGTGACCGGCACCTTCGCGGAGTCGATCGTCTCCTCCTCCCTCCTCGGACGCATCGCCGGGAAGGCGGGCCTGCCCCACGAGGAGACGCTCACCGGCTTCAAGTGGATCGCCCGCGTGGAGGGTCTGCGCTACGGCTACGAGGAGGCCCTCGGCTACTGCGTCGACCCCGACGGCGTGCGCGACAAGGACGGCATCACCGCCGCCCTCCTGATCACCGAACTGGCGTCCCGGCTCAAGGAGGAGGGCCGCACCCTGCTGGACCTCCTGGACGACCTCGCCGTCGAGCACGGCCTGCACGCCACCGACCAGCTCTCGGTCCGCGTCAAGGACCTCTCGCTGATCGCCGACGCGATGCGGCGCCTGCGCGAGCAGCCCCCGACCGCGCTCGCGGGCCTGCCGGTCACCCGTTCCGAGGACCTCACCCGGGGCACGGACCGGCTGCCGCCCACGGACGGCCTGCGCTACACCCTCGACGGCGCCCGCGTCATCGTCCGCCCCAGCGGCACGGAGCCCAAGCTGAAGTGCTACCTGGAGGTCGTGATCCCGGTCGGCACCCACGCCGACCTCCCGGCGGCCCGCGGCAGGGCCGACGCCCTGCTGGCGTCGATCAAGCGGGACCTGTCGGCGGCGGCGGGCATCTGACCCGTACGAAGACGGAACCGGAACGGAACGGGTGCCCCACTCGGAGGGCACCCGTTCCGTTCCGAAGGTCACGCGATGTGACGCCGCCGCGCCCGCGTCACCCCACCGCGATCAGAACCGCCAGCACCACCGCACCGGCCAGCGCCGGACCCACGATCTCGTACGCCCAGCGGACCGTCACCTCGCCCTGGGCGGACTCGGCGTGCTCGCGGGCCTCCTGGACCTCGCGCAGGTCGTTCATGAACTGGTCGGTGTCCGTCCGGATGGGATCGCGGTCCGCGGCGGTGTCACCGGCGCCGCCGGCACTGGTGCCACCCGTCGCGCGTGCGGTCGCGACGGTGGCCCTCGCCTGCCGGCGGGCGGCCCGCTTGCGCGCCCGCAGCGACACGGGCAGCGCCCACAGCTGGTACTTGGTGCCCGCCTTGTCGAACACCTCGTTGGAGTAGCCGGAGCGCAGGCCGGAGACCTGCCCCCAGGGCAGCACGATCACGCGGAAGGGGTTGCGGACGCGCAGCCGGTCGGCGTTGGCGTACACGGCGGGCCGCACGGTGAAGGCGACCACGAGCGGCACCGCGAGGATCATCCCGGCGAGCGCCAGCCACGGGGTGCGGCCCTGGCCGGTGACCAGCGCGTCGATGCCCAGCCACAGGATGATGGCGAGCAGCAGGACACCGCCCGCGATGCCCGCGGACGACCGGTGGACCCGGTCCTGGAACTCGGAGGCGGAGGGCTGCGGCGCGGGGGGTTCGTGCTCGGGCGTCGTCATGGCCCCGATTGTGCCCGACGTCCGCGGGTGCCCTCATCCGCGGTGCGGTAGCGCGGAGCGAGCACGGAGACCAGCACCCGGCGGAATATGGCCGGAGGCACAATCTGGACTCAAGGGGTGTACAGCCGCTACGCGCGTAGATATGCTCGCCTGGTGACCATGCCCACCACTGCACCCCCTCTCGCTGACGTCACCGCGTCCGACAGCACGCTGCGCCGCTTCCTGCACGGGCTGCCCGGCGTCGACGCGGTCGGCCTGGAGGCGCGCGCCGCCTCGCTCGGCACCCGTTCCATCAAGACCACCGCGAAGGCGTACGCGATCGACCTCGCCATCTCGATGGTCGACCTGACGACGCTGGAAGGCGCGGACACCCCGGGCAAGGTCCGGGCGCTCGGCGCCAAGGCGGTCCACCCCGACCCGACGGACCGTACGGCCCCCGCCACGGCCGCGGTCTGCGTGTACCCCGACATGGTGGCCACCGCGAAGGAGGCCGTGGCCGGCTCGGCCGTGAAGGTCGCCTCGGTCGCCACCGCCTTCCCGGCCGGCCGGGCGCCGCTGGACATCAAGCTGGCGGACGTGCGCGCGGCGGTCGCCGCGGGCGCCGACGAGATCGACATGGTCATCGACCGCGGGGCGTTCCTCGCCGGCAAGTACCTCAAGGTGTACGACGAGATCGCCGCCGTGAAGGAGGCCTGCGGTTCGAGCGCCCGCCTGAAGGTCATCTTCGAGACCGGCGAGCTGTCGACGTACGACAACATCCGCCGCGCGAGCTGGCTCGGCATGCTGGCGGGCGCCGACTTCATCAAGACCTCCACCGGCAAGGTCGCCGTCAACGCCACCCCGGCCAACACGCTGCTCATGCTGGAGGCCGTCCGTGACTTCCGGGCGCAGACCGGCGTGCAGGTGGGCGTGAAGCCGGCCGGCGGCATCCGCACCTCCAAGGACGCGATCAAGTTCCTGGTCCTGGTCAACGAGACCGCCGGCGGGGACTGGCTGGACAACCACTGGTTCCGCTTCGGCGCCTCCTCGCTCCTGAACGACCTGCTGATGCAGCGCCAGAAGCTGGCCACCGGCCGCTACTCCGGCCCCGACTACGTGACGGTGGACTGAGCCCCATGAACACGGAAAACCCGCTTTCCCCCTTCGCCTACGCACCGGCTCCCGAGTCCCGGTCGGTCGTCGACATCGCGCCGTCCTACGGCCTGTTCGTCGACGGCGAGTTCACCGAGGCCGCCGACGGCAAGGTCTTCAAGACGGTCTCCCCCAGCACGGAGGAGGTGCTGTCCGAGGTCGCCCAGGCCGGCGAGGCGGACGTGGACCGCGCGGTCAAGGCGGCCCGCAAGGCCTTCGTGAAGTGGTCGGCGCTGCCCGGCTCCGAGCGCGCCAAGTACCTGTTCCGCATCGCCCGCATCGTCCAGGAGCGCAGCCGTGAGCTGGCGGTCCTGGAGACGCTGGACAACGGCAAGCCGATCCGGGAGACCAGGGACGCGGACCTGCCCCTGGTGGCCGCGCACTTCTTCTACTACGCCGGCTGGGCGGACAAGCTCGGCCACGCGGGCTTCGGACCGTCCCCGAAGCCGCTGGGCGTGGCCGGCCAGGTCATCCCGTGGAACTTCCCGCTGCTGATGCTGGCGTGGAAGATCGCCCCGGCGCTGGCGACCGGCAACACGGTCGTGCTCAAGCCCGCCGAGACCACCCCGCTCTCCGCGCTGTTCTTCGCGGACATCTGCCGCCAGGCGGGCCTGCCGAAGGGTGTCGTCAACATCCTTCCCGGCTACGGCGACGCGGGCGCCGCGCTGGTCGCGCACCCGGACGTGAACAAGGTCGCCTTCACCGGCTCCACGGCCGTCGGCAAGGCGATCGCGCGCACGGTCGCGGGCACGGACAAGAAGCTCACCCTCGAACTGGGCGGCAAGGGCGCCAACATCGTCTTCGACGACGCGCCGATCGACCAGGCCGTCGAGGGCATCGTGAACGGCATCTTCTTCAACCAGGGCCAGGTCTGCTGCGCGGGCTCGCGCCTGCTGGTGCAGGAGTCGATCCACGACGAGCTGCTGGACTCCCTCAAGCGCAGGCTCTCCACCCTGCGTCTGGGCGATCCGCTCGACAAGAACACCGACATCGGCGCGATCAACTCCGCCGAGCAGCTGGCCCGGATCACCACGCTCGCCGACCAGGGCGAGGCGGAGGGTGCCGAGCGCTGGTCGCCCGCCTGCGAACTGCCCGAGAGCGGCTACTGGTTCGCCCCGACGCTGTTCACCGGTGTCACCCAGGCGCACACCATCGCCCGTGACGAGATCTTCGGCCCGGTGCTCTCCGTCCTCACCTTCCGCACCCCGGACGAGGCCGTCGCCAAGGCCAACAACACCCCGTACGGGCTCTCGGCGGGCATCTGGACGGAGAAGGGTTCCCGGATCCTGGCGGTGGCGAGCAGGCTGCGCGCCGGTGTCGTCTGGTCCAACACGTTCAACAAGTTCGATCCGACCTCGCCGTTCGGCGGCTACAAGGAGTCGGGCTTCGGCCGCGAGGGCGGCCGGCACGGCCTGGAGGCGTACCTCGATGTCTGAGAAGTCCGAGAAGTCTGGGGCGACGACCGAACCGCGGCTTTCGGTCCTCAAGACCTACAAGCTGTACGTGGGCGGCAAGTTCCCGCGTTCCGAGAGCGGCCGGGTGTACGAGGTGAGCGACTCCAAGGGCAACTGGCTGGCGAACGCTCCGCGGTCGTCCCGCAAGGACGCCCGTGACGCGGTCGTCGCCGCGCGCAAGGCGTTCGGCGCGTGGTCCGGCGCGACCGCGTACAACCGGGGCCAGATCCTCTACCGCGTCGCGGAGATGCTGGAGGGCCGCCGCGAGCAGTTCGTCCGCGAGGTCGCCGAGGCCGAGGGCCTGTCCAAGGTCAAGGCGGCCGCGCAGGTCGACGCGGCGATCGACCGCTGGGTCTGGTACGCGGGCTGGACCGACAAGATCGCCCAGGTGGTGGGCGGCGGCAACCCGGTCGCGGGCCCGTACTTCAACCTCTCCTCCCCCGAGCCGACGGGCGTGGTGACCGTCCTGGCCCCGCAGGAGTCGTCGTTCCTGGGCCTGGTCTCGGTGATCGCCCCGGTGATCGCGACGGGCAACACGGCGGTGGTGGTCGCGAGCGAGAAGCACCCGCTCCCCGCGCTCTCCCTCGGCGAGGTGCTGGCCACCTCCGACCTGCCGGGCGGTGTCGTGAACGTCCTGTCCGGCGGTACGGCGGAGATCGCCACGCCGCTCGCCGCACACCAGGACGTCAACGCGATCGACCTCGCGGGCGCCGGCGCCGAGCTGGCGAAGGAGCTGGAGGTCGCGGCGGCGGACAACCTCAAGCGCGTCCTTCGTCCACAGCCTGTGGATTACTTCGCGACGCCGGGCATCGACCGTATGACGGCCTTCCTGGAGACCAAGACGGTCTGGCACCCGACGGGCTCGCTGGGCGCCTCCGGCTCGTCGTACTGAGCCGCCCGGGGCGCCGCACCGCGGCGGCCCGCACAGCCGAGAGCCGCGTCTCCCCTCCGTCCGGGGGAGGCGCGGCTCTCCGCGTGCGCGCGTCAGCGCACCGACCCGAGCACCTGCCCGACGACCGGCACGGCACCCACCGACGGGGCCTGGGCCACCGGGCCCGTGAGCATCTTCGAACCGACCGGGCGGAAGTCGGCGAGCTGGGTGCCGACGCCGTTGTCGAGCGGGTCGACGCCGGTGCCCGCCAGGGGGTTGGGCTTGAGGGCCGTGACCGTTCCGGTGGTGTGGCCGACGGTGCCGGTCAGTGCCTGCACGCCCGTCTGCGGGTCGGCCCTGCCGAGGGAGCCGAGCAGGCGGCCCTCGCCCCCGCCCGGGAGGATGTCCGCCGAGGCCGTTGTCGCGCCCACACCCAGGGCGGCCCCGGCGGTCGCGACGGCGACCAGGACGCGCCGGGCAGTGGAGCGGGGGGAGGACGCGTGTCGAGCCATGACTGGTGCCGCCTTACGGATGCGGTGGGTAACGGAAACAGCGCACAGGGTAGTTGAGACGTAACCCACGTTCCAAAGCCGACCCGCGGGGTCGGCAGGCGGGCCACCATGCGTCAAACTGGTGTTCCGTGAGCCTTCATCCCCCGTCACCCGCCCGTGTCGTGCTGCTGTGCGGCCCCTCGGGCTCGGGCAAGTCCCTGGTAGCCGCCCGCTCCGGACTGCCCGTGCTGCGCCTCGACGACTTCTACAAGGAGGCCGGTGACCCGACCCTGCCGCTGGTGGCGGGGAGTTCGGACATCGACTGGGACCACCCCGGCTCGTGGGACGCGGACGTCGCGGTCGCGGCGATCAGCCGGCTGTGCGCGACGGGCACCACGGACGTGCCGGTGTACGACATCTCGCTGAGCGCCCGCACCGGTGAGGACACGCTGCACATCGGCCGCACCCCGCTGTTCATCGCGGAGGGCGTCTTCGCCGCCGAGATCGTGGGGCGCTGCCGGGAACTCGGTGTCCTGGCCGACGCGCTGTGCCTGAACCGCGGACCGGTCAGGACCTTCCGGCGGCGCTTCCTCCGGGATCTGAAGGAGGGCCGCAAGTCGGTCCCGTTCCTGCTGCGCCGGGGCTGGCGGCTGATGCGCGCCGAGCGGTCGATCGTGGCCCGCCAGGTCGCGCTGGGCGCCCACGCCTGCGACCGGGACGAGGCCCTGGGCCGGCTGGCCGCCGCGGCGGCGGGTCGGCAGGCGCAGACACGGACGGCCGCGTAACCGGCGTACGGCACAGGGAAGTACACACCTCGTACGCGCCTACGCGCCTTGTACGCGACCACGCGCGCCCCGTACACCCCCGTCGTCGTACGTGCCTCGGAGCGCCTCTCTCGCGTCAAGGCGCCTGCGCACGCGAAAGCGGGACTGGACAGACCCCCCGGTCCTCCAGTCCCGCTTCCTTGGTGCTCCCCCACACTCCCCCGTGTTCCCCCGTGTCCCCAGGGATTCCCCCATCCCCCGAGTCCCCGTTGTTCCCCCGGTTCCCCCGTCTTTTTCCCTCCCCCGTTGTTCCCCCCGTTCTCCCCTTCCCCCGTTTCCCCCCGTTTCCCCCCGCTGCCCTTCGGTCGGCTCAGGCGACGAGCTCGCCGAAGGACTCCTCACGGTCACGGCCGATGCTGAGGACCTCGTCCTCGCGCAGCCGGCGCAGGGACCGCCAGATGCTGGACTTCACCGTGCCGACGCTTATGCCGAGGATGTCCGCGATCTCCGGGTCCGTACGGCCCTCGTAGTAACGCAGGACCAGCATGGTGCGCTGGAGTTCGGGCAGCCGGGCCAGCGCCTGCCACAGGACCGTACGCAGCTCGGTGCCGCGCATGGCGTCCGTGTCGCCGGGCGTCTCCGGCAGTTCCTCGGTCGGGTACTCGTTGAGCTTGCGGCGCCGCCAGGCGCTGATGTGCAGGTTGGTCATGGTGCGGCGGAGGTATCCGCCGACGGCCGCCTTGTCACTGATCCGGTCCCACGCCCGGTAGGTCGAGAACAGCGCGCTCTGCAGCAGGTCCTCGGCCTCGAAGCGGTCACCGGTGAGGTGGTAGGCGGTTGCGTACAGGGAGGCGCGGCGCTCCTGGACGTAGGCGGTGAACGCCGCTTCGGCGTCCACGGCCTCCGACAGTGCGCGGCGCTCCCCCGGACCCTCCCCGTACGCGGTTCCCCCGTGTGTTTCCCCCGTGTGAGCGTCAACCACCGTCATGCGGGGCTGAGGCCCCTGCTGCGCATGCGCGGCGTGCTGACGCCCGGTGCCGCGAGCGCACCCCCGCCCGCTCACGGCACCGGACTTCTCCGAAGACCGGGCCACGTCGTGCAGACGCGTGACCACTGCGCTGTGGCTGGTGCTGTGCAGTGTGTTCATTCGCGCCCCCCGTCGTGGAGTTCCGGTGTTCCGTCCTGCTTCTTGCCCCGTGCCGAAAATCTTGCCGTGGCCACTTCATGGCCATGTCCGCCGACTGTCACAGACCTGTCACAGGGGTACGGAGGCCGTTACCGGGCGCAGGTCGCCGTACGGGTGTCGAAACACCGACCCGGCATGGGCCAGAATGAGGTTCGTGCCTTCCCTGTTGCTGATCGAGGACGACGACGCCATCCGAACGGCCCTGGAGCTCTCACTGACGCGCCAGGGACACCGGGTGGCCACCGCTGCCAGCGGTGAGGACGGTCTGAAGCTGCTGCGCGAGCAGCGGCCGGACCTGATCGTGCTGGACGTGATGCTGCCCGGCATCGACGGGTTCGAGGTGTGCCGGCGCATCCGGCGCACGGACCAGCTGCCGATCATTCTGCTCACCGCGCGCAGCGACGACATCGACGTGGTGGTCGGGCTGGAGTCCGGAGCCGACGACTACGTGGTCAAACCCGTGCAGGGGCGGGTGCTGGACGCCCGGATCCGGGCCGTGCTGCGGCGCGGCGAGCGGGAGGCGAACGACTCGGCGACCTTCGGCAGCCTCGTCATCGACCGGGCGGCGATGACCGTGACGAAGAACGGCGAGGACCTCCAGCTGACCCCGACCGAGCTGAGACTGCTGCTGGAGCTGAGCCGCCGGCCCGGGCAGGCGCTGTCCCGGCAGCAGCTGCTGCGGCTGGTGTGGGAGCACGACTACCTCGGTGACTCGCGGCTGGTGGACGCCTGTGTGCAGCGGCTGCGGGCCAAGGTGGAGGACGTGCCCTCGTCCCCGACGCTGATCCGTACCGTGCGCGGCGTCGGTTACCGCCTGGACGCGCCTCAGTGACGGACGAGCGGGGCGGACTCCGGGGCTGGGCCTCGGAGCGCAGGGGAACGTTGTCCCGGCTGCGGTTCACCAGTCTGCGCCTGCGGCTGGTCGTGGTCTTCGCGCTGGTGGCACTGACCGCGGCCGTGTCGGCGTCCGGGATCGCGTACTGGCTCAACCGCGAGGCGGTGCTCACCCGCGCCCAGGACGCGGCGCTGCGCGACTTCCAGCAGGAGGTGCAGAACCGCGCGGGCGCGCTGCCGGTGCACACCACGCAGGACCAACTCCAGCACACCGCCGGGCAGATGGCCGGCAGCAGCCAGCGCTTCAGCGTGCTGCTGGTCGGCCAGGACGCGAACGGCAGGACGCTGTACGGCAACTCCGGCGGGCTGAACGGCTTCTCGCTGGAGGACGTGCCCGCCTCGCTGCGCACCGCGGTGAACAGGCAGCAGCCGCTCTCCTCGGCCAACAAGGCGCCCTACCACCTGTACTGGCAGCGGATCGTCATGCACGGGACTCCGTACCTGGTGGCCGGCACACGGGTGATCGGCGGCGGCCCGACCGGCTACATGCTCAAGTCGCTGGAGCCGGAGGCCAAGGACCTCAACTCGCTGGCCTGGTCCCTGGGCATCGCCACCGCACTGGCGCTCGTCGGTGCCGCTCTCCTCGCCCAGGCCGCCGCCACGACGGTGCTGAAGCCGGTGCACCGGCTGGGAGTCGCCGCGCGCCGGCTCGGCGAGGGCAAGCTCGACACCCGGCTGCGGGTGTCCGGAACCGATGAACTCGCCGACATGTCCCGCACGTTCAACAAGGCGGCCGAGGCGCTGGAGAAACGGGTCGCCGACATGGCCGCCCGCGACGAGGCGTCCCGCCGCTTCGTCGCGGACATGAGCCACGAGCTGCGCACGCCGCTGACCGCCATCACCGCCGTGACGGAGGTGCTGGAGGAGGAGCTGGACTCCGAGAGCGGCGGCATCGACCCGATGATCGAGCCGGCGGTCCGGCTCGTCGTCAGCGAGACCCGGCGGCTGAACGACCTGGTCGAGAACCTGATGGAGGTCACCCGCTTCGACGCGGGCACGGCCCGGCTGGTGCTGGACGACGTCGACATCGCCGACCAGATCACCGCCTGCATCGACGCCCGCGCCTGGCTGGACGCCGTGGAGCTGGACGCCGAGCGCGGCATCCACGCCCGGCTCGACCCGCGCCGCCTGGACGTCATCCTCGCCAACCTCATCGGCAACGCGCTCAAGCACGGCGGCTCGCCCGTACGGGTGTCGGTGCGCGAGTCGGCCGCGGAGGCGGAGCGGCCGGCCGAGATCGTCATCCAGGTGCGCGACCACGGGCCGGGCATCCCCGAGGACGTCCTGCCGCACGTCTTCGACCGCTTCTACAAGGCG
The DNA here is from genome assembly GCF_044756885.1 of Streptomyces sp. NPDC091412. NCBI lineage: Bacteria > Bacillati > Actinomycetota > Actinomycetes > Kitasatosporales > Streptomycetaceae > Streptomyces > Streptomyces sp. NPDC091412. Next base: position 102,043 of record NZ_JBIVTV010000002.1, on the reverse strand, counting down.
AGCGCGTCCCGGCCGCGCTCCGAGGGCAGCGGCCTCGGGCTGTCCATCGCCCTGAACAACGCGCACATCCACGGCGGCGGCATCACCGCGGCCAACTCGCCCGAGGGCGGAGCGGTGTTCACGCTGCGGCTGCCGCAGGACGCCTCCGCGCTCGCCGAGGAGCGGTCCGAGGGTGACCGATACGAGGAGGACAGCGCGAACGGCACGAACGGCACGAACGGCGGGAAGGGGGCCGCCCGATGAACGCACGCCGACTTCTGCCGGCGGCGCTGACCGCCCTGGGCCTGCTGCTCGCCGGGTGCGGGATCCGGCCCACCGAGGTGCCCACGGACTTCGGCGGCGCGCCCTCCCGTGTGCCCTGCTCGCTGTCCCAGCCCGACCTGACCATCCAGTCCTCGCGCGGCGTGCCCGTACAGGTCTTCCTGTTGTGCGGCTCGTCGCTGGTGACCGTCGACCGGACGGTACGGGTGCCGGAGGGCACCGCGGACGCGCGGCGGCGGGTGATCGTGGCCCAGGGGCTGCTCGACCAGCTCGCCGCGCCGCCGTCGACCGGCGAGAAGGCGGCCGGGTACACCACACACGTCCCGGACGGCCTGAAGGTCGAAGGGCCGCGCCCCGGTGACCCCGCCGACACGCTCCGGCTGAGCAGCGCGCCGGCCGGCCTCGCCCCGTACGCCCTCGCGCAGATCGTGTGCACGCTGTCCGACTCGGCCGCCGCCGAGGGGGACGGCTCCGTCGTCCTCGGCGGCCCGGACGACACGGCGCTGCGCCGCTACGAGTGCACCGGGGAACTCCGGTCCCGACCGGGCACCACCCTGCCACCGTCGACCCAGGTGACCACGGGCTGACGCGGGGCGGCACACGGCTGCGGGCCACGGGTGTGCCGCTCGGTCGTGGCACACGGGCGCGGCACGGGGCCCTGGCCACACAGGCTTGGGCCAGGGCCGTGGCACACGGGTGGCGCACGGGCTTGACGCTGGGCCTGGCACACAGGTGCGGCGCATGGCTGTGACACAGGGCCATGGGTGCACGGGCGCGGCGCACGAGTGGGGCGCTCGGCTGTCGCACACGGCCGTGGCGCACGGGTGTGACACAGGACCGTGGCCACACAGGCGCGGCACAACAGGTTTGGCCCTGGGCCGTGACACCCGGACGCGGCACAGGGCCGTGGCGACCGGGCGTGGCACACAGGCCCGATATGGGACCGTGACACACAAGCGCGGCACAAAGCCGTGACACACAGGTGCCGTGCACAGGTGTGCCGCGGGGGCGTGGCACACGGGTGTGGCACAGGGCCATGTCACACAGGCACGGCGCACGGGTATGGCACAAGGCCATGACACACAGGCACGGCGCGCGAGTGTGGCGCAGCACTCACCACGGAGTGTGCCGTCCGGCCGGAACCGATCGTGCCGGGGGCCGCGTCTTGGGTGGCGTGCAGCGTCAAGGCTCCATCCGCGGCAACGCCGCGTTCCACGTCCGTGTGACAGGGGGTGTCCTCCTCGTCGCCCACCTCGCGCTCGTCGCCTGGCTCACGCTGCGTCCGCTGGACGTCCCCTGGGTGACGCCGCCCAATCTGCGTCCGCTCGCCACCGTCCGGGGCGACCTGGCGCTGGGCTGGCCCGAGGCGGCCCGGCGCATCGGCGAGGGCCTGGCGCTGCTCGCGCCGCTGGGCGTACTGCTGCCGATGACGCACGGCAGCCTTCACGTCTCTCCACTCGGGTCCCTGTTCCGCACGGTCGCCGCGGGCGCCCTGGTCTCGCTGGGCATCGCCCTGCTGCAGACCGGCGTACCGGGCCGGGTGGTGGACGTCGACACGCTCCTGCTGAACACCACGGGCGTGGCCCTCGCCCACCTCACGGTCGTGCCCGCGGGCCGCTCCCGTCTCCGCCGCGGGGCCGAGCGCCGGGACCGGCCGGCTCCGCGCCAGGAGGATCCGCCTCAGGGGCGCACCCCGACGATTCCCAGGGTCGGCCTCGCCCCGTGGAGCGACGCTCTGCCCCCTTCGTCTCCGTAACGTGGAAGACGGACGGGGCAGCCGACGGGGCGGCCCCGCACCGACAGCTCACGAAGGAGTCGACCATGACCGCCCTGGCCCGCCCGACCCACGGTCGCGTGCTCGGCGGAGTGTGCGCTGCGCTGGCTCGGCGCTTCGGCACCTCCGCGACGACGATGCGCGTGATCTTCCTGCTGTCCTGCCTGCTGCCGGGCCCGCAGTTCCTGGTCTACATCGCGCTGTGGATCCTGCTGCCCTCGGAGGAGACGGCCGGCAGCGCGTGGTGAACGCCGCGCACGCGGTGACGCGGTGACGCGGTGACGCGGTGACGCGGTGAAACGACGGCACGGCTGGGGCGCACCCTGGAACCAGGAGGTGCGCCCCAGCCGTGTCGTGTCCTAGGGGAGCGGTGGGCTCAGCCCAGCGGCAGCCCGTTCAACGGCAGGCCGTGGGTGGGCAGGCCCTGCACCGGCAGTCCGCCGAGCAGACCGGCGACCGGCTTGGTCGGGCCGTTCTGGAGCAGGCCCTGGGTGGCCGGCTGCGCGGCCGCGAGACCCGACTGCACCGCGGGCCTGGCCTGGTTCAGCGCCTGGCCGGCCCCGGGCACCGACTTGGCGACGTTCTCCGTCGGGAGCGCCTTGCTGACGGTACCGAGCGCCTGGCCGGCGTCCGGAACGGCCGGCGCGGCGTTCGCGGCGCCCGCGCCGGCGGCGGCGAAGGCGGCCCCGAGGGCGGCGACACCGAGGGACTTGACGGCAGACTGCTTCATGAAAACGCGTCCTTGGGTGGAAGACAGGGAACTGAGCGGTCCACGACCGTAAACATGCCGAGCCGTCCGCCGCAAACATCGACATACGGACGGAATAAGCGCCCCGGACATGTTCCCGTATCTTCCGATCAGCCTTCCAAGGTCGAGAAACCCCTGGTGGACGCCGTCTGCTGAAACAGCCATTCGGATTTCAGCGCCGCGTATCCGGGCTTGATCACGTCATTGATCATCGCCAGTCGTTCATCGAAAGGAATGAATGCTGATTTCATCGCATTGACGGAGAACCACTGCATGTCGTCGAGTGTGTATCCGAATGCCTCGACCAGCTGCTCGAACTCCCGGCTCATGCTGGTGTGGGACATAAGACGGTTGTCCGTGTTGACCGTGGCCCGGAAGTGGAGCCGGCGCAGCAGTCCGATCGGATGCTCGGCGTACGAGGGCGCCGCCCCGGTCTGGAGGTTGGAACTCGGGCACAGCTCCAGCGGGATGCGCTTGTCACGGACGTAGGAGGCCAGCCGCCCCAGTTCGACCGTGCCGTCCTCGTGGACCTGGATGTCGTCGATGATGCGCACCCCGTGGCCCAGCCGGTCCGCGCCGCACCACTGCAGCGCCTGCCAGATGGACGGCAGTCCGAAGGCCTCGCCGGCGTGGATCGTGAAGTGGTTGTTCTCCCGCTTCAGGTACTCGAAGGCGTCCAGGTGCCGGGTGGGCGGGTAACCGGCCTCCGCGCCCGCGATGTCGAAGCCCACCACGCCCGAGTCCCGGTAGCGGTTGGCGAGTTCGGCGATCTCCAGGGAGCGGGCCGCGTGCCGCATCGCGGTCAGCAGGACGCCGACCCGGATCCGGTGACCGTTCTCCAGGGCGGTCCGCTCGCCCTCGCGGAAGCCCTCGTTGACGGCCTCGACGACCTCCTCCAGGCTCAGCCCGCCCTCCAGGTGCTGCTCGGGGGCGTAGCGCACCTCGGCGTAGACGACGCCGTCCTCGGCGAGGTCCTCGGCGCACTCGCGGGCGACCCGGACGAGGGCGTCGCGGGTCTGCATCACGGCGACGGTGTGCGCGAACGTCTCCAAGTACCGTTCCAGCGAGCCGGAGTCGGCGGCCTCCCGGAACCACGGGCCCAGCTTGTCCGGGTCGGTCTCGGGGAGCGGGGAGTAGCCCGACGCGCGGGCCAGGTCGACGACGGTTCCGGGGCGGAGCCCGCCGTCGAGGTGATCGTGGAGCAGAACCTTGGGCGCCCGGCGGATCTGGTCCGAGCTCGGGGTGTTCCCCTGGTGGGCAGTCTGGCTCGTCATTTTCCGCACTTTAACTCCTACGCGCGTAGATCATCGTGTGTACACATCCGTCGATATGTAACGGTGACCGCCCGGACGGGTGGCGTACACCGGTGCTTCTGACACTGTTCTGTCATGTCACACCAAGCGACGCCGGTTCGCACGGCCCGGCTGGGGAGGACGGTCGGCCCGGAGCCGGCGGCGGTGGGCGGAGCGGTGCTGCTGCTCCCGGGCGGCCAGGAGGTCTCCACCCGCAGACCCTCGCCGGTGCTGGCGGCCGCCTCGGTGCGCGCGCTGGGGCGCCGGCTGGCCCGCGCGGGGCGCGAGGAGGGCCTGGCCGTGCACGTGGTGCACTACCGCTACCGCGGCTGGAACGGAGCCGAGGCACATCCGGCCCGCGACGCCGCCTGGGCCGTCGAGGAGGTCGTCCGGCGCTACGGGGACGTGCCGGTCTGCCTGGCCGGTCTCGACATGGGCGGCCGGGCCGCGCTGCACGCCGCCGGGCACGAGACCGTCAACTCCGTGGTGGCCATCGCCCCTTCGCTGCCCGAGGCCGACGTGGCCGCCTCGCCCGAACCGGTCAGGCAGCTCGCCGGGCGCCGGGTGCTGATCGTGCACGGCACGAACGACGAACGGACCGATCCCGAGCTGTCCTTCCGGTTCGCCGAGCAGGCGAAGAAGGCGAACCGGGACGTGTGCCGGTTCGAAGTCCACGCCGACGGACACGGGTTGCGTCAGTACCGGGACGAAGTCCTCGCGCTCACCACCGACTTCGTCATGGGGTCCCTGTTCGGGCGGGTGTTCTCGCGGCCGGTGCAGGACGCGCTGGCGGCTCCGCCACCGCTGGGTCTGCGGATGCCGCTGGCGGCCGGGTTCGGGAAGACACTGCGGCGGTAGGGCCGCCCGCCGTCAGGTGGGGAGCAGATTGCCGCGCTTGGCGAGCAGGAACTTCTTGAAGGCCGCCACCGGCGGGGTGTCCGGGTGGCCCTCCAGCCAGGCCACGCCGATCTCCCGTACCGCGCGCGGGGCCGTCACCGTCAGCTCGACGACTCCCGGGCGGGGGAAGGCCGGCGGGGGCAGCAGGGCGACCCCGAGGCCCGCGGCGACCAGGCCGCGCAGGGTCTCGGCCTCCTCGCCCTCGAAGGCGACGCGCGGCGTGAAGCCGGCCTCCCGGCACAGGGCGTCGGTGATGCGGCGCAGGCCGTAGCCGGGTTCCAGGGTCACGAAGGACTCCTCGGCGGCCTCGGTCAGGCGGATGCGGCGCCGGGCGGCGAGCCGGTGGTCGGCGGGGACGACCAGGCGCAGCTTCTGCTCGTCGAGACGGCGGGCGACCAGGTCGGGGGCGTCCGGCACGGGGGACGTCAGGCAGAGGTCGAGCTCGCCCGCCCGCAGCCCCTCCAGCATGGCCTCGCCGTAGTTCTGCACCAGGCTGAAGCGAACGCGGGGATGGTCGGCCCGGAAGGCGTGGATGAGGCCGGGCACGGTCTCGGCGCCCATGGTGTGCAGGAAGCCGAAGGCGACCTTCCCGGTGGCCGGGTCGGCGTCGGCGCGCACCTCCTCGGCGGCGCGCTCGATCTCGGCGAGGGCGCGTTGCACGGAGGCGAGGAAGGTACGGCCGGCGGGGGTCAGGGAGACCGTGCGGCCCCGGCGGGCGAAGAGGTCGACGCCGAGGTCCTGCTCCAGCCGGACCATGGCCCGCGAGAGCGTCGACTGCGGGACCTGCATCTCCTGCGCGGCCCGGGTGACGTGCTCGGTGCGGGCCACGCCGGCGAAGTGCGCCAGGCGGGGCGCCAGCAACGCGACGATGTCTTCTGTGTCACCGGTCTGTGACAGACGCGGCTGCGACCTCGGCTGATGCACCATGGGAACGATTATGCCGAGTCCGTGCATTGGACGGATGAGTGCCCGGCTTTCTACGGTCGCCGTATGACTCCCGCCGATACCGGGGCGCTCACCACCGTGGGCGCCGTCGCCTCAGTCCCCGACTCCGACTCCCGCATGGCCCCGGGCGGCCCCGGCTACCGCCGGATGAGCCTCGCCCTCTTCCTCGCGGGTGTCGCCACCTTCGCGCTGCTGTACTCCACACAGGCCCTGCTGCCGCTGATCTCCGGCGAGTTCCACGTGGCGGCGAGCGACGCGAGCTGGACGGTGGCCGCCGCGACGGGCGGCCTGGCGCTGTTCGTGCTCCCGGCGAGCGCGCTGTCGGAGCGTTTCGGGCGGCGTACGGTCATGACGGCCTCGCTGGCGGTCGCGGTGGTCGTCGGGCTGCTGGTGCCGTTCGCGCCGTCGCTGGGCTCGCTGGTGGTGCTGCGGGCACTCCAGGGCGCGGCCCTCGCGGGGCTGCCGGCCTCGGCGCAGGCGTATCTGGCGGAGGAGGTGCGGCCCCGGGCCCTGGTCACGGCGATCGGCCTGTTCGTGGCCGGCAACAGCGTGGGCGGCATGAGCGGCCGGGTCATCACCGGCTGGGTCGCCCAGGAGTGGGGCTGGCGGGTGGCCGTCGGGGTGGTCGGGGTGATCGCGGTGGGCTGCGCGGTGGCCTTCCGCCTGCTGCTTCCGGCGCCGCAACACTTCAGGGCGGGCTCGCTGCGCCCCCAGGTGCTGGCGCGCTCGGTCCGCGACCACCTCGCCGATCCGCTGCTGCGCAGGCTGTACGCGATCGGCGCGCTGTTCATGACGGTGTTCGGCGGGGTCTACACGGTGATCGGCTACCGCCTGACGGAGGCGCCGTTCTCCCTGCCGCAGGGCATCGTCGGCTCGATCTTCCTGGTGTACCTGGTGGGCACGGTGTCCGCGTCGACGGCGGGCCGGCTGGTGGGCCGGCTGGGCCGCAGGGGCGCCCTGTACCTGGCGGGCGCCACGACGGCGGCGGGTCTGCTGGTGTCCCTGCTGGACTCGGTCGCGCTGGTCCTGCTGGGCCTGGTCCTGATCACCGCGGGCTTCTTCGCCGGTCACGCGGTCGCCTCCTCGGCGGTCAGCCGGACGGCCACGCACGGCCGTGCCCAGGCCTCGGCGCTCTACCAGTCCGCCTACTACGTCGGCTCCAGCGCGGGCAGCACGGTGGGCGCCGTGGCCTTCCACGCGCAGGGCTGGTCGGGAACCGTCGGGGTCGGACTGCTGGCCGTCCTGGGCGTCGTGGCGATCACGGCGCTCGGCTCGCGGGCGGCGAGGGTCGCGGCGCGGCGGGAGCCGGTGCCCGCGTAGCCGCGCCGGCCCCCTCGCCGCAGGGCCGTCCGGGACGCCCTCGCGCGGGCCGCGGGCCCGTGCATGCCCTTCGACCTGCCGTCTCTCCTGCTCCAAGGGCCGTTGTCAGTGGGCTGCGGTAGCTTCCGAAGTGCTGGGCGTGACGACGCGCACCGGACGGGACGGCCACAGGGGCGGGTGGACGATGGGAAACGGCACGACGGCGACGGCGGAGCTCGACGAGCGGCTGGAGGGGTACCGGGTCGAGCTGACCGGTTACTGCTACCGCATGCTCGGCTCGTCCTTCGAGGCGGAGGACGCGGTCCAGGACACCCTCGTGCGTGCCTGGCGGAGCTACGACAAGTTCGAGGGGCGCTCCAGCCTGCGCTCGTGGCTCTACCGCATCGCGACGAACGTCTGCCTGGACATGCTGGCGGCGGGCAGCAAGCGGGCCCGGCCGATGGACCTGACCGAGTCCACGCCGCTGGCCCGCGCGGCGCTGTCGCCGCGCCCGGACCACACATGGCTGGAGCCGATGCCGGACGCCCGTGTGCTGCCGGCGGTCGAGGACCCGGCGGAGGCGGCCGTCACCAAGGAGTCGGTGCGGCTCGCCTTCATGGCCGCGTTGCAGCGGCTGCCGCCCAAGCAGCGGGCCGTGCTGATCCTGCGAGAGGTGCTGGCCTGGCGGGCGAGCGAGGTCGCCGAGCTGCTGGGCACATCGGTCGCGTCGGTCAACAGCGCCCTCCAGCGGGCGCGCGCCACGCTCGCCGAGCGGGGCGACAAGGCCGCCGAGGCGACGGTGTCCGACCCGCTGGACGAGGCCCAGCAACGGCTCCTGGAGCGCTATGTGAAGGCGTTCGAGGGGTACGACATGGCGGAGCTGACCGCGCTGCTGCACGAGGACGCGGTGATGACGATGCCGCCGTTCGACCTGTGGCTGACGGGCCCGTCGGACATCACGGGCTTCATGACGACGCTGGGCGCGGCCTGCGCGGGCTCCCGGCTGCTGCCGGTGCGGGCCAACGGGCTGCCGGGCTTCGCCCAGTACAAGCCGGACCCGGAGAAGGGCGGCTTCACCCCGTGGGCGGTGCAGGTCCTGGAGACGTCAGAGGGCCGGATCACCGGGTTCCACTGCTTCCTCGACACCCAGCGGTGGTTCCCGTTGTTCGGGTTGCCGCTCCATCTCGAGGGAGAGGCCGACCAGGCGGAGGAGGGCGTCTAGCGCCGGGTCGGGGTCGCGCAGCCGTATGCGGCCGCCGGCTCGCCGGGCGGCGAGCTGGAGCCGCGCCAGCAGGTCGACCACGCCGAGTCCCGGCGGCCCGAGACCCCCGACGTCGCACACCACGACGTCGGCCCGGGTGTCCCCCAGCAGGGCCCGCACGTCCGCGCACAGCCCCGCCACCTCCTCCCGGGTGACGGGGCCGGCGAGCACGAGCACGGCAGGTGTCCTGGCATCCACGGTCTGTAGACCGTGCGGCCGGGCGCAACTCATCGCGGGCCGGGGACCGCGGGCCCGCCGGAGATCACATTGACCCGCTCCCCGCCCTCCCCGGAGGGTGGCCGTATGTCCCACGGATCAGCACCGCCCTGGATACCCGACGGCCTCCTGCCCGCGGAGGAGGCCGTGTGCGGGGGGTGCTGAGCGGGTTCGCGGTCATCGCGGTGGTGATCGGCGTCGGCTACGCGATCGGTCACCGCGGCTCCCTCGGTGACCAGGGCCGCGAGGTGCTGACCAGGCTGGCCTTCCACGTGGCGTCCCCCGCCCTGTTGTTCACGACGCTCGCGCGGGCCGACCTGTCGGTGGTCTTCTCCAGCCGGCTGCTGGTGACGGCGTTGAGCACGGCCGCGGCGGCGGGCGTCTTCGTGGCGTTCGGCGCGGTGCGGCGCTGGGGCGTGGGTCGCACCGCGATCGGTGCGCTGTGTTCCAGCTACGTCAACTCCGGCAACCTCGGCATCCCGATCGCCGTGTACGTCCTGGGCGACGCGTCCCTGGTGGCCCCGGTCCTGCTGTTCCAGCAGATCATGGTCACGCCCATCGCGCTGACGGTGCTGGACCTCTCCGGGCCGGACGGGAAGGGCTCCCTGTGGCGGCGCCTGCTCACTCCGCTGCGCAACCCGATCGCGGTGGGCTCCCTGAGCGGGGTCCTGGTCTCGGCGACCGGCCTGCGGGTGCCCGGTCCGGTGATGGACCCGATCACCCTGATCGGCAACATGTCCGTCCCGGCCGTCCTGCTGGCCTACGGCATCTCCCTGTGCGGCAGCGCGGCCCCCGGCCGTGGCCGCGACCGTCACCCGGTGCTGCTCGCGGTCGCCCTGAAATCGGCGGGCCAGCCGTTGGCGGCCTGGGCCCTGGCGGCGGGCGTCTTCGGCCTGAGCGGGGCACCTCTGCTGGACGTCGTGGTGACCTCGGCCCTGCCCGCCGCACAGAACCTGTTCACCTACGCGAGCCGCTACCGCGTCGGCGAGTCCCTGGCCCGCGAGTCCATCCTGCTGTCGACGATCCTGTCGGTGCCGGTGCTGGCGGTGGTGGCGGCACTGCTGGGCTGACCATCAGCCGCAGGGGAACACGCCGGTGTCGAGAATCAGTTTGAACGGACGAGGTCGTCCCAGCCCTGCTCGGGATCATGGCTGACGGTGAGTGCGCTCATGGCGGTCTCCTATCGGGGCGTCACCGATCCCAGCATGCCGAACGGGACCGGTGGAGGTCCACCGATCCCGTTCACCCGGAAGAGGAAAGTGCAGGTCAGGCGATACGTTCCAGCACCACCGGCGAGGCGGTGAAGTCCGTGCCGGGCGCCGCGATGTCGTACGAGCCCTCGACCGACTGGAGCGCGTACTCGAAGCGCTCGGGGGTGTCGGTGTGAAGGGTCAGCAGGGGCTGGCCCTCCGTCACCCGGTCGCCGGGCTTGGCGTGCAGCTCGACGCCCGCGGCCGCCTGGACCGGGTCCTCCTTGCGGGCGCGGCCGGCGCCCAGGCGCCAGGCGGCGACGCCGATGCCGTAGGCGTCGAGGCGGGTCAGGACGCCCGAGGAGGGGGCCGTGATCACGTGCTGTTCCCTGGAGGTGGGCAGGGGGGCGTCGGGGTCGCCGCCCTGGGCCGCGATCATGCGACGCCAGACGTCCATCGCGGAGCCGTCGGCCAGGGCCTTCGCCGGGTCGGCGTCCTTCAGGCCGGCCGCGTCCAGCATCTCGCGCGCCAGGGCCAGGGTCAGTTCGACCACGTCCGCGGGGCCGCCGCCGGCCAGGACCTCGACCGACTCGCGGACCTCCAGCGCGTTGCCCGCCGTCAGGCCGAGCGGGGTCGACATGTCGGTCAGGAGCGCGACCGTCCGCACGCCGTGGTCGGTACCCAGACCGACCATCGTGGAGGCCAGCTCACGGGCGTCGTCGAGCGTCTTCATGAAGGCGCCGGTGCCCACCTTCACGTCGAGGACCAGCGAGCCCGTGCCCTCGGCGATCTTCTTGGACATGATCGAGGAGGCGATCAGCGGGATCGCCTCGACCGTGCCGGTCACGTCGCGCAGGGCGTACAGCTTCTTGTCCGCGGGGGCCAGACCGTCGCCGGCCGCGCAGATCACCGCGCCGACGCCGTCCAGTACGGACAGCATCTCCTCGTTGGACAGCAGCGCCCGCCAGCCGGGGATCGACTCCAGCTTGTCCAGCGTGCCGCCGGTGTGGCCGAGGCCGCGGCCCGACAGCTGCGGGACGGCCGCGCCGCAGGCCGCGACCAGCGGGGCCAGCGGCAGCGTGATCTTGTCACCGACGCCGCCCGTCGAGTGCTTGTCGGCGGTGGGGCGGGACAGGGAGGAGAAGTCCATGCGCTCGCCGGAGGCGATCATCGCCGCGGTCCAGCGGGCGATCTCCTCGCGGTTCATGCCGTTGAGGAGGATGGCCATCGCGAGCGCGGACATCTGCTCGTCGGCGACCTCCCCGCGGGTGTACGCGTCGATCACCCAGTCGATCTGCTCGCCGCTGAGCTCGCCGCGGTCCCGCTTGGTGCGGATGACGGAGATGGCGTCCATGGCCATGGGGTTCGGTTCCTTCCGGGGTGCGAAGGGGGCGGGCGGCCCGCTTGGCCCCAAGGGGTTCAGGGGGCCGCCCGGGTGTTACTTGGTGAGGTGGTCCGGCCCGAAGGCCTGCGGCAGCATCTCGGACAGCGGCAGGATCCCCGCCGGGGTCTCCAGGATCAGGTCCGGCCCGCCGAACTCGTACAGCAGTTGGCGGCAGCGCCCGCACGGGACGAGGATCTCGCCCCTGCCGTCCACGCACGTGAAGTGCGTCAGCCGGCCGCCCCCGGTGTTCGCGAGCTGCGAGACCAGTCCGCACTCGGCGCACAGGCCGAGTCCGTAGGAGGCGTTCTCGACGTTGCAGCCGGTGACGATCCGGCCGTCGTCGGCCAGGGCGGCGGCACCGACCGGGTAGTTCGAGTAGGGGACGTACGCACGGGTCATCGCCGCGCGCGCCTCCTGCCGCAGCGCCGCCCAGTCGACCGTCGCGTCTGAGCTCACTTGCCCTGTCCCTTCCGGTACGGCTGACCGTCCGCCTTCGGCATCCGCAGGTGCTGTGCCGACAGCGACAGCACCAGCAGGGTGACGATGTACGGCGTGGCGGTCACGACCTGCTTGGGCACCTCGTTGGTGCCGAGGTACCAGGCGAACATCAGCGCCGAGACGACGGCGGTGATGACGGCGGGCACCAGCTTCTTCTTCCACACCAGGTATGCCGCGCCGAACACCAGCAGGATCGCAAGCAGCAGGATCAGCGCGTGCACGTTGGTCGTGCCGCCGCGCAGATTCAGGCTGTCGGTGTAGCCGAACAGGCCGGCGCCGAGGGCGAGGCCGCCCGGCATCCAGTTGCCGAAGATCATCGCGGCGAGACCGATGTAGCCGCGGCCGGCGGTCTGGCCGTCGAGGTAGACGTTCGAGGCCACGATGGACAGGAACGCGCCGCCCAGGCCGGCGAAGCCGCCGGAGATGATCACGGCGATGTACTTGTACTTGTAGACGTTGACGCCGAGCGACTCGGCGGCCACCGGGTTCTCGCCGCAGGAGCGCAGGCGCAGCCCGAAGGCGGTGCGCCACAGCACCCACCAGGACAGCGGCACGAGGGCGATCGCGATGACGGTCAGCGGCGACAGGTTGGTGATCAGACCGCCGAGCAGGCCGGCGATGTCGGAGACCAGGAACCAGTGCTTGGTGTTGAGTGTGTCCAGCCAGCCGGACAGGCCCGGTATGTCGAAGGTGCCGAGCGAGTCGATCGGCGGGGACTGCTTCGAGGAGCCCTGGGGGACGTGCTCGAAGGTGAACTTCGACAGGTAGCGGGTGGTGCCGAGGGCCAGGATGTTGATCGCCACACCGGAGACGATGTGGTTGACGTTGAAGGTCACCGTGGCGATGGCGTGCAGGACGGCGCCGAGCGCGCCGCCGATGATGCCGAAGACGATGCCGACCCAGGGGCCCCACTGGTAGCCGGCCCAGGCGCCGAACCAGGTGCCGAGGATCATCATGCCCTCGAGGCCGATGTTGACGACGCCGGACCGCTCGGCCCACAGACCGCCGAGGCCGGCGAGGCCGATCGGGACGGCCAGGCGCAGCGCGGTGGACATCTGGCCGGTCGAGGTGATGCCGTGCGCGCCGGTGACGAGGCGGACGACCGAGGTCAGTACCAGCACGCCCGCGATGATCAGCAGGAGCACCGGGAGGGAGACACGGCGGCTGCCCTTGCCGGGCTGCTTGGCCTGGGGCTTGGCGATGGTCGCGGTGGACATCAGGCCGCCACCTCCTTCTTCTGGACGTTGTTCTGGGCGGCGGCCGCGGCCAGCTCGGCGCCGACCTGCTTCTGCTGGCGGCGCAGGCCCCACTGGCGTACGGCCTCGTAGGAGATGACGACCGCGAAGACGATCAGGCCCTGCATGATCGTGGCGATCTCCTTCTCGTACGCCACCGGGACGGCGTAGTCGAGGGCGGGGGACGCCTTGTCGAGGAAGGCCCAGAGCAGGGCGGCGAGGGCGATACCGCCGGGGTTGTTGCGGCCGAGCAGGGCGATGCCGATCGCGGTGAAGCCGAGGCCGGCCGGGAAGCTCAGGCTGTAGGTGTGGGAGTCGCCGAGCAGCAGTGGAAGGCCGGACAGGCCGGCGACCGCGCCGGAGATCAACATGGCGGTGAGCACCATCCGCCTGGCGTTGACGCCGGAGGCCGCGGCAGCGGACTCGGAGGCGCCGGACGCACGCAGGTCGAAGCCGAAACGGGTGCGGTTGAGGACGAACCAGTACAGCACGCCGAGCAGGACGGCGAGGAAGACCAGGCCGTAGATCTCGCCGACGTCGGAACCCAGGTTGATGCCCGGGACCCAGCCGGACTTGTGCATGACGCCGGTCGTCATGTTGTTGCCGACCTGCACGCCCCACACGCTGTTCTGGGAGAGGTAGACAATGAGGCTGCTGGCGATCGCGTTGAGCATGATGGTGGCGACCACCTCGCTCACGCCCCTGGTGACCTTCAGGACGCCCGCGATACCGGCCCAGAAGGCGCCGGTGAGCATGCCGACGAGCAGCAGCGTCGGTATCTGGAGGAAGGACGGCAAGGCCAGGTGGGCGCCGACCACGGCGGTCATCATCGCGGCCAGGCGGTACTGACCGTCGACACCGATGTTGAACAGGTTCATGCGGAAGCCGAGGGCCACGCCCAGCGCCGCGATGTAGTACAGCGACGCCTGGTTGATGATCAGCACCTGGACGTCGGAGTACGACGCCTGCTCGAGCATCAGCGTGTACGGCTCGATCGGGCTCTTGCCCGAGGCGATCAGCACGATCGAGGTCAGCAGGATCGCCGCGACGAGCGCGATGACCGGGCCGGCCACCGCGAGGAGCACCCGCTCCTTGTCGAACTTCTTCATCGGGCCTCGTCCTCCGGACCGGCGGTGGTTTCGGTGTGTTCCAGGTGACCGGACGCGGCGCCCGTCATGGCCGAGCCCAGTTCCTCGGGGGTGATGGTGGCCGGGTCGGCGTCGGCGACCAGCCGGCCGTTGTAGATCACCCGCAGGGTGTCGGACAGACCGATCAGCTCGTCCAGGTCGGCGGAGATCAGCAGTACGGCCAGACCCTCGCGGCGGGCGTCCCGGATGTGGTCCCAGATCGCGGCCTGCGCGCCGACGTCCACACCGCGGGTGGGGTGGGCGGCGATGAGGAACTTGGGGCTGTGGCTCATCTCACGGCCGACGATCAGCTTCTGCTGGTTGCCGCCGGACAGGGAGGCGGCGGTGACGTCGATGCCGGGGGTGCGGACGTCGTACTCCTCGACGATCCGTCGGGTGTCCTCCTGGGCGCCCTTGGGGTCGAGCCAGAAGCCCTTGGCGTTGGGGCGCTCGGTGACGTGGCCGAGGATGCGGTTCTCCCACAGCGGGGCCTCCAGCAGGAGCCCGTGCCGGTGGCGGTCCTCGGGGATGTAGCCGACGCCGGACTCCCGGCGCCTGCGGGTGGGCCAGGAGGTGACGTCCTCGCCGAGGAGGGCGATCGTGCCCGTGTCGGCCTGCTTGAGGCCGATGAGGGCTTCGATGAGCTCGCTCTGGCCGTTGCCCTCGACGCCCGCGAGGCCGAGGACCTCGCCGGCGTGGATGGTGAAGCTGATGTCGTCGAGGACGGCCCGGCCGCCCTCGGCCTCCAGCCGCAGCTTGTCGACGATGAGGACGGGGCGGTCGGTGACCGTGGACTCGGCGGTCTCCGGAGTGGGCAGTTCGCTGCCGACCATCATCTCGGCGAGCTGGCGCGAGGTGGTCTCGGCGGGGACGGCCGTGCCCACGGTGGTGCCGCGGCGGATGACGGTGATGTCGTCCGCGACCGACAGGACCTCGCCCAGCTTGTGGGAGATGAAGATGACGGACAGGCCCTCGGCCTTCAGCTCGCGCAGGTTGTCGAAGAGCGCGTCGACCTCCTGCGGGACGAGCACGGCGGTCGGCTCGTCGAGGATGAGGGTGCGGGCGCCGCGGTAGAGGACCTTGAGGATCTCCACGCGCTGACGGTCGGCGACACCGAGGTTCTCGACCAGGGCGTCCGGGCGGACGCCGAGGCCGTAGCGGTCGGAGATCTCCTTGATCTTCCTGCGGGCGCCGCCGCCGATGCCGTACAGCTTCTCGCTGCCGAGGGCGACGTTCTCGAGCACGGTCAGGTTGTCGGCCAGCATGAAGTGCTGGTGGACCATGCCGATGCCGCGGGCGATGGCGTCGGCGGGGCTGCCGAAGCTCACCTGCTCGCCGTCGACCGCGATGGTGCCCTCGTCCGGCTTCTGCATGCCGTAGAGGATCTTCATCAGGGTGGACTTGCCGGCACCGTTCTCGCCGACGAGGGCGTGTACGGTTCCCTTACGGACCGTCAGGTGGATGTCGTGGTTGGCCACGACTCCGGGGAACCGTTTGGTGATGCCCGCGAGCTCTACCGCGATGGTCGGCTGGGCGGTGAGCGGAGGGCTGCTGGACGCGTCGATGGCGACTCTCCTTGGGGAAAGGGGCCGCTCTACGCGCGTAGCGCCCCTGCTTTAAATAGTGCCCGGACCTGATCGACCTTGATTTGTCCTCGATCCGTTCCGAGCATTCTGCCGCGTGAACGGGGTGGGAGTCGCTGTGCGCTTCCACACCCCGTTCCGCCGCCGTGACACTGCCGCCGCAGCGTCGTTCAGGCCATCCCTGAGACAGGCCCGCAACCGTTCGGTCAGGAGTCCTTGACCGTGATCGAGCCGCTCTTGATGCCTTCCTCGGCCTTCTTGATCGCGGCCTGGAGGGCGGCGTTGTCCTTGAAGACGGGGTTGGAGTCGGAGAGGCTCACACCGCCGGTCGCCAGGCTGGCGCGGACCTCACCGGTCTGGGGCTTGCCGTCCTTGACCGACTTGGCCAGGTTGTAGACCGCGCCGGAGACGTCCTTCATGGCCGAGGTGAGGATCGAGTCCTTGTACTTGGCCAGCGCGTCCTGCTTGTACTGGTCGGAGTCGACGCCGATGGCCCAGATCTTGTGCTCGGAGGCGGCCTTGATCACGCCCTGGCCGGACAGACCCGCGGCGGCGTAGACGACGTCGGCACCGGCGTCGATCTGGCCGTTGGCGGCGTTCTCGCCCTTGTCGGGGCTGGAGAAACCGCCCTCCTGCGCGGTCTGCGTCAGGTACTGCGACTTGACCGTGACGCCCTTCTTGGTGTCCGCGACGCCCTGCTTGAAGCCCGCCTCGAACTTGTGGATCAGCGGAACGTCCACGCCGCCGATGAAGCCGACGGTGTTCGTCTTGGTCGTCTTGGCGGCGGCGACACCGGCCAGGTAGGAGGCCTGCTCCTCGTGGAAGACCAGGTCCGTGACGTTGCTCGCCTTGATCTGGTTGTCGTCGACGATGCCGAAGGTCGTCTTCGGGAACTTGGCGGCGGCGGCCTTGACGGCCGGCGCGTAGGCGAAGCCGACGCCGATCACCGGGTTGTAGCCCTGCTTGGCGAGGGTCTCCAGGCGCTGTACCTTGTCCGCGTCCGACTCACCGTCCTGCGGCTCGACGGCCGTGCTCTTGTAGCCGAACTCCTGGTCGGCCTGGTCCAGGCCGGCCGTGGCGGCGTCGTTGAAGGACTGGTCGCCCTTGCCGCCGACGTCGTAGGCGAGGGCGAGGCCCAGGTTCTTGTCGCCGCCACCGGCCGACGTGCTGGACGAGCTGCTGCCACATGCGGAAACAGTGACGGCGAGAGCTGCGGTTGCGACACTTGCAACCGCTATACGGGACACCCGGCGCATGGAACGAGACTCCTTCGTGCAAGCGCCCATACCAGGCGCTGGTTCCGCCGCAGCGTAACGCGCGTAGACATGGCGGAAAACCCCTCCTTGCCAGAGTGTTATCCGACCGTTTTGATCCTTCGGTGCCGCTCTGGCCCTGCGCGGGTGTCCGCCGGAGACGCCCACCGGCCCGTGGCCAGGCAGGTCGAGGTCCCGCCGTCGCGGCCGGCCCGCCCGGCGCTCGCGGACACCGTGACGGCGAAAGGCCCCGGACCTGTACGGTCCGGGGCCTTTCCGTCAGCGCTTCGGGCCTGGCGGCGCGGTCACTCGGTGTTGACGGTGACCTTGCCGTCGATGATGTCCTGCTTGGCCTTGTCGACGGCGGCGACGACGTCCTTCATGGCCTTGTACTTCGGGTTGGAGTCGGCGAAGCCCACACCGCCCGACTTCAGGTCGCCGCGCACCTCACCGGAGAGCGGCTTGCCGTCGACGACGGACTTGGTCAGCTCGTAGACCGCGCCGCCGACGTTCTTCAGGGCCGAGCCGAGGATCCAGTCCTTGTACTTGGACAGGGAGCTCTGCGCGTACTGGTCGGAGTCGACACCGATCGCCCACACCTTGTGCGCGGCGGCGGCCTTGATGACGCCCTGACCGGACAGGCCGGCCGCGTGGTAGATGACGTCGGCGCCGGCGTCGATCTGACCGTTGGCGGCGCTCTCACCCTTGTCGGGGCTGGAGAAACCGCCCTCCTGCGGGGTCTGCGTCAGGTACTGCTTCTCGATCTTGATCTTCGGGTTGACCGACTTGGCACCCTGGACGAACCCTGCCTCGAACTTGTGGATCAGCGGGATGTCCACACCGCCGATGAAGCCGACGTGGTTCTTCTTGGTGGTCTTGGCCGCCGCGACACCCGCCAGGTACGAGGCCTGCTCCTCGTGGAAGACCATGTCGGCGACGTTGTCGGCCTTGACGGTCTCGTCATCGATGATGCCGAAGGTCGTCTTCGGGAACTTCGCCGCGGCCTCCTTGACCGCCGGGCCGTACACGAAGCCGACCCCGATGATCGGGTTGTAGCCGGCCTTGGCGAGCTGTTCGAGGCGCTGCACCTTGTCCGCGTCGGACTCGTTGTCGTTCGGATCGACGTCCCGGCCGCCGATCTTGAACTCGCTCTCGGCCTTCTGGAAACCGGAGAACGCGGCGTCGTTGAAGGACTGGTCGCCCTTGCCGCCGATGTCGTACGCCAGACCGATGCCCTTGCCCGAGTACGTGCCGGAGCCGCCGGTCGAGCTGCTGTCGGCCTTGTCGGAGCCGCCGGCCGAATCGCTGCTGGACTTGCCGCACCCGGCGGCCGCGAGCGCGATGACCGCTACGGTCACCGCGGCTTGGGAGAATCTCGACCTCGATGAGTTCAGACGCACAGCAAGCACCCCTTCTTGCCCACGGCACCGTCGCCGGCCCGTTTTGCCCATGTGCCGCCTCTGGTGGCGATTCCGGCGCACAGTAACGCGCGTAGAGGCGGAGGGAAACGGGGTTTATCCCGGCCGTTACCGAACCGTGCCGACAGCGGACGGCCTTCGCGTGCCCGGCGGTCGCGGACGGGTGACACGGACCGGAGGGGCGGGGCGCCGGCCGGGCGCCCCGCCCCTCCGGCCGGGATCAGCGCGTCGGATGCAGCAGGGCGGCGGCGGTGAACAGCTCCACGCCCACCCTGATGGCGGCCTCGTCGGCGTCGAAGTCCCCCTGGTGCAGGTCGCGCACGGTCCGCTCACCCGGGGTGCGCACCCCGAGCCGGGCCATCGCGCCGGGCACGTGCTCCAGGTACCAGGAGAAGTCCTCGCCGCCGAGGCTCTGCTCGGTGTCCTCCACGCTGGCGGCGCCGCGCCGGGCGACCATGGCGTCGCGCAGCAGTTCGGTCACCACCGGTTCGTTGACGACCGGCGGCACCCCGCGCACGTAGTTGATCTCGGACTTGGCCTTGTGCAGGTTGGCGACCTCGTCGATCGCGGCGACCACGATGTCGGGTGCCTGCCGCCAGGCGTTGATGTCCAGGCAGCGGACCGTCCCGGCGAGCTCGGCGTGCTGCGGGACCACGTTCGGGGCGTGCCCGGACTCGATCCGCCCCCAGGTCACGGCGAGCCCGGCACGGGTGTCGACCCGCCGGCCGACGAGCGCGGGCACGTCGGTGACGACCCGGGCGACGGCGGTGACGAGGTCCGTCGTCAGATGCGGTCGTGCGGTGTGGCCGCCGGGACCGTCCAGCGAGACCTCCAGCCGGTCGCAGGCGGAGGTGATGGGGCCCTGGCGCAGTCCGATCCGGCCGGCGTCGACCCGGGGGTCGCAGTGCACGGCGACGATCCGGCCCACTCCCTCCAGCGCGCCGCTCTTGATGACCTCGGCGGCGCCGCCGGGCAGCACCTCCTCGGCGGGCTGGAAGATCAGCCGCACGGGCCGCGGCAGCAGCCCCTGCCGGTGCAGGTCCGCGAGGACCAGTCCGGCGCCGAGGACGACGGCGGTGTGCACGTCGTGTCCGCAGGCGTGCGCGCGGTCGGGCACGGTGGAGCGGTACGGGCTCTCGCTCTTGGTGTCGGGGATGGGCAAAGCGTCGATGTCGGCGCGCAGGGCGAGCACGGCCGGCCCCCCGCCTCCGGGGTCGCCGCCGATGTCGCAGACGAGACCGGTCCCGGTCGGGAGCACCCGCGGCGCGAGCCCGGCCTTCTCCAGCCGCTCCTTGATCGCGGCGGTGGTACGGAACTCCTGGTTGCCGAGCTCGGGGTGCATGTGCAGATCGCGCCGGAAGGCGACGAGCTCGGCGTACAGCGCCTCCGGCAGCATGCCGGGAAGGGCGTCCGCCGTGGCATCAGCGGGGAGATCGGCCTCGGACTCTGGGGACATCAGTTGCTTCACCCTCTGAAGGGTAGGACGCCGGGGTGGTCAACTGGCCCTAGATCAACAAAAGTTCAACCCGTTAGGGGCAGAAAAGGTGGCCGCCCGGCGCATACGTATCGGCTGGGATGGGTAAACTCGCCCGCCATCGCCGGCCGAGCGGATCGCGGAGCCCCGGGAGAGTGGTGTGCATCACACCCCTGGCACCCCGCCCCATTTGTTCGTTTCTCCAGGCATACCACGTCGCACCGGAACCACGCCCGAGATGTTCACCTGTCGGACGTCATCCGGACCCGTCCCGCCCCCGCCGGGACTCCCCGGGGCCGCCCGCGGAAGTCCCGGCGGAACGCTCAGCCGGCCTGGGCCGTACGGGCGAGACGGTGCACGTCCCGGGCGGTGCCCGTCACCCCGGACAGGAAACCCTGGGCCCGCGGGGAGGCGTGCGCCGTCAGCCAGCTCGGGTCGATGTCGCAGACGGTGACGCGTACCTCGGTGCCGGCCAGGGCGAGCGGCAGGGTGTGGACGACGGTGGAGGGGAAGCTGAGGACCGTGCGGCCGATCGGGCCGCGGCGGGCGATCAGCTCCAGGGGGAGCTCGGGGCGGACGATCTGCAGGCCCGTCTCCACGGCCAGCCGGTGCAGCTTCTCGGCACTCTCGCGCCGGTGGGCGAAGTAGCGCCTCGCCCCGTGCGTCCTGGCCAGTGCCCGTACGGCGTCCACGTACCGGTCGCCGTCGACGACACCCGTCTCCACCAGTGACGTGCCGACCAGGTCGGCGCTCGTGGTGACACTCGGCGGGCCGAAGCGGTCGCGGGTCCAGGCGAAGCGGTTCGCGGTGACGGTCACACCCCGCGGGGCCTCGTCGATCGGCATGGACGAGAACACCTCCACCCGGCGCTCCCCGCCAGGGGTGAGCCGGCGCCGGGCGGCGGCCGACACCGGGCCGAGGACGAGGTCCCGGGGGCCGCGGCGGCCGCCCTTGCGGTGCCAACGCACCAGCCGCTCCCCGCGGGCGAGCTGGCCGACGAACTCCATCGTCGCCGTGCCGTCGTCCACGACCACGAGGTCCCGCGCCTTGGTGATCGTCAGCAGCAGCTGCACATACCGTGAGAACGGGTCCCCCATCACGACCCGCTCGGCCCGCCGGAGCGGCCCGGCCAGACCACCGATGGTCCGCAGCGGCGCCCCGGCCCCGCCCCGCGCCTCCTCCCACCGCACCTCGTGACCCTCGTCGCGGGCCAGCTGGGCCATCCGCCGCAGCTGACCGCGGCTCATCGGATCGGTCGGCGACAGCACGACGAGGGTGATCCCGGACTCCGGGCGGGCGCCGGGAGCGGTCCCGCCCGGATCGGGGGCGCGGTCGGCGGTGTGGCCGTGGACGTGAGCCCATTCCAGCACGTTCAGCAGTTGTACCGGGCTCTCGACGAAGGCGAGGGTGTGGGGGCTCATCGGCGCGGGACCGTCCGTGTTAAGGGGCTGGGGCTCACACCGAGACCGGCTCGCCCGCCGCCGCGGCGATCTCCGCCTCGGCGACGACGCCGGTGACACGGCGCAGCTTCTTCATCGGGCCGCGCTCGGAGTCGTAGACCTTCTTCACGCCGTCGCCGAGGGAGGCCTCGATGGTGCGGATGTCGCGGACCAGGCGCTGCAGGCCCTGCGGCTCGACGGAGGCGGCCTGGTCGGAGCCCCACATGGCGCGGTCCAGGGTGATGTGGCGCTCGACGAAGACGGCGCCCAGGGCAACCGCGGCCAGCGTGGTCTGCAGGCCCGTCTCGTGGCCGGAGTAGCCGATCGGGACGTTCGGGTACTCCTTCTCCAGGGTGTTGATCACGCGCAGGTTCAGCTCCTCGGCCTTCGCCGGGTACGTCGACGTGGCGTGGCACAGCAGGATGTTGTCCGAGCCCAGCACCTCCACCGCGTGGCGTATCTGCTTGGGCGTGGACATGCCGGTGGAGAGGATGATCGTGCGGCCCGTGGCGCGCAGGGCGCGCAGCAGCTCGTCGTCCGTCAGGGAGGCGGAGGCCACCTTGTGGGCGGGCACGTCGAACTTCTCCAGGAAGGCGACGGCCTCGGTGTCCCACGGGGAGGCGAACCAGTCGATGTTCTTGCTCTTGCAGTACTCGTCGATCTGGCGGTACTCGTCCTCACCGAACTCCACGCGGTGGCGGTAGTCGATGTAGGTCATCCGGCCCCAGGGGGTGTCGCGCTCGATGTCCCACTGGTCGCGCGGGGTGCAGATCTCGGGCGTGCGCTTCTGGAACTTCACGGCGTCGCAGCCGGCCTCGGCGGCCGCGTCGATCAGCTTGAAGGCGTTCTCGATGTCGCCGTTGTGGTTGATGCCGATCTCACCGGTGACGTAGACCGGGCGGCCGGGGCCGGCCTCGCGCGAACCGAAGGTGCGGATGCGGGAGTTGGTGCTCATGGCAGGAGTCGTCCTTACTTGGTGAGGGAATCGAGAGAGGGGCCGAGGATCCAGCTGGCGATCTCTCGGATCGCGCCGTCGCCGCCGGGGACGGTGGTGACCGCGCGTGCGGCGCCGCGTACGACGTCGTGGGCGCTCGCGACCGCCACGGGCCAGCCCACGAGGGAGAAGCACGGGAGGTCGTTGACGTCGTTGCCGACGTAGAGCACGCGCTCGGGCGCGATGCCCTGCTCCTCGCACCACTGCTTCAGCGCGAGGTCCTTGCGGTCGATGCCGTGCAGCACCGGGAGCCTGAGCTTCCGGGCGCGGGCGGCGACGACCGGGTTCTGTTCCGTGGACAGGATCAGCATCCTCAGGCCGCTGTCGCGCAGCGCCGCGATGCCGAGGCCGTCCCCGCGGTGCACGGAGACGAACTCCCGTCCGTCGGAGTCGATCAGCACCCTGTCGTCGGTCTGGGTGCCGTCGAAGTCGAGTACGACCGCGTCCACGTCGGCGGCGGTGGGCAGGGCCCCCGGCCGGTCGGCGTCGAACAGCGGTGCCAGCGCGCGCGCCCGCGCCAGGTCGTGCGGGTCGTCGATCTCCAGCACCCGCGCCGGGTCGGTCCGGACGAGCTCCGTACGCCCGAAGAAGCGGTGCCGGTGCGTGCGGAACCCGGACGCCGCCATGGCGTAGGCGGCGCCGGTCTCCAGCAGGTCCTGGGGGCGGTCCTGGCGGCGCGGGCGGAAGGACTTGTCGTGGTTGACGCCGTAACCGCCCTCGGTGGCCGCGGACTCGGCGGCCGCCGTGTCCGACGGTGCGCCGGCGGTCACCGGGTCGTCCGCGGCGTCCCGCCACACGAAGCCGTGGAACGGCGCCACGGTCACCGCGGTGTCGGCGCCGTCCTCGGCGACCGCGCCCACGACCCCGTCGACGTCCTCGCTCCGCAGGAACGGGCTGGTGCACTGCACGAGCAGCACCACGTCCACCGGGGCGCCGTGCAGTGCCTCGTGCGCGTCCATGGCGTGCAGCACGGCGGCCTCGGAGGTGGCGGTGTCACCGGCGATGGCGGCCGGCCGCAGCACCACCTCGGCGCCGGCCTGGCGGGCGGCGGCCGCGATGGCCTGGTCGTCGGTGGAGACCACCACGTCGGTCACCAGCCGGGCCGCCCGGCACTCGCGCACGGCACGGGCGACCAGCGGGACGCCGCCGACAGGGGCGAGGTTCTTCGCGGGTACGCCCTTGGAGCCGCCGCGCGCGGGTATCACCGCGAGCACGCGGCGCGCCGTGGCGCCGGATCCCGCGTCCGGGTGGGCGTCGGTCATGGGCTGCACTCCTTGGTGTGGGACGCGGTCGCTCACAGCTCCCCCATCCGCCGGATCACGGGCGCCACGCGCTGCACGCCGTGGCGGTAGGCGCCGCGGGCGGCATGGCGGAAGATCCGGCGTACGGGGCCGGGTGACCGGTCGGCGGCGGGCGCGCCCGGCAGCGGGCTGCCGTCGGGGGCGAGGTGGTGGCGGGCGAGGACGCCGGGCAGGTAGCCGGGGGCCGTGACGGGGGTGTAGTAGGGCCTCAACGGCGGGAGTTCACCGGCGGCGAGCAGTTCGTCAACGCGTACGCGGGCCCTGTCGAAGGCGGCCTCGTACGAGCCTCCGGTGGCGACGCCCTGGCGGGCCACCCACCACGGGTCCGGTTCGGGCTCGTGGCCGTCGTCGAGCTGGTCCCAGGAGGCCAGGCAGCCGGAGCCCACGAAGTGGTGGTTGCCGAGCGCCTCCCGCACCCCGAGGTCGGTCAGGACGACGGTGGGGATGCGCCGGTGCAGGGACTCCAGCGCGGCCGTGGAACTCACCGTGACCAGCAGGTCGGTGCGGTCCAGGACCTCGCCCATGTTCCCGTACACCAGGCGGAGGTTGGCGGGCAGGTCCTTGCGCTCGGCCAGCTTCTGGTACGGCAGTTCCTCGATGTGCGTGGTGTGCTCGCCCGGCTTGGAGCGGAGCTTGAGCAGCACCTCGCGCCCGGGGTGCCGGCGGGCGTGCCGGATCAGCCGGTCCAGCAGGTAGGCGCGGTCCCCGCGGCTCTGCGGCACGGAGGGCTGCGCGGCGAAGACGACCGTGTAGGGGTCGTCCTCCGTCCGGTCCGGGGTGTGCACGGCGCCGCCGAGGAACGGCAGCGCCACCTCGGTCACCGACGAGGCGTCGGCGCCCACTCCCTCGTACACGGCCCGGAAACGGTCCGCGTCCTGGCGGGAGTTGGCGAGGACGAGGTCGGCGCCGTGCCGCAGCAGCAGACCGTCGGTGAGCTTCTCGTAGACGACGCCGACGTAGCCGGTGACGACCACGGGCCGCTCGGTGCGCCCCTGCCAGACGTGGGCCAGTCCGTGCAGCATGGCCTGGACGCCGCCGCCGACGAGGGCGAGCACGAGGACGTCGTACGGCTCCTGCGCCATCTCGCGCAGGAACTCGGCGGCGGTGACCTCGCTCAGACGGTCCGCGCGGACGCCGACCTCCTCGAGCTGGCGGGGGGTGGGGGTGGCACGGCCCCGCAGCAGGTAGCCGTCGAGCCGGATGTCCGGTTCACCCGAGTCGGGGGAAACACCGGCGGAAACCAAACGGTTCGCCGTGAGGGCACCCCATTTCCACCGGGTGTCGGAATCCGCGAGAACGGCGACTCGCCGGGACTTCTTCGCACTGGCTGGCACGTCGAAGACCGTAGGAAGGCTTTTCTAGGTTCCACCCAACCCGAACACAACAAACAGTTAACAGCACATCGCCGAATGGCGAATCAGGCCGCCGACGGCCTGGAAAAAGGGCTGGTTCACTGCGTCGCCACGCGTCGTTCACCCAGGCTCAAGCTGACGGTAAAGGCGGGGGCGGGACCGTTTCCTAACCTCGCCTGCGTGGTCAAGCTCTCCGTCATCGTGCCGTTCTACAACGTCCGGCAATACGCGTCCGACGCCTTGAAGAGCCTGCGCGCGAACGCCCGCGAGGACTTCGAATTCATTCTCGTCGACGACTGCTCGCGCGACGAGACACCGGACATGCTCGCGCGCGCGGAGCGCGAGCTGCCGGGGGCGGTGTACGTCAGACACGAGAAGAACGGCGGGCTGGCGACCGCGCGCAACACCGGGATCGACACGGCGCGCGGCGAGTACCTGACCTTCCTGGACGGCGACGACTGGCTGGCCCCCGGCTACTACCCGCGGCTGCTCGCCGCGATCGAGGAGCTGGGCTGCGACTTCGTCCGCACCGACCATGTGCAGTGCACCGGGCGGGCGCGCACGATCCGGCGTGTCCCGCACGGCCGGCGGGGCGAGGTGATGGACCCGCGGCAGGCGATCCTGCCCGCCGAACGCACCACCTCCGTCGACTACCCCTACGCCTGGGCGGGTGTCTACCACCGCCGGCTGGTCGACCGGGGGCTGCTGCACTTCACCGACGGTCTGCGCACGGCCGAGGACCGGCCGTGGATCTGGCGGCTGCACCGGGAGGCGGAGTCGTTCGCCGTGGTGGGTCTGCTGGGCGTCTTCTACCGGCGCGGGGTGGCCGGTTCCCTCACGCAGATCGGCGATGTGCGCCAACTCGACTTCATCCGTGCCTTCGACCAGGTGATCGAGGAGACCGCGGCCGACCCCGAGGCCGACCGGCTGCTGCCGAAGGCGGTCCGCACCTACTGCGCGATCATCGCCCACCACCTGTCGGAGATCGACAAGTTCGAACCGCCGGTGGCCAGGCAGCTGCGGGCCATGAGCGCGGCGGCGATCAAGCGGATGCCCCAGGAACTGCTCACCGACGTCCTCGACACCATGGACCTGAACCGTTCCTCCAGGCTGCGTCGGCTGCGCCGCCGGGTTCCCGCAGCGAAGGCGGCCTCCTGATGCCCCGCACCACCCAGATCTTCTGCGCCTCGACGCTGTACGGTGCCGCCACCCTGGCCGCCGCGATCGAGTCCGGCTGCTTCCCCGGGGCGGACCGCCGGCTGCTCCTGGTGTGCAACAACGCGGCGACGCCGGAGATCACCCCGGCCGTCGACGAGATGCCGGGCTTCGCACCGCTGCGCGACCACTTCGACGGCGTGCTGTCCTGGAACGAGGCGATCCGCCCCTTCCACCCCGGGGCCTGGTCCCCGCGCCCCGACGACCTCCCGCTGCTCGAGCGTTACCTGCGGCTGCTGTGGGGCCTGGACGACGACCGCGTGGCCCTGGTGATGGAGTCCCTCCAGGTCAACCCGGCCCTGGCCATCGCCCAGTCGTTCGCCGAGGCGCCCATCGACGTCTACGCCGACGGGCTGATGAGCTACGGCCCCACGCGCAACAAGATCGACCCGCTGGTCGGCACGCGGGTGCGGCGGCTGCTCCACCTGGACCTGGTCCCCGGTCTGACCCCGCTGCTGCTGACCGAGTTCGACGTGCCCGCGCAGGCCCTGCCGGCCGATGCGTTCATGACGGTGCTGAGCCGGATCGGCGACGCCGTGCCGCAGCTTCCGCCGCTGCCCGAGCGTGCCGCCGTACTGCTCGGCCAGTACCTGTCCGCGCTCGGCATCCTCTCCGCCGAGGAGGAGGAAGAGCTGCACGTGCGGATGTTGCGCGGCGCGGTCGCCCGCGGGCACCGCTCGGTCGTCTTCAAGCCGCACCCGGCCGCTCCGGCCCGCCGCAGCCGAGCGCTGGAGGCCGAGGCGGAACGGCTCGGCGTGGACCTCACCGTCCTGGACCTGCCCGTCCTCGCCGAGGTGCTGTTCGAGAAGACCCGGCCCGCGCTGGTGGCCGGATGCTTCTCGACCGCGCTGTTCACCGCCTCCGCCTTCCACGGCCTGCCGGTCGCCCGGGTCGGGACCGGTCCGGTGCTGGAGCGCCTGACGCCCTACCAGAACAGCAACCGCGTGCCCGTCGTCCTGGCCGACGCGCTGCTGCCGGACCTGGAGGACGGGCAGGGCGAAGGGAAGGAGGACGGGCAGGAGGATGCCATCGCCGCCGACTTGCTGACCGGGCTGGTCACCGCCGTCGGTTTCACCATGCAGCCGCAGATCCACCCGGGTCTGCGCCCGGCAGCGGAACGCTTCCTCTCCCAGCACTTCGGACCGCGCACCCAGCGCTACTTCAAGCGCCGCCGGCTCACCTCGCTGGGCCTGCCGGGCGGCATCCCGGAGCGGCTGGCGTTCCTCCCCCGCAGCGCCACGGCGCGCCGGATGGTGCGGCGGGCGCGGGCGCTGAAGAACGCCGTCCGGGGCTGAGGACCCGAGCGCCGCCCGCACCCGGCGGCGCGTGCGGATCATGGCCCTGCCGCAGGTACGGCGGCCTGCCGGCGGACACCCCGGTCCTCGCCGGGCGACGTCGTCCGGTCGGCCCCGAACCGGGACTCTTCACCCGCCGTCCACCGCGAAGACACCAGGGAACCGTCGTACTGGGGCACGATGCGTCCCTCGATCGGAGGACGGTGGAACGCATGACGAACCCCCTGGCGGGATTGTTCAAGGCACGGCAGAAGGAGGCTGCCAGGCTGGAACTGTTCGCCCGGAGCATGCGCCTGTGCGGCGAGTACCTCGCGGCACGGAGCGAGACGTCCTCTCCCCGGCACGCCCGCCTCACCCGGGCGATCGGCACCTTCGCCACCTCGCTCGACACGCCGTCGGCCGATCCCTTCGACTCCCTGCTCAAGGTCGGCGAGCGCGCCCTGGAGGCCGGCGGGGACAGCGGACTGGCCCTCGCCCTGGGCGTGGCCGAGACCTCGACCCGGATCCGGCAGCGGTCCAGGGGAGCCTGGCGGCTGCACGGCCTGGCCCTCGACGGGCTCGGCCGTGAGGCAGAGGCACTGGAATGCTACGAGCGCCACCTCACGCTGGTGCAGGACAACGGCGCAGCAAAGGAGGTCGTCCGCAGGATCGACACCCTGCGGCGGCAGCGGGCGTGCCTGGAAGAGGCCGACGCGCTCTTCCCCCGGGCCGGCTCCCCGCTGCGCGACCTGCTCGGACAGCCCTCCGCGGTCACGGCCCCGGCGTTCGCCGCCTTCGTACAGGCGCGGGTGGCCGAGCACAGCGCCGGGGACCCGGCGGTGCGGCGCCTGCTGAAGCTGTACGGGACGTACCGGCGGCTGGTCGAGCGGCCCGCGCTGTCCGACCCGCTGCTCGGCGGGAGCACCCCGATCGGCGTCGGCGGGCTGCGCGGACGGATCGAGGGGCGGACGGTGTGCCTGGTCTCGGGCGCCGACGACGCGGCCGGGAGCGCGTCGGGCGCCGAGACCGACGGCTACGACCTGGTGGTGCGCTGCGACTCGTTCGGGGTCCGCGCGGAGGGCACCGGCGAGCGCACCGATCTGCACGCCGTCTCGTTGCGGGGCGAGACCCCGTGGAACGGACCCGCCTGGACGCAGCCGGCCGGCATCCGGCTGGTGTTCGGCTCCCCGGCCGCACAATGGCGCCGCGCCACGCGGCAGCGGCTCGTGCCCGGAGCGCAGGAGCACATCGGTGACGCGTCCCTGCGCGCGCCCCTGACCGACCCGGCGCTGATCGGCGAGGGCGACTGGGAACCGGCGACCACCACCGCCTTCACCGTCCTGCGGCTCCTGGACTTCCTGGATGTCAGCCCCCGCCTGGACCTCATCGGCTTCGGCCTGCCCGGCCGGCTGCGACCGAGGGAAGCCGAGTGGGTCATGGACCGCGCGACACACGTCGACAACAGCAAGATGAGGATCGCCCTGCGATGACCCACTCCTTGGCGGACGACCGCAGCACCGTCACCGGCAGACGCCGCATCGCCTTCGCCGTCCACGCCGACAGCGACCGCCTGCCCGCTCTGGCCACGCTGCTGCGCAGCCTGGTACTGACCAACCCGGGCGTGTGCGAGGACTTCGTGGTCCTGCACACGGAGCCGGCCGGCTCCTCGTTCGACGCCCTGCACCGCCTGCACCCGCGTGTCGTCACCCGCCGGGCGGAAAGCCGCGCGGACCTCTTCCGGCTGGAGGGGTATGACACGGTCATCGCCCTCAGCCCGGACATGGTGGTGCTGGGGGACCTCGGTGAGCTGCTCAGGATGCGCCATGGTGTGGGCGCCGTCCAGCAGGCGCTGTACGACGGGGAGGGCGGGGAGCGGCACGCCGTCCTGCCCGGCGGCCTCCTGGTGATCCAGCGCACCGACGTGGACGACGCCCTGGCGGCCCGGCTCTCCGGCGACGGCGGTCCGGACCTCTCGTCGGCGGACGTCCTGGTTCCGGTGGACGCGCGGTACGACTTCCTCACCCACCGGCTCCCGGGCGACTCGCCGGTGCCCGCGAACGTCGCCGTCCTCCACTTCACCGGCCCCTCCGACGCGCCCGGGGACGGTCCGGCCGCCGAGGCGCGGCGCCGCTTCGAGATGAGCGACGAGGAGTTCCGGGCGGCCTACTGCGCCCTGCCCGGCGACAAACACGCCGGCCTTCTGGCGCACTGCGCGCCACCGCTGCTCGAGTCGCGTCCCTCCCTCGGTCTCGCCCGTACGGTGGCCGATGTGTACCGTCGGCAGGGCCGCTACGACGAGGCCGTCGACGTCCTCGCCCCGGTCGTGGGCGACCGGCTGGACGCGCCCCGCTGCCAGGAGACGCTGGGCGTCTGCCTGATGGCGCTGTCGCGCTACGCCGAGGCCGAGGCGCATCTGCTCCTGGCGGCGGCCTCACCCGATGTCGCCCCGCGTGCCTTCGCCCAGCTCGCCCGCCTGGCGTGGCTGTGCGGGCGGGAGGAGGACGCGCACGCGTACGCCCGCGAGGGCCTGGACGCCGATCCCACCGACGCCGGTTGCCACAGCTGGTATGTGCGCACCCGCCCCGAGGGACCGGCACCGGAAGAGCCGGACGCCGCCGCGCACCAACTGGCGCATGTCGCGCTGTTCGCCGAGGGCCAGGAGAACGCCGGGGACAAGGTCCTGCCCGAGGCCGTGCGCATGTGCTTCGACGCCGACACCGGCCCGCACCGCTGGTACCAGCAGCCGGTGCACCGGCTGGTCGACGAAGCGGCACTGGAGCAGCTGAACGCCCGGCGCGGAGTGATCGTGGGCGGCGGCGGGCTCTTCCTCCCGGACACCTCCCCCAACGGCAACAGCCACTGGCAGTGGAACGTCCCGGACGAGCTCCTGGCGCGGATCACCACGCCTCTGGCGGTGTTCGCGGTCGGCTACAACGTGTTCGACGGACAGCTCTACCGCCGGAGCCGGTTCGCCGAGAGCCTGCGGGTGCTCGTCGAACGGTCGGCGTTCTTCGGGCTGCGCAACCACGGCTCGATCGAGCGGGTCCGGGAGCTGCTCCCCGAGGAGCTGCGCGACCGGGTGCGCTACCAGCCCTGCCCGACCACCGTGGCGCGGTACCTCGCCCCGGGCCGGTTCGATCCGGCCGAGAGGTCCGAGACCGTCCTGGTCAACTGCGCCTACGACCGCGCGGGGCTGCGCTTCGGCAACGACTACGGCCACTTCCTCGCCCAGATGGCCACCGCGCTCCGGGAACTGCGGGACCGAGCCGATGTGCGGTACGCGGCCCACATGCCCGCCGACGAGAGGTTCGTGCACGACCTGCGCCGGGAGCACGGCCTCACGCTGCCCGTGGAGCAGCTCTACGACATGTCGAACGACGGCATCCGCGAGCTGTACGGCCGGTCGCGGCTGGTGATCGGCATGCGCGGGCACGCGGGCATGATTCCCTTCGGCTGCGGCACCCCCATTCTCAGCCTCGTCTCCCACCCGAAGCTCGCCTATTTCCTGTCCGACATCGGACGCGAGGAATGGGGGCTGTCCGTGCACGACCGGGAACTCGGCTCCCGGCTCACGGAACGGGCCACGGCGATCCTCGACGACCACGCGACCGCCGTGGCGGCGGTGCACGACGCGCAGAAGCTCCTGTGGGAAACGACCCGGTCGAACATCGACGAGCTCAGGAAAGCCTTTGGTCAGGCGTAGAACATCGATCATTCACCGATGATTCGAACATAATTCATCTCTCCATATCTCGGGCGACACTGCACCTGTCAGGAGCATCGTTAGCCTGTTCCAATCCCCAACCTTCGAGCGTGAGAGGCCTCTGTGCCGAAACTGTCCGTTGTCGTCCCCATGCACAATGTGGGAGCGTTCGCCGAGAGCACGCTGCGAAGCCTCGCCAACAATGCGAATCCCGATGTCGAGTTCCTGCTCGTGGACGACTGCTCCACGGACTCCACCCCCACGGTCATCGACCGCTGGGCGGAGGGCCGTCCGGGCGCCAAGGTGATCCGGCACGAGAAGAACATGGGCATAGCCCAGGCGCGCAACAGCGGTATCGACGCGGCGAGCGGTGAGTACATCACCTTCCTCGACGGCGACGACTGGTACGGGCCGGGTCACCTCGCCGAACTGGTGTGCGCCATGGACGAACTGGGCTGCGACTTCGCCCGTACCGATCATGTCCAGGCCACGGGCATCGAGCGGGTGGTCCGGCGGCCCCCGGCCCCGGTGCGCAACCTCGTGATGGATCCGCGCGACGGAATAGCGCCGGCCGAATCGGAGACGATGGTCGACTACCCCTTCGTCTGGGCGGGGATCTACCGCCGGCACCTCTTCGCCGACGGGGGCATGCGCTTCGCGACCGAACTCCGCACCGCCGAGGACCGGTTGTGGATCTGGCGCCTGCATCTGAAGGCCAGGACGTATGCCTCCCTCGGTGTGCACGGCGTGTTCTACCGGAGGGGCGTCGCGACCTCGCTCACCCAGATCAAGGACGCGCGTCAGCTGGACTTCATCCCGGCCTACGACGCGCTGCTGCAGGATGTGCTGCAGGACTCGGAGACCGAGCGTTTCCTCCCCAAGGCCGTACGGACCTATTGCGCCATGATCGCCTTCCATATCGGCAAGGCGAACGAGTACGAGCCCTCGACGGCCCAGCGACTGCGGCGTGAGGCGAAAGCCGCACTCCACCGCATGCCCGAGCGAACGCTCGAGGAGACCCTCACCACTATGGACAGCACTCGGAGCAGGTTGCTCAGCCGCCTGCGTGACGGGCGGAAGGCTGCCTGAACCATGCCCCGAAAGACCCAGATCTTCCAGGTCTCGACCCTCTACGGAGCGGCCACTCTCGCCGCGGCGCTCGACGCGGGCCTGTTCGGACCGCGCCACGAGGCCCGGCGCGTCCTGCTGGTCTCCAACAACGCCGCCGTACCGGAGACGGCCCTGCGCCTCGACGAGATGCACGGCTACGCACGCATGGCCGGCCGCTTCGACTCGGTGGTCAGCTGGAACGAGGCGATCAGCCCCCACCATCCCAGCGCCTGGGGTCCGCGGGGCAACGACACGGTGTTGTGGCAGCGGGCGCTCCGCCTGCTGTGGGGCATCGACGAGCGGGACCTGATCGAGCTCGCCGTCGAGTCGATCCAGGTCAACCCGGCCCAGGCCTTGGCGGCGATCTTCTCCGAGAGCGCCGTCCATGTGTACGCCGACGGCCTCATGAGCTACGGGCCGACCCGGGACAAGCTGCCGCTGACCCTCGCGCGCCGCATCCGGCGGCTGCTCCATCTCGACCTGATACCCGGTCTGAAGCCGATGCTGCTGTCCGAGTACGGCGTCGAGCCCGAGCTCGTCCCGGACGAGGCGTTCCGCGGCGTGCTCGACGAGATCTCCCGGGACGCGGCGGACGACCCGCGGCTGGCGCCCGTCCTGGAGGAGGCGCCGACGGCCGTGCTCCTCGGCCAGTATCTGGCGGCGATCAACATCCTGAGCGCGCAGGAGGAGGAGGACCTCCATGTCCGCATGCTCACCGGGGCCGTGCGCGCCGGGCACCGTTCCCTGGTCTTCAAGCCCCATCCGACGGCACCTGCCGACTACTCGACCGCGCTGAGCAAGGCGGCGGCGGACGCCGGCGTCCGGCTCACCGTGCTGGACGCGCCGCTGCTGGCCGAGACGCTGTACCACCACTGCCGTCCCGCACTCGTCGTCGGCTGTTTCTCGACGGCCATGATGACCGCCTCCGCCTACTTCGACGTGCCCGTCGCACGGGTCGGGACCGCGCTGGTGACGCGGCGCCTCCAGCCCTACCCGAACAGCAACCGCGTGCCCCTGGCCGTGGTCGACCACCTAGTGCCCGATCTGGAGCGCGAGGAGACCCCGGCTCTCGTCGGCGCCGCCCCCGGGACCTTGTCACCGCTGGTCCGGGCGATCGGTTTCTGCATGCAGCCCAAGGCGTACCCGCAGCTGCGGGAGTCGACGGCGGACTGGCTGCGGAACCATCTGGCCGACAGCCCCGGCTACTACTTCCCCGAACTGCGGCTGGCCGAGCTCGGCCTTCCCGGCAGCCACCCGCGGTCGCGCGCGAAGATCCAGGTCCGCCGCGCGAAGCGCGTGGTGCGCAGGGCGGTGCGACGCGGCGTGAGGCGATGACGCGTGGGGCGGCCTGCGCGTTCATCCGTCCCGGACGGCCAACCGAGGCCCAGCAGCCACAGGGGAGCTACCAGCTCTTCAACTCCCGTACACCGAGCAGTAAGAGAGTGACGCGGTGCCGAATGACATAGCCGTAGGCCTGCCGCAGCAGCGCAGCGCTCCGTCCGAACAGGCCGCCGCACCGCGGGAACACCGCTACGACATCGACCTGATGCGGCTGATCTGTTCCGCCACCGTGATGCTGGGGCATGTGGGCGCCCAGTTCATCCACGCCACCAACGACAACCCGGCCAAGGGTTCAGGGTCGTACTGGGCGGGACACGTGGCGGAGGCGATCAATCCGTTCGCCGTTCCCATGTACTTCGCCATCGCCGGCTGGGCCGTGCTGGTCGGCGCGCCCCCGCGCGACAGCACCCGGATGTGGCAGCGGGTCGTCCGCAACACGGTTCCGCTCTTCGCCTGGACGGCGATCTATCTGGTCTGGGCCTGGCTGCGGGACCGCAACGACCGGCCCATGACCGAGCTGGCGACGGACTCCCTCTTCGGCTCGGTACGGCCCGCCTACCACCTGTGGTTCATGTACAACTACATTCCGATCATCGTGCTGCTCGCCTTCGCGATGATGATCAGGGCGGGGAAGCGGCCCTGGGGGCTCGGAGCGGCACTGTTCGGCATCGCGGTCCTGCCGAGCGTGCTGACCACGCTCGGGGAGGTCACGGATCACCGGATGCCGTCGGTGGCCTGGGGGTTCGGTACCTATTCGGTGGTGTACGCGGTCGGGGGCGCGATGCTGTTCGCCCTCCCCGCCGGCGTCGTACGGTGGCGCTGGCCGCTGTTCGTCCTGCTGCCACTCACCATGGCCGGGTGCCTCTGGTACAACACGCAGATCCACTATGTGATCCCCAACGCGCACCTGTTCGTCGGCGTCATGTGCGTCTGCGTGCTGCTCCTCATCAGCCGGGTCCGGATCCCCGAGAAGTGGCGGCCCCTGCTGCAGAAGCTGGCCGGTGCGGCGCTCGGCGCGTACATGGTCCATGTGTTGTTCCTCGAGGAGGTCGTCGCACCGCTGGTGTCGGCGGACCTGAGCGGACCGATGGCGGGGCTGCTTCTGGTCGGTCTGCTGATCACGATCCTGGCCCTCTCGTTCGCCGCCAGCCTGTTGTGGGGCAAGCTGAACCTGCGGCGGCTGCTCGGCTGAACCCGGCCGGACACGACGGCGCAACAAGCCCCATGGGACAGAAGTGAGCCCCGGAACGGATCCGTTCCGGGGCCCGTGCCGTCTGCGGTCCCTGAGGCGACCGGCGGCTGCCGGGCCGGTGACTACACGCTCGCCAGCGACAGCTTCACCGCGAAGCCCAGGAACAGCACGCCCGCCGCGGAGGTCGCCGACGCCGACAGGCGCTTGCGGCGGCGGAAGGCGGCGGCCAGCTTCATGCCGCCGAATATCAGCGCGCTGAGGTAGAGGACGCTGGCGAACTGGAGGAAGGCGCCGAGGATGACGAAGGAGAGCGCCGGATAGGCATAGGCCGGGTCGACGAACTGCACGAAGAAGGCGATGACGAACAGGATCGCCTTGGGGTTGACGAGGCTGACGACGAGAGCGCGGCGGAACGGCCGCTCGCCGGCGGCCACCGGAGCGGAGTCCTCCTCCCGCGCGGCCTTCTCCCGCCGGGCCCGCCACATCCCCCAGCCGGTCCGCAGCATGCCGATCGCGATCCACGTCAGATATCCGGCGCCGGCGTACTTGACGATCCCGAACAGCACGGGGTTCGCCTTCAGCAGGGAGGCGGCCCCGGCCGCTCCCAGCGTCATGAGCACGGTGTCCCCGCACCAGACACCCACGGCGGCGGTGTACCCGGCGCGTATCCCGCGCCGGGCGGCGACGGACAGCACGTACAGCGAGTTGGGCCCGGGAAGCAGAACGATGAGGACGAGCCCTGCCAAATAGGTGGGGAGATGGATGACTCCGAACATGGCAAGGAGTGTCGCACGACGGTGCACCACCACTTCACCGGCGCCGCCATCGACCCGGCACGACTCGATGCCTGGCTCACCGGCAGATCAACCGCCCCCTTCGCGGCACTCCGTCCCGCCGGACGAGATCCAGCGGGACGGATTCGCCGGCAGCGTCCGGATCATCCGTCCGGGCCCGTACGGCTTCCGGTCGGCGGATCGCCATGCCGAATGCCTTGCCCGTGAGGGGAAGGCCGTTCAGGCCCGGCTCGTGGGTCAGCACGGTGTCGCCGGTGCCGCCCATGGCATTCGTCCATGGCAGGGCGTGGACGGCGCCGCGCTCCGCGGGACCGTACGGCATACCGATCCACAGGTGCGTACCGGTCGCGTCGAGGTGGCTGCCGACCCGCTGTGAGGCGCCGGGGGTGCCCGGCAGGCCGCGGGCGTTGCCCGCCTCGATCCAGTGGTCGGAGTCGCCGGGCGCTCCGAGAAGCGAGAAGGTCTGCACGATGCCGGCGTCGGTGGCCGTGCCGATGTCCTCGCCGGGCACGCCGACCGCCGGCAGCATGGTCGAGGCGGTGCCCACGGAGTTCGGTGCGGTGTTCGCGGCGGCCAAGGCGGTGCCGAAGTGGTCACCGGCCGCGGACGCGCCGTTGACGCCGGCGACACCCTGGTGGATCTGGGCCGGTTGGCTGACGGTGCCGGACGCGGTCACCCGGAGCGTGTGCACCATGCCGGCCTCCGGGAAGGAGGTGGTGCCGACCCAGAGGGTCTCGCCCGGGGAGCCGAAGCCATCGCCCGCCTCGGCCTTGTCCGGAACGAAGTCGACGGGTCGGTCGCTGGGCACTTGCCGGGGTCGGCTGCACCGCGAAGCCGAGGAAGAGGGCGCCGGCGGCCTCGGCGTATCCGGCCCGCACCCCGCGCCGGGCGGCGACTGGGAAGGGGTGTCGCACGCGGATACCCGGGCGCGACGCTCCGGTTCCAGACCTCACCGAACGGAGGGCAGGGGCCGGTCAGGGGTCAGAACGCGTCGCTCGGCACGTAGTTGCCCCACACCTCCCGCAGCGCGTTGCACACCTCGCCCACCGTCGCCCGGGCCTTCAGGGCCTCCTTCATCGGGTACAGGACGTTGTCCTCGCCCTTCGCGGCCTTCTTCAGGGCGGACAGGGCCGTGTCCACGGCCGTCTGGTCGCGCTCGGCGCGCAGCTTGGCCAGGCGTTCGGCCTGCTGGGCCTCGATGGCGGGGTCGACGCGGAGCGGCTCGTACGGCTCCTCCTCGTCGAGTTCGAAGCGGTTGACGCCGACGACGACCCGCTCGCCCGAGTCGGTCTCCTGGGCGATGCGGTAGGCGCTGCGCTCGATCTCCTGCTTCTGGAAGCCGTGCTCGATCGCCGAGACCGCGCCCCCGAGGTCCTCGACCTTCCGCATCAGCGCGACGGTGGCCGCCTCGACGTCGTCCGTCATCTTCTCGATGACGTAGGAGCCGGCGAACGGGTCCACCGTCGCGGTCACGTCCGTCTCGTACGCCAGGACCTGCTGGGTGCGCAGCGCCAGGCGCGCGCTCTTGTCGGTGGGCAGCGCGATCGCCTCGTCGAAGGAGTTCGTGTGCAGCGACTGGGTGCCGCCCAGAACCGCCGCCAGGCCCTGGACGGCGACCCGGACCAGGTTCACCTCGGGCTGCTGCGCCGTCAGCTGGACACCCGCCGTCTGCGTGTGGAAGCGCAGCATCAGCGACTTGGGGTTCTTCGCGCCGAACTCCTCCTTCATCACACGCGCCCAGATCCGGCGGGCCGCGCGGAACTTGGCGACCTCCTCCAGGATCGTCGTACGGGCGACGAAGAAGAACGACAGGCGCGGGGCGAAGTCGTCGACGTCCATGCCGGCCGCGACCGCCGTGCGGACGTACTCGATGCCGTCGGCGAGGGTGAACGCGATCTCCTGCGCGGGGGACGCGCCCGCCTCGGCCATGTGGTAGCCCGAGATGGAGATGGTGTTCCACTTGGGGATCTCGGCCTTGCAGTACTTGAAGATGTCCGCGATCAGCCGCAGGGACGGCTTGGGCGGGAAGATGTACGTCCCGCGCGCGATGTACTCCTTCAGCACGTCGTTCTGGATCGTGCCCGTCAGCTGGCCGGCGCCGACCCCCTGCTCCTCCGCCACCAGTTGGTACAGCAGGAGCAGGAGCGCCGCCGGGGCGTTGATCGTCATCGACGTCGACACCTTGTCCAACGGGATCCCGCCGAACAGCACCCGCATGTCGTCGATCGAGTCGATGGCCACGCCCACCTTGCCGACCTCGCCGTGCGCGATCGGCGCGTCGGAGTCGTGGCCCATCTGGGTGGGCAGGTCGAAGGCGACGGACAGGCCCATCGTGCCGTTGGCGATCAGCTGCTTGTAGCGGGCGTTGGACTCCACCGCCGTGCCGAATCCGGCGTACTGGCGCATGGTCCAGGGACGGCCCGTGTACATGGTGGGGTACACACCGCGGGTGAAGGGGTAGGCCCCCGGCTCGCCCAGCTTCTCGGCCGGGTCCCAGCCCTTCAGGGCGTCCGGCCCGTAGACCGGTTCGATGGGCAGCCCCGACTCCGACTCGCGCGCCATGGTGTGTGCCTCCGCGTTTCCTTGTTACTCGCCAGTTACTCGTCAGTACGGCCGACTCTCGCCACGGACTGTAGCGGCGG
Source organism: Streptomyces sp. NPDC091412 (assembly GCF_044756885.1). NCBI lineage: Bacteria > Bacillati > Actinomycetota > Actinomycetes > Kitasatosporales > Streptomycetaceae > Streptomyces > Streptomyces sp. NPDC091412. The sequence continues at coordinate 63,831 of NZ_JBIVTV010000002.1, read as the reverse complement.
CCGTGCGCCGGGTGGAGTGCCCCACGCTGGGAGCTATCTCACAGCCCGAGGGGTCACTCTGTCTCCCCACCTTGCCCCCTGGTTCGCCGCCCGTCACGTCTGGGGAGACATTCCGGTGTACGGCCGGCGACGGACACCGGTGGGACAGCGGGGGGGCGCCATGCGTACCGGGGCAACGAGGAGAGCGATCGCCGCCGCGGCCGCGGCACTGGCCGCCGTGTGCGGCTGCACGGTGCAGTCCCCGGGCCCGGACGGCCGGCCGCACTCGCCGGTGCACATCGAGGTCCCGGACACCGGGCCGCCCGGCGCCCGCACCAGCGCCCCCGGCGGCGCGGGGCCGGCCCGGACCCCGGTCCGCGCCACCGCCCGGGTCCTGTGGTCCCGCGGCGACAGCGGCCGTGACGTCCGGGAGCTCCAGGCCCGGCTGCGCCAGATCGGCTGGCTGTTCGACGGGCCCACCGGGTCCTACGACGACCTGACCGAACAGGCCGTCAAGGGCTTCCAGGGAAAGCGCGGGCTGCCGCGGACGGGGCGGACCGACACGGTCACCTGGCAGCGCCTGCTGCGCATGACGCACGAGCCGGGCCGGTGGGAGCTGTATCTGATGGGCGGGCAGCCGGCCGGCCCGCCGGACGGGCGCTGCCTGACCGGCCGGGTGCTGTGCATCGACAAGACCAGCCGGACGCTGCGCTGGATGGTGGACGGGCGGACGCTCTCGACGATGGCGGTGCGGTTCGGGACGGAGTACACACCCACCCGCGAGGGTGTGTTCCAGGTCTACTGGAAGTCACGACACCATGTGTCGACGCTCTACGACTCCCCCATGCCCTACGCGCTGTTCTTCAGCGGCGGCCAGGCCGTGCACTACTCCTACGACTTCGCGGCGCGCGGCTACGCGGGCGGCTCGCACGGGTGCGTCAACGTACGGGACGAGGCGGCGGTCTCACGGCTGTTCGCACAGGTGCGGGTCGGCGACAGGGTCGTCGTGCACTGGTGACGCGCGAGGCGCGGCAAGGCGGGAGGAAGAGGGAGGAGGACGGGGGCGCGGGCGGGACCGGGGGAACGTGTCCCGCCCGCGCCAAATGCACGAGCCGTGGGTACGGGGGGAACCCCGGCTCTGTGCGATGGCCGATGACCAGTCGGCTCACTCACTACTGCGCCACCGCCGCGGAAAACGTCACACCCCGCCGGGACAATTTTTCCCGGGGCACGAACTCGCAGGTCGGAGCAGCGGCAGGCGCGGGATCACAGGGCGCTGTAGGTGGGCCCCGGCGACAATGCCGAGGGCGAGACCGGCTCTTTCGGGACCGACGGGGCGGAGTCCGGGAGCTGCGGGGCGAGGACCGTGGGTGCGAGGCCCTTGCGGAGACCGCGGCCGTCACCGTCGCCAGCTTGGTCGCCGCCTTGGTCGTCGCCCTGTTCGCCCTCGGCGCCCTTGTCGCCTTGGCCCTTCCCGCCGCCCTTGCCCTTCCCGCCGCCCTTGCCGTTCTGGCCGCCTTCGTTCTGGCCCTGGTCGTCGCCGCCCGTGTCACCGGAGCGGCCGTCGACCGCCTTCAGGACACCCTGACAGTACGACCACACGCGCGCGGAGCCGCCGGCCGCTCCCTCCAGGTCGCGCCGGCGGTCGGAGTCCAGGGTCCTGCCGTCGCGCAGGTCGCGGCAGGACGAGACCAGCCGGTTCCAGCGGTCGCCGGAATTGCCCTGTTCGTCGCCGGAGCCGGTGGCGGCGCCACGACCGGGGGCGGCACTGCCCTCGCGCGGGGCGCTCCCGGCGTCGCCGTCGGTGGCGCCGGTCGTGGCGCCGGTCGTGGCGCCGCCGGACGCCGGAGTGCCCGGACCGCTGCCCGTGGTGCCGCCGGGCGAGGGCGACACCAGCGGGTGTTCCGGTGCCGCCGGGGCGGAGACGGAGGTGCCGGGGACCGGCTCGTCGCCGCGAAACGGCGTCGGCAGCACGCCGGTGGTGGCCGCCGCCGCGACCCCGCCGACCGCGCCCGCGGCGAGCGCGGCCGACACCGCGAGACGTACCGGCCGGCCCCGGCGCCGCGCCCCGGCGCGCCGGGATCGCCCTCCCGTACGGCCACCCGCGTGCGTGCCGATCCGGACGAGCCCGACCTCGTCGGAGCGCGCGGAACGCGGACGGGAGTGTGCTCCGAGGGCCGCGCCGCGCGCGTCGGTCCCCTCCGCGGCACGCTCGTCGGCGCGTTGGGCGCGCGCCTTGCGGAAAGCGGCCAGCGCGGCGGCCTCACCGGGCAGCGCGGCGTCGGCGGAGTCGTCCGGGTACACGGAGGCGGCCGAGGAGGCGGGAGAAGCGGCCGGGTCCGGGAAGACCCGGGCGGCCTGAGGAGGCGGATACGACTCGGCGGACAGGGCGCCGAGCGCCTTGGCGAGCCGTTCGGCCTGGTGACGGACGGTGATGTCGACGGTGTCCAGTGGCTCCCCGCGCAGCAAACGCTCCGCGGTGTCGCGGTCCAGCCACCTGTGCTGCTCCTCGGCCATCACATGTCCTTCTGCGTCCGGGCACGCATATGCGTCACACCGGCGGACGTCACCGCGTGGCCCCGCGGTGCGCGCGGAGGCGGCAGCGCGTCGAGCGCGTGGGGGGATTCCGGATCGTCGCCGAGGAGTTCCGCGAGCCGTTTCAGACCGCGGTGCGCGGCGGTGCGCACGGCACCGGGGCGCTTGCCGAGCGTCTCCGCCGCGGTCTTCGCGTCGAGGCCCACGACCACGCGCAGCACCACGGCCTCGGCCTGGTCCTGCGGGAGTTGGGCGATGAGCGAGAGGGTGCTGCCGGTGGCCAGGGCCTCCATGGCCTCACCCGCGGTGTCGGACTCGCCGGCCCGGCCGGCCAGTTCCGTCTCGTCGCCGCCGATCGCGGGGCGGCGGCCGCGCATGCGTATGTGGTCCAGAGCGCGGTTGCGGGCGATCCTGGCGGCCCAGCCGCGGAACCGGTCGGCGTCCCCGCTGAACCGTTCCAGATCGCGGGCTATCTGGAGCCACGCCTCGGACGCCACGTCCTCGGCGTCCGGCTCGCCGACCAGCGTGCGTATGTATCCCAGCAGCCTCGGGTGCACGGCACGGTACACAGTCCGGAACGCGGTCTCGTCCCCGTCCTGCGCCGCGAGCACCGCGGCGGTCAGCTCCGCGTCGTCCCCCAGCACCCGTGGTGCCCTTCCTTGCGACTGATTACCGGCACCGCTGTCGCGGACCGGGCTCTGGCCGTCGTGGTTCCTCAGTTGACGGCTGCGGTGTTCGAGGCGGCAGATCGTTGCGGTGGCCATGCCCGCCGCACCTCGGCGCGAAAGGCACGTTACGGCCTGAAACCGCCTGCCGTCCATGACCGTACAACGTGCAACCAACCGGAGCCGGGGCGAGGTGTGACAGAAACCGCACCGTCGGCGCTGTAAGGAATACGGGCCGCGCGGCCCGTGCCGCGCGACGGCCGGGGCCTCTCCTGTGGGGGGTGGCGGCCCCGGCCGTTGCCTCGGTACTCATCGCTCCGCCGCCCCGCCCCGGGCCTCCTCGTCGAGCTGCCGCGCCAGCCGTTTCAACCCCCGGTAGGCCGCGGTGCGCACCGCGCCCGGCCGTTTGCCGAGGACGCGCGCGGCGGCGGGGCCGTCGAGGCCGACGACGACCCGCAGCAGTACCGCCTCCGCCTGGTCGCGGGGCAGCCGGCGGACGAGGTCGAGAGCGCGCTCGGTGGTCATGGACTCCAGGGCCTGGTCATGGGTGCTGTGCGGGCCGGGCAGCTCCAGGACGTCCTGTTCCAGCGTGGCGGCCTGGGGCCGCACCCGCCGTCGGCGCAGATGGTCGAGCGCCCGGTGCCGGGCGATGGTCGCCGTCCAGCCGCGAAAGCCCGCCCCGTCGCCCCGGAACCGGCCGAGGTCCCGCGCGATCTCCAGCCAGGCCTCGGACGCCACGTCCTCGGCGTCGTCGCCGACGAGACCGCGCACGTACCCGAGCAGTCCGGGCTGCACCAACCGGTACGCGACGGCGAAGGCATCCTCGTCGCCTTCCTGGGCCCGCGCGACGGCCGCACCCAAGTCCCCGTCGTGCGCCTGCGCGCGGCGGGGTTCCCCTCCCTGGCCCAAGAACTGTCCTCGTCCGTAGCGAGTCCCCAGACGTGCGCACCACCGACCGGCCGTGTCCACGCCCCCACGGTCATCAGCGTCCGCTCCCACAGAAGTGTCACAGCTCGTCAGCGGCCCCACGGCCACGGCTCAGATCCGCTCGGTCCCCATCGCGTCCCGGCACAGCAGCCGCAGCGACCCCTGACCCGTGAAGCACCGCCCGGCCTCCTCGATGGGGTCCCACAGCCGTCCGTCCGCGGTGCGCACCCAGTGCTCGCCGCCGCTCGCCCACCACTCGGCCCCGCCGCCATGACGGACGATCACCTCGCCGGCGTACGCGCCGAAGCCGCGCAGCACGCTCCGCACGGCCGCGTGCGGAGTGCCCTCGCGGCGTATCTCCTCGATCGTCCGGTCGACGCGCCACAGGCTCTGCACCGAGTAGTCCAGGCGCAGCCGGGCGCCCTCGCGCATCGCCGTCACGGTGTCCGCCGCCCACCGCACCGGTTTGGTGGCGGCCTGGGGCCTGTCCTGCTGATGAGTCGTCACATGCTGGGCTGTCACATAGGGAAGAGCGCGATCCGCCCGTGGTTCGTCACCCACGACCGCGATCTTGCCCACAACCGGCGCACGACCGACGCAGGACCACCGCACCGCACCCGCAGGACGCTCACAGATCTCCGCCGCGCGCCCGGCCCGTCCGGGGCCGCCGGCTCACACCCGGCCGCGGGCCCGGCGGGACACCACCGCCCGCAGGACGCGGCGCCCCTCCGTGGAGACCTCCAGGGCCTGGCGGAGTCCGGCCCGCCCGTGTCCGGCGACCAGCTCCAGGACGGTGATCTGCCGGCGCAACTCACCGGCGACCAGCGGCGACATGCCCTCGACGGAGCCCGGAACGGGGTTCGCCCCGGCGCGGACGGAGTCGAGCGCCTCGGGGAGGGAGCCGTCGGAGGCGGCGTCCTCGGCCGGGTCGAGGAGCCGGTGGATCTGGAGCGAGGCGACCGAGCAGGCGTCGGCCCACTGCCGCACCTCGGCCGCGGACCGGGCGGCCGGCGCGGCGATCAGCATCCGGCGGGCCAGCAGCGCGGCCTCGTCCCCGGCGTCCCCGGCGTCCCCCTCGCCCAGCGCGCCGCGTGCCTGCTCCAGCCGCTCCGCCCAGTCGCCGTCCGAGGAATGGGCGGAGTCCTCGGCGAGGCTCCCCCACAGCGGCCGCAGGACCTCGTCGTCGCCGCCGAGCAGCGGCACACACCGATCCAAACAAGCCAGCCCGCTGGCGGCCAGCCCGCGCTCGTCGGCCTGCGCGATCAGTTCCACCAGGCTCATCCACGCCTCCTCAAAGGGCGCCGACCTCTACGGAGCCCGCACTTGCCCTTACTGCGTGCGATCGGCCGGTAGTTTCACACGGGTTGCACGCAGAGTCGAGCAAGTTGGCATAAGAGAAGGTTTCGGCCAACGACCGAGGTCGGCTGCCGGCGCCGGGGAAGCGAGGTCAGGCCGCGGCCGGCGCCGGTCCCCGCAACGCCTTCTCGTGCTGCATACGGGTCAGCCGGAGCACCACGAGAACGGCGAACACGGCGGCGACGACGTCGAGGGCGTCGCTGAACATCATCTCCCCGGCGGCCTCGTGCAGGGCCTTGGCCGCGACGGCCTGGTTGTAGTGGCTGTCCGCCAGCCGGCCGGCCAGCAGGCCGATGACCCACAGCGTCCACCAGGTATTCACCGGCCAGTTCGACCTGGGCCCGTCCGCCGGGCTGCTGGCCTCCCAGATGTCCACGGCGATCCTGCGCGGGAACCACAGGTTGACGACCGGGGTGAACCACGCGCCGATCGCCCAGCCGCGCTTCATGCTGTGCCCGGAGGGATCGAACACCTCGGCATTGACCCGCACCCGGTAGAACCAGCACAGGAAGACGACACAACTGGCGAGCAGCGTGACCAACTGGGTGACGCCCGCGACGGCGTAGAGCCGGTCGGCGTCGTCGGCCCGCCGCATCACGTCCGCGCCGACCGAGCCGTTCACGAGGTCGCCCGAGACGTCGTACATCACGATGTCCGTCCAGACGGCGAACAGGTCGGCGGCGGCGGCGAGGAGAAGCATCGCGGCGGCGGCCCGGCCGAGTGCGACCGGCGAGCGCAGCCAGGCCTGCGGCCGCCCCGTGTACGGCGGGACGGGCGGCGGCGGGACGGCCGGCGCCGGAACGGCGGGCGCCGGAACGGCCGCGCAGCTGGTGCAGAGAGTGCCGCCGGGTGCCGCCGCCAGGTGGTGACAGCGTGCGCAGATCATGGTGGGTCCCCCCGAGGTGTCGTAGTGGAGCCGTCCCGGCTCCCCCCGGAGCGCGGGCGCGGCACCCGGAACCTACGGCGCCCGCCCTTCGTACGTCCACTCGATTCGGCATCAACCCAGCTTGTCGGCAAGCCCCTTGAACTCCGCCCAGGACATCGCCGGTTCACGCGGGTCCCACAGCTTCTGGACGGTGGCCCGCAGCGGCATCCGGATACCGGCCGCCACCTGGTCCTGGGTCTGGGAGTTCGCCAGGTCGCACCACACGGCGAACGAGCCGCCCAGTATCTGCGCGTCGTACTTGCCGGACACCGCCTCGGTGCCGCGCAGCACGCGCGGGGTCCACTGCTCGTAGATCCGCCGGCCGGTGGGGTAGACGAAGGTCTGCGGCTCGCCGAGGACGTAGTACAGGAACTCGTCGTTGTAGTTGAGCACCTTGCGGCCGGCGTCGAGGTACTCGAGCGGCTGCCGGGCGCCGTACTCCTTGCCCGTCCAGTAGGCGACCTCGATGTCCCGCGCGGGCGGCACCGACGAGCTCCGGAAGAATCCGTCGTTCCAGGCGCGCGGGGTGCGGTCGTGTCCGCGGACGGTGGCGGCGCGGTCGTTCAGCCAGCCCGTCGTCAGGTCGGCCACGTTGCCGCCGGCGCCGTAGGCCTTCCGCGCGGCGGCGGCCAGCTGCGGGTAGGACGCCTCGGGGTCGCGCACGGTGAGCGCCTGGTACTCGTCGCCGCCGAGGTGCCAGTGGCCGCCGGGGAAGAGGTCCGCGTACTCGTCGAGCAGGTCGTCGACGATCGCGGCCGACCGGGGCTCGGAGATGTCGATGGCGCCGCGTGTCGCCACGCCCTGCGCGTTGCGCAGCTGCAACTCGGGGTGGGCGGCTGTCACGGCGCCGAGGTGGCCCGGCGAGTCGATCTCGGGGACGACGGTGATGTGCCGGCCGGCGGCCAGATCGACCATCCGCTTGACCTGGGCCTTGGTCAGGTGATCCGCGGAGACGACCTCCGGGTGCGTGTCGGACTCGATGCGGAAGCCCTGGTCGTCGGAGAAGTGCAGGCCGAGCTCGTTGAACTTCAGGTCCCCGAGTTCCCGAATGCGGTCCTCCAGCCAGTCGGCCGTGTACGGCTTGCGGGCGATGTCCAGCATGAAACCGCGCCGCGGCTTGTCCGGCGCGTCCTCCACGACCCCCTCGGGGGCCGTGCCGCCGCCGTGCACCTCCTGCTTCAGGGTGCGGGTGCCGTAGAAGACCCCCGCGTCGGCCGGCCCGCTGATGGTCACCCGGCCGTCGCGCACGGTCATGGTGTACGACTCGGGGTTGCGGCCCGCGCCCTTGTCCAGCGCCAGCCGGACGTCCCCCGGACGCACGTCGCCGCGCCGGCCGGAGTAGGTGAGACCGAGTTCACTCGCGATCAGCTTCCCCTCGTCGGCGAGGGAGGCGTGGTCCACCACGACCCGGGCGCCTGGCTCCGGGCGCCAGCCGGGGCCGCGGGCGGCGGTGTGGGAGCGCACGGCGGGGATGGTCCGCGGCGCCTGCGACAGCGGGTGGCTGCGGGTGGGGCCGGGACTCCCCGAGCCGGACGGCCCGCCCGGCGCCGCGTCCGCAAGGGACTCGTCGCCCCCTGAGGACCACACGGCCAGACCGATGCCCAGTCCGACGGCGGTGACGAACCCGCCCACGACGACAGCCCGCGTGCGCGGCGGCTTGCGTGCCGGAGCCCGGCGCCTGTGCTTGCTCACCCGGCCAACCTAACGGCCCATGACGACCGCCCGTGTCCACCGCACGCTCTCAAACTCTCCCGTCCGAGTGAAATTCAAGCACCCGTCGAACACGTCATGAGCACACCCGATAACGTAGCGGCGCATCTCTCACGGATTCCCCTGCCGACCCCCCTGCCGACACGCTGCCGGCCTCCTGCCGACATCCCTGCCGACCTAGGACCCACGCTGCCCGCGCAGAACCTGGAGCGCCTCAACACCGCCCCCGCCCCCGAGATCCACCGGACCCTCCTGACCTGCCTGCACAGCCCCCGCTGGGCCCGCCGCGTCGCCGCCCACCGTCCCTATCCGGACGTACCGTCCCTCCTGGCGGCGGCGGACGAGGCGACGTACGACCTGGACCCCGAGGAACTCGCCGGGGCCCTGGCGGAAGAACCACTGCCGAAGCTGCCCGCCCACACGTACGCGGCCGCCTCCACGGCCCTGAGCGCCGGCTACGCCGCCTACGAGGCCAGATTCGGCCACACCTTCGTCATCTGTCTGGACGGCACCGCCCCGGACGAGACCCTGGACCGGGTCCTGCCGGCGATCCGGTCACGTCTGACCAACGATCCGGAGGACGAGCGCGGCGTCGCCCGGGAGGAGCTGCGGAGGCTGGCGAACGGGCGGCTTCGGGGCCTTCTGGGCGCCGCCACTGCGCCGTCCGTGCACCTTTGAGGGCGACTTCGTTCACACGGGCGGACCCCCCGTAAGGCCCCCGCCAGCACCTCGGTACGATACTGGGGGCCGGTGGACCGTACCCGGCCGGGCCCGACCGACAGTGAAGCCGGCGCGGCCCTAATCCCCGCTCCCGGAGGGTTCTTCCGTGCCGGCTGGAACGCTGTACCGCGGCCGGGAAGGAATGTGGTCCTGGGTGGCTCACCGAGTCACCGGCGTCCTCATCTTCTTCTTCCTGTTCGTCCATGTGCTGGACACCGCACTCGTGCGTGTGTCTCCGGAGGCCTACGACAAGGTCGTGGCCACCTACAAGACGCCGATCGTCGCCCTGCTCGAGTACGGGCTGGTCGCCGCCATCCTCTTCCACGCTCTCAACGGCCTGCGTGTCATCGCCGTCGACTTCTGGGCCAAGGGCGCCCGGTACCAGAAGCAGATGCTGTGGACCGTGGTCGGCGTCTGGGTCCTGCTCATGATCGGGGCGATCTACCCCGTCCTCGGCCACGCCGTTCGTGCAGTATTCGGGAGCTGACGCACATGTCCACTGAAACCACCGCTTCCGGCATCGGCCCGGTCGAGGGCGGCGCCGTCTACGGCGTGGACAACCCCGCCCCCCTCATCGAGGCCCCGCGTCAGCGCACCCGGAAGACCCCGAAGTCGACCCGCGGCAACTTCGAGATGTACGGCTGGCTGTTCATGCGGCTGTCCGGCATCGTCCTGGTCGTCCTCGTCATCGGCCACCTGCTGATCCAGCTCGTCCTGGACGGCGGCGTCTCCAAGATCGGCTTCGCCTTCGTGGCGGGCCGCTGGGCCTCCCCCTGGTGGCAGGTCTGGGACCTGCTCATGCTGTGGCTGGCGATGCTGCACGGCTGCAACGGCCTGCGCACGGTCATCAACGACTACGCGGAGCGCGCGAACACGCGCCTGTGGCTGAAGGGTCTGCTGTACACCGCCACGGTGTGGACCATCCTGCTGGGCACGCTGGTGATCTTCACCTTCGACCCGAACATCCGCTAGGCCCCGGGACCGAGGTATTTTCCTGATGAAGATCCACAAGTACGACACCGTCATCGTCGGCGCCGGTGGCGCCGGTATGCGGGCCGCCATCGAGGCGACCAAGCGCAGCCGCACCGCGGTCCTGACCAAGCTGTACCCGACCCGCTCCCACACGGGCGCCGCGCAGGGCGGCATGGCCGCCGCGCTGGCGAACGTGGAGGAGGACAACTGGGAGTGGCACACCTTCGACACGGTCAAGGGCGGTGACTACCTGGTCGACCAGGACGCCGCCGAGATCCTGGCGAAGGAGGCCATCGACTCCGTCCTCGACCTGGAGAAGATGGGCCTGCCGTTCAACCGGACGCCCAACGGGACGATCGACCAGCGGCGCTTCGGCGGGCACTCCCGCAACCACGGCGAGGCCCCGGTCCGCCGCTCCTGCTACGCGGCCGACCGCACCGGCCACATGATCCTCCAGACGCTGTACCAGAACTGCGTCAAGGAGGGCGTGGAGTTCTTCAACGAGTTCTACGTCCTGGACCAGCTGATCACCGAGGTCGACGGCGTCAAGAAGTCGGCCGGCGTGGTGGCGTACGAGCTGGCGACCGGCGAGATCCACATCTTCCAGGCGAAGTCCGTGATCTACGCCTCCGGCGGCAACGGCAAGTTCTTCCGGGTGACGTCGAACGCGCACACGCTGACCGGTGACGGCCAGGCCGCCGTGTACCGGCGCGGGCTGCCGCTGGAGGACATGGAGTTCTTCCAGTTCCACCCGACCGGCATCTGGCGCATGGGCATCCTGCTCACCGAGGGCGCCCGCGGTGAGGGCGGCATCCTGCGCAACAAGGACGGCGAGCGCTTCATGGAGAAGTACGCGCCGGTCATGAAGGACCTCGCCTCCCGTGACGTCGTCTCCCGCTCCATCTACACGGAGATCCGCGAGGGCCGCGGCTGCGGTCCCGAGGGCGACCACGTCTACCTGGACCTGACCCACCTGCCGCCGGAGCAGCTGGACGCCAAGCTGCCGGACATCACCGAGTTCGCGCGGACCTACCTGGGTATCGAGCCGTACACCGACCCGATCCCGATCCAGCCGACCGCGCACTACGCGATGGGCGGTATCCCGACCAACGTCCAGGGCGAGGTGCTCTCGGACAACACCACGGTCGTGCCGGGCCTGTACGCGGCCGGCGAGGTCGCCTGCGTCTCCGTGCACGGCGCCAACCGCCTGGGCACCAACTCGCTGCTGGACATCAACGTGTTCGGCAAGCGGGCCGGCATCGCGGCCGCGGAGTACTCGGCGAAGGCCGACTACGTGGAGCTGCCGGAGAACCCCGAGTCGTTCGTGGTCGAGCAGCTCGAGCGGCTGCGGACCTCCACCGGCACCGAGCGGGTGGCGAACATCCGCCGGGAGCTCCAGGACACCATGGACGCCAACGTCATGGTGTTCCGCACCGAGCAGACGATCAAGACGGCCGTCGAGAAGATCGCCGAACTGCGCGAGCGCTACAAGAACGTGTCGATCCAGGACAAGGGCAAGCGGTTCAACACGGACCTGCTGGAGGCCGTCGAGCTGGGCAACCTGCTGGAGCTGGCCGAGGTCATGGCGGTCTCCGCCCTGGCCCGCAAGGAGTCCCGCGGTGGTCACTACCGCGAGGACTACCCCAACCGCGACGACGTCAACTTCATGCGCCACACCATGGCGTACCGCGAGGTCGGCGACGACGGGTCGGAAACCGTCCGTCTCGACTACAAGCCGGTCGTCCAGACCCGCTACCAGCCGATGGAGCGTAAGTACTGATGGCAACCCCCGTTCTGGACAAGGTGGAGGCGGAGTCCGCCGCTTCCCCCTACATCACCGTCACCTTCCGCGTCCGCCGGTTCAACCCGGAGGTCTCGGCCGAGGCGACCTGGGAAGACTTCCAGCTGGAGATCGACCCCAAGGAGCGCGTCCTCGACGGCCTGCACAAGATCAAGTGGGACCTCGACGGCACGCTGACCTTCCGTCGCTCCTGCGCGCACGGCATCTGCGGCTCGGACGCCATGCGGATCAACGGCAAGAACCGTCTGGCCTGCAAGACGCTGATCAAGGACATCAACCCCGAGAAGCCGATCACGGTCGAGCCCATCAAGGGCCTCACGGTCCTGAAGGACCTGGTCGTGGACATGGAGCCGTTCTTCCAGGCGTACCGGGACGTCATGCCGTTCCTGGTCACCAAGGAGACCAACGAGCCGACGCGGGAGCGCCTGCAGTCCGCCGAGGACCGCGCCCGCTTCGACGACACGACGAAGTGCATCCTGTGCGCGGCCTGCACCTCGTCCTGCCCGGTCTTCTGGAACGACGGCCAGTACTTCGGCCCGGCGGCCATCGTCAACGCCCACCGGTTCATCTTCGACAGCCGTGACGAGGCCGGTGAGCAGCGCCTGGAGATCCTCAACGACAAGGACGGCGTCTGGCGCTGCCGCACCACCTTCAACTGCACCGACGCCTGCCCGCGCGGCATCGAGGTGACGAAGGCGATCGCGGAGGTGAAGCGGGCGCTGATCACGCGCCGCTTCTGACGTTCCGCAGTACGCGACGCCGAGGGCCCCGTTCCATCCGGAACGGGGCCCTCGGCGTGCTGTGCCCGGCTGTCGTCGCCGGGTACGCGGACGAGTCAGCCGCGCAGGACGCGACCCTGCGAGTCCGTGCGGTCGTTGCTCGTGAAGAAGAGGATGGCGTCGATCAGGGCCCAGATGCCCAGACCGCCGCAGGTCAGCAGCTGGGCGATGCCCACACCCACGGAACCGACGTAGAAGCGGCCGATGCCCAGGCTTCCGAGGAAGAGCTGGAGGATGCCCGCGACGATCTTCGACTTGTCGGAGTACGGGCGGCCCTGCGGGTCGTAGCCGTAGGGGGCGTCAGGGGTGGGGACAGTCATGGCTGGTGCTCCTGGGGAGTGGTGAGAACACCCGGAGTGGGAACCTCCGGGGCCAGGGAGCCGACTGCCCCGTCACACGGCATCCGAGCGTGATTCCACGCGCGTCGACCGGATGCGGCCGCCCCCCTGCGCGTTGGGAGCATAAGGATCCGGAAGGGCGGCGCGGGAGGGGGTTCGAAGGAACGTTCCCGTTCTGTGATCAAATTCGGCCACATTGGCGGCATTTGGCACCGCGCCGGCTTCCGGCCCGTCCACTCGCCCTCGTCGATGCCGTACGCGCTCGTCGGCGCCGTACGCCCGCGCCGGCGCCGCACCACCGTCCCGGCGCCGTGCCGACCGCCTCTGGTGCTGTGACCGGAAAGGTTCACCGGCTCGCGACGCCCGGCACGGCACTCCCCCAGCCTTCGGCCGGGGGTACCCCCACGCCCCGTTGTCGCATCACCCGAGTACCTCCAGTACGCGGGCAATGCTCCGCCTTGCGATGCTCCCCCACTGCCTGAACGGCGTGGGAGGTGCCCCCAGCACCGGACGCCGCGAGCTTCCCGGCAAACCTTCCCGGCCACAGCACTAGCCGATGTTGCGGACCACGGTCCACGCCACGGCCACCAGCAGCACCGCCGCCTGTGCCCGGGGGCTGAGCCGGGGGTGCCAGCGGCGCCCGCGCAGCCCCTCCAGGGCCCACTTGCCGAGCAGCGCCAGCGCGAACGGCGCGGCGAGCAGGAGCATCCTGTTGTCCAGCCAGGCCTGGGTGAGGCGGCCGTGCATCAGGTCGTACACCATGCGCGTGCCGCCGCAGGCCGGGCAGAGCAGCCCGGTGACGTACCGGAAGGGGCACTGGGGCAGGACGTGGCCGGGCTGGTGCGGGTCGGTGACGTAGAGGTACCCGGCACCCGCCACCCCGGCGCACAGCACCGCGAGCGGGGCGGCGGCCGGATGCCGCAGCAGCCGGCCGTGCACCGCGCCGGACACCGCGTCAGCCACGCAGGATCCGGCCCTGCGCGTCGGTGTTGTCGTTGCCGGTCAGCAGCATGATGCCGTCGATCAGGGACCAGATGCCGAACCCTCCGCAGGTGAAGAGCTGGGCGATGCCGATCCCGACGTGGCCCATGTAGAAGCGGCCGATGCCGAGGGTGCCCAGGCTGAGCTGGAGGACACCGGCGACGATCTTCGACTTGTCGGAGTAGGGGCGGCCGTAGGGGTCGTAGCCGTAGGGGGCGTTGGGGTCGTACTGCATCCCCGGGGGAGGCGGGTAACCACCGGGAGGCGGGTAGCCGCCGGGCGGCGGCGGGTACGCGCCGGGCGGCGGCGGGTACGCGCCGGGCGGCGGGTAACCACCCGGGGGAGGCGGGTAGCCGCCGGACTGCTGGTTGGGATACCCGTATCCCGGGGCCTGGTTGGGCTGCTGCGGCTGCTGCGGCTGCTCGGACACGTGGCTCCACTCTTCGACTGCCGACGAACTGACGGTCATATTGCAGGAAGAGCGGCTGAAGCGAAACATCGGGGTCCCGCTCGGCGCCCGGCCGTCCGGCCCGAACGAGTGAGCCGGTGCCCGCTGCGCGCCCCGCCTCCCGGACCCGGCGGGCCCCTACCTCATCTGATGGCATGTCGGATGACGAGTCGTACGAGCTGCTCGGGTTCGACAACGCCCTGCTGCCCGTGGGGGATCTGGGCGAGGCCGTGGGGTTCTACGAGCTGGCCGGGTTCGCGGTGGCGTTCCGTCCGGACGAGGCCGGCATCGCACTGCTGAAGGCCGGGGGCGAGACACCGGGGATCCTGCTGCGCGAGGAGGAGTTCGGGTACCGTCCGCCGCCGAGGCCCTCGCCGCGGGTGTGGCTGGAGGTGCCGGACGCGCGGGCGGCGGCGCGCGAGCTGACGAAGGCCGGGATCGACCTGCTCGACGAGCCCTTCGCCGTGGCGACCGGCTGGACCGTCGAGATCGCCGACCCGTGGGGCAACGTGCTGGGTTTCACGGACCACGGCAAACGGCCGGAGCTGGGGCGCAGGCCCTGAGGCGTTCCGTCACCACCGGACTCCCCCCACCCCCGTATTGAACGCGTTCAAAAACAGGTCTAGAGTCACCCCTGTCAGCGTTTTGAACGCGTTCAAAAGAAGGGGTGGGGGGCATGGACCGCACGGTCATCGCCTACGTCATCTATCTGCTCGTCAGCATCGCCCTGACCGTCTGGGTGGCCCGCACGCTCAGCAGGAACGGGCGGATCTTCCTCGCCGACGTGCTGCACGGCGACGACAAGCTCGCCGACGCCGTGAACCACCTGCTGGTGGTCGGCTTCTACCTCGTCAACCTCGGCTTCGTCACGCTGTACCTGAGCGGCGACCAGAGCATCGACGACACACGCGGCATCTTCGAGGCGCTGTCGACGAAGCTCGGCGTGGTGCTGCTGGTGCTCGGCGTGATGCATCTGGGCAACGTGTACGTGCTGAACCGGATCCGCCGCCGCGGGGTGCTGGAGCGCGAGCAGGTCCCGCCGGTCCCGCCGCAGGACTGGGCCGCCCCCGCGGCCGGGGCGTGAGCGCGA
The DNA here is from genome assembly GCF_044756885.1 of Streptomyces sp. NPDC091412. Lineage (NCBI taxonomy): Bacteria > Bacillati > Actinomycetota > Actinomycetes > Kitasatosporales > Streptomycetaceae > Streptomyces > Streptomyces sp. NPDC091412. The sequence goes on along the minus strand of NZ_JBIVTV010000002.1, from coordinate 48,605 downwards.
TGCCGGCCACCGCCGGCCGGGACCGGGACGCCTCCGCGCGCGTCCCGGTCCGCGGGCTGACCGTCCTGTACGACGCCGAGTGCGCGCTGTGTTCGTTCGTGCGCGACTGGCTCGCCAGACAGCCGCAGCTGGTGCCCCTGGAACTCCTCCCGGCCGGCTCCGAGCAGGCCGGACGGCGTTTCCCGGGCCTCGACCACCGCGCCACCCTGGACGAGGTCACGGTCGTCGGCGACTCGGGGCAGGTCTACCGGGGAGCCGCCGCCTGGATCGTCGTCCTGTGGGCGCTGCGCGAGCACCGGCCGCTCTCCCACCGGCTCAGCACCCCGACGGGCGCGCGGCTCGCCAGGGGCGCCGTGCTGGCCGCCGCCAAGTGGCGCGGCGGGCGGTGGGGAGGGGGTGCGTACCGGCGCGGGGACGGGTGGTCCTACGACCCGCGTCACGGCTGGACCTACGACCCACCCGGCTGTGACAGCGGCGCCTGCGCCACTGGCTAGGCTCTGTCCGTGCCCGCGAAGAACGACGACGGCCCCCTCGGGGGCGTGCCCGCCAGCAAGTCCGAGCAGACCCGCGCGCTCATCCTGGAGACGGCCATGCGGCTGTTCCAGGAGCGCGGCTACGACAAGACGACCATGCGAGCCATCGCCAAGGAGGCCGGGGTCTCCGTCGGCAACGCGTACTACTACTTCGAGGGCAAGGAACACCTGATCCAGGGCTTCTACGACCGGATCGCCGCCGAGCACCGGGAGGCGGCCCGGGAGGTCCTGGCCCGGGAGACCGACCTGGAGGCACGGCTGGCGGGCGTGCTGACGGCGTGGCTGGACATCGCCACGCCTTACCACGAGTTCGCGGTGCAGTTCTTCAAGAACGCCGCCGACCCCGACAGCCCACTCAGTCCCTTCTCCACCGAGTCGGAGCACGCGCGCGCGGAGGCCATCGACGTCCACAAGGAAGTGCTGGACGGCGCGCGGACCAAGGTCCCGGCGGACCTGCGGGAGGTGCTGCCCGAGCTGATGTGGCTCTCCCAGATGGGGCTCGTCCTGTACTGGATCTTCGACCGCACGGAGGGCCGCGAACGCAGCTACCGGCTGGCCGAGCGGGGCGCCCGGCTCACCGCCCGCGGGGTGTCCCTGGCCCGCTTCCGGGTCCTGCGCCCCCTGGTGCACGAGGTGCACGACCTGTTCACGGACTTCCTGCCGGGCATGACCCGGCTGATACCGGACCCGGCGGGCAGGGGGAAGGGCACTGCGGCCGGGTGATCACTTCCGGGTGATCGGGCGCGAACGGGACACCCGATGGGCGGCCTGCCTACCGTGATGCTCTCGACACCAGCCCACGGGAGGCACGTGATGTCCGCTGCATCCGTCGAGCGGTCCCATGGCGACCGTCCGTGGATCGCGGAAGCCAACCGGCTCATGGACCGCAATCCGGGGTATCGCGTCGAGATCGTCGGAGGCCGGATCCGCGTGTCCCCGCCCCGCGACGGCCCGCACGGTGCAGCACTGACCGACCTGATGGTGCCCTTTCTGTCCGCCGGACTGCACGGTGCCGAGTCGAAAGTGGTCCAGGGCATCGGCCTTTGGCTTCCCAGCGGCGTCGAGGACTACGCGATCCCCGACCTGTCGCTGCTGGATGCGGACCACCGGGACCATTACATCGAGAACAACTGCTACGACCCCGTCTGCTTCCGTCTGGTCCTCGAAGTCACCTCCAGCAACTGGAAGACCGACGTGCGGAACAAGGTCAAGGCCTACGCGGGCGCCAAGATCCCGGTCCATGTGATCGTCGACCGCAAACACCAGCGCCTCCATGTCCTGACCGACCCCGCCGGTGACGACTACGAGAATCACCGCTCGTACTCCCCCGGCGAAGTCGTCACCCTGCCCGCCGCCATCGGGGCCGAGGTCACCCTCGATGTCGGCGAAATCCTCAAGTCCGGGGAGAAGTCGGCTACTTGACCGCGTCCATCTCGTCCTCCCTCAGTTCCACATCGTGGACCAGGGGGCCGTCGGTCACGACGACGTGGTGGGCGCGGGACCCGTGCGGGGAGGCCGCGGCGGCGAGCAGATAGGTACCCGGGCCCGGTACCGCGACGATGTACGAGCCGTCGGCCAGGGACGTCACCCGGTCCAGTTGCCGGCCCGCCTTGGACAGCAGGGTCACGGCCGCGCCGTGGACGGGCTCGCCCTCCTCGGTGCGGATGAAGCCGTGGATCACCGAAGCGGGACCCGGCTGCCGCGGGAGCGGTGCCTCCTCGGGCTCCTCCTTCGCCTCCACCGCCAGATGCGGCAGACGGCGCTCCAGCCAGGCCGGCAGCCACCAGTTGGCCCTGCCGAACAGATGCATCGCCGCCGGCACCAGTGCCGTCCGCAGCACGAACGCGTCCAGCGCGACCGCCGCCGCCAGGCCGACGCCCGCCATCGCCGCGCCCTGGTTTCCGCTGAGGACGAAGGCGAGGAAGACGCAGACCATGATCAGGGCCGCGGAGTTGATGACCCGGCTGGTCTCGGCGAGGCCCACGCGGACCGCACGGGCGTTGTCCCGGGTGTGCACCCACTCCTCGTGCATCCGGCTCACCAGGAAGACCTGGTAGTCCATCGACAGGCCGAAGAGCAGGGACAGCATGATGACCGGCAGGAACGCCTGGATCGGTCCCTCCTTGCCGAGGCCCAGCAGGTCCAGGCCCCAGCCCCACTGGTAGATCGCCACGAGGACGCCGAAGGACGCGGCGGCGGCGACCAGGTTCATCACGGCCGCCGTCAGCGGCACCAGCAGCGAGCGGAAGGCGACCAGCAGGAGCAGGAAGCCGAGGCCGACGATGGTCACGACGAAGTACGGCAGACGGTCGCCCGTGACGGAGGCGAAGTCCTTCGAGACCGCCGTGACACCGCCGACGTGCGCCTGCGCCCCCGCCCCGGGGATCACCTCGTCGCGCAGGGTGTCGATGAGCCGGTCCGTCCGCTCGGACTGCGGCGAGGTGGTCGGGACGACCTGGATGACGGTGACGCCGTGCGCGGGCGGCAGCGCGGCCACCCGGGCCACCCCGCGGGTCTCGCCGATGTCCTTGACCAGCGCGGTGGTGTCACCGTCGGTGGAGACCACCTGGAGCGGCCCGCTGAAGCCGGGTCCGAAGCCTTCGGCCAGCAGGTCGTACGCCCTGCGGGTCGTCGTCGAGGCGTCGTCGTTGCCCTGGTCGGTGGCGCCCAGCCGCAGCGACAGCACCGGCAGCGCGAGCAGGACCATGACGACCAGCGCGAGGCCCGCGATCCAGGCGGGACGCCTCTGCACCGTGCCCGACCAGCGCGCCGCGAGCGTGCTCGCCCGCTCGTCCCGGGAGGGACCCCCGGCCGCGAGCCGCCGCCGCTGGCGCCGGCTGAGCACCCGCGGCCCGAGGAATCCGAGCAGCGCCGGCAGCAGGGTGACGGCCGCGAGCACGCTCAGCACCACGGTGAGCGAGGTGCCGATGACCACGCCGTCCAGGAAGCGCAGGCCCGTCACCAGCATCCCGGCGAGCGCGATGCACACCGTGCCGCCCGCGAACAGCACCGCCCGGCCCGAGGTGTTGAGGGCGACGACCGCCGACTCCTCCGGTTCCAGGCCGCGCAGCAGTCCGCGCCGGTGCCGGGTGACGATGAACAGCGCGTAGTCGATGCCCACGCCGAGGCCGATCAGGGAGGCGAGCAGCGGGGCGATGTCGGGCACGTCCGTGACATGGCTGATCATCTGGGTGGAGAACAGGCCGATGCCGACGCCGAAGACCGCCACGGCGATCGGCAGGAGCATCGCGAAGAGCGAGCCGAAGGCGAGGAACAGCACGACCGCCGCCGCCGCGAGGCCGACCAGCTCGGACAGACCCGTGGGCGGCTGCTGGATCCGGGTGATCGCCTGACCGCCCAACTCCACCCGCAGGCCGCTGCGTTCGGCCGCCCGCGCGGTGTCGACGACATCCTGCACGAGCTGCTTGGGCACCGCGTTCGCCCGCTCGGTGAAGGTGAGCTGCGCGTACGCGATCGTCCCGTCCCGGCTGATCTGCGCCGCGCCCCGGGCGCCCGTGTACGGGCTGCTGACCGCGCCCACCCCCGGCATCCGGCCGATCTCCGCCAGGGCGGGCTCGATCCGGGCGCGCACCGACGCGTCCCGGACCGACCCCTCGTCGACCTTCCACACCACCGTGTCGGTGTCGCCCGCCGCCTTCGGGAACGCCTTCTCCATCAGGTCGTACGCGGCCTTGGAGTCCGTGTCCGGCAGGGAGAAGACGTTCGCGTAGGCCGTGCCCCCGGCGGACGCCCCCACGCCCGCCCCGAGCAGTGCCACCACCCACAGCAACAGGACCAGCAGCCGGTGCCGGTAGCACCACCGCGCCAATGTCGTCACGCTCTACGCTCCTTCATCCGGGTCCCCCGGGTCCTGGGACACCAGCATCCGCAGCGGCGGGCGCGGACGGGCACATGCCGCCGCGACTCTCAAGGAACTCCAAAGCATCCGCGGCCCCGCCGCCGGTCCCACCGCGGATACTGGGGACATGACCGTCAACGAGGCAGCGCACGAAGGGGCGACGGTCCTCGTCGTCGAGGACGAGGAGTCCATCGCGGACGTCCTCGCCATCGCCCTGCGCTACCACCGCTTCCAGGTGATGACCGCGGGCACGGTCCGCGAGGCGTGCGCGCTCGCCGAGCGCACCCGGCCCGACGTGGCCCTGCTCGACGTGATGCTGCCGGACGGGGACGGCCGGGCGCTGGGCCGTGAGCTGCGCGCCCGCTGCCCGGACCTGGCGCTGGTCTTCGTCACCGCGCGGGACGCGCCCGCGGAGATCGTCGGGGCGCTCGGCTTCGGCGACGACTACATCACCAAGCCGTTCAACATCGACGAGGTCGTCGCCCGTGTACGGGCCGTGCTGCGCCGCACCCGCCCCGCCGACGTCCTGCCGCAGCGCCCGCCGCTGCGCTACGGCGACCTGGAATTGGACGAGACGACGTACTCGGCGCACCGCGCGGGCCGTGCGGTCGAGCTCACCCCCACCGAGTACGCGCTGCTGCGCTTCCTGGTGCGCAACGGCGGCCGGGTCGTGCCCAAGGAGCAACTCCTCAGGCACGTCTGGCAGTACGAGCACACACCGCCCGAGTCGACCGTCGTCGAGACCTACATCAGCTATCTGCGCCGCAAGCTGGACACGCTCGGACCGCCGTTGATCACGACCCGGCGGGGCGTGGGATACGGGCTGGCATGAGGCCGCGCGGGCCGCGTCCGCGGCGCCGCCGGCACGGGATCCACTCCCTGCGCGGCAAGCTGACCCTGGCGAACGTCGGACTGCTCGCCGTGGGCGTCGTGGTGGCGACCGCCGCGAGCCTGATGGGCATGCGGCACTACCTGCTCGGCCAGATCGACACCCAGCTGATCAAGACCCGTGAGTCCGTGGCGGACTCACGGCTCACCATGCGGCAGATCGACTCGCTGGCCGCGCTGACCCTCATCCGGGACCACTTCGTACAGCCCACCGTCAACAGGCCCCGGCCGGAATCCGTCTTCACCGCCGTCGGCAGCGGCGGCGAGGCCGTGCCCATCGCCGGTTTCGCGCCGACCGACGCCCAGCGGACCCTGGCCGCCGCGATCGGCGACCCGCACGCGCTCGCCGCCGACCCGGCACCGCACGAGGTGACGCTGCACGGCGCCACCTACCGGGCGACCTCCGCCCGTCTGACCGACGGCAACTACCTGGTGTTCGCCACCTCCACCGACGCGCTGCACCAGGGCATCGCCAAGGCCCTCAGGCTGGACCTGGGCGTCGGCACCCTGCTGCTGGCGCTGCTCGCCTGCCTGACGATGTTCAGCGTGCGCCGCCGGATGCGGCCGCTGGAGGACATGGTGGAGACCTCCTCGGCCATCGCCGAGGGCGACCTGACCCGGCGTGTGCCCTCCAGTCACCATCCCACCCAGGAGGTGGAGCAGCTGCGCGTCGCGCTGAACTCCATGCTGCACCAGGTGGAGTCGGCGTACCGCACGCGCGAGCGCAGCGCGGCCCAGCTGCGCCGCTTCGTCGCCGACGCCTCGCACGAGCTGCGCACCCCGCTGTCGGCGATACGCGGCTACCTCCAGCTGTACGACAAGGGGATGCTGACCGAACCGGACGAGCGCAGGCGCGCCTGGGACCGGATGAACGCCGAGGTGGACCGCATGGGGCGGCTCGTCGACGAACTGCTCACCCTGGCCCGCCTGGACCAGCGGCCGCGGCTGCGGCTGCGGAACGTCGACGTCGTCCGGCTGGTGCGGGACGCCGCCGAGGACCTGCGCGCACAGCAGCCGGAGCGGCCCGTGACGGTCGGCGCCGAGGGCGTCCTCCTCGTGCACGCCGACGAGTCGGGGCTGCGGCAGGTGCTCGGCAACCTGGTGGCCAACGTGCGCGTCCACACGCCCGCCGGCGTTCCGGTGCGGCTCACGGCGGAGCGCGCCGACGGTGCCGTACGGCTGTGTGTGCGGGACAAGGGGCCGGGGCTGGCCGAGGAGGACGCGGCGCGTGTCTTCGACCGCTTCTTCCGCGCGGGCGGCGGCGCGGGCAGCGGCCTCGGCATGGCCATCGTCCAGGGGGTGACGGAAGCGCACGGCGGGCAGGTGGCCGTCCGCACGCGCCCCGGTGAGGGGTTCGCGGTGACGGTCACGCTGCCCGCGCAGGCCCGGTCGTAGCGGTCAGATCCAGTTGAGCTTCCAGAGCCGGAAGCTGCCCGTGCCGTCCGACAGGTACTGGCCGCCGCCGACGTCCTCGCTGCTCACCACGTACTCCTTGCGCTGCCACAGCGGGATCAGCGGCACATCGGTGGCGACGTTCGTCTGGAGGCGACGGAAGTCCGTGGCGATCCGGCCCCGGTCGGCCAACTCCCGGGTGTCCCGGATGAGGTTGTCGACGGTCTTGCTGCTGTAGCCGGTGTTCATGGTGCTGTCGGTGCCGACGAGGGCGGAGCCGAAGGTGTCGGGGTCCGGGTAGTCGGCGACCCAGCCGACCGCGTACGCGTCGAGCTTGCCGCCCGCCCAGCGCTTCTGGAAGTCGGACCACTCGTAGCCCGTGGCGTCGACCTTGAACAGGCCGCTGGCCTCCAGCTGCCGCTTGAGCTCTTCGGCCTCCTCGCCGGCGGCGCCGCGCCCCTTGCCGTAGCCGTAGGTGAACCGCACCGGGATCGACACGCCGGCCTCGGTCAGCAACTCGCGGGCCTTCTCGGTGTTCTGCGCCGGGTAGGCGTCGAAGAACGCCGTGTTGTGGCCCGTGATGCCGGCAGGGATCAGCGAGTACAGCGCGTCCACGGTCCCGTCGTACACGGTGCTGGCCAGCTGCTCCCGGTTGATCAGCCAGGCGATGGCCTGCCGGACGCGGGTGTCGTGCAGCGGTGAGGAGGCACGGGTGTTGAGGTACAGGTTGCGGGTCTCGGCGCTGTCGGACACGGACACGCGCATCCTGGGATCGCTCGGGTTGAGTCCGGCGAGGAGCTTCGGGGGCAGGTTGCGCGTGGCGACTTCGACCTTCTTGCCGCCCCAGGCCTTCTCGAGCTCGGCCGGGCTGTCGAAGTAGCGCAGCTCGACCGGTCGCCCGGTGCTGCTGATCGCGCCCTTGTAGGAGCCGTTCGGCGTCAGCTCCGCGCTCTTGTCCTTGGCGTACCCCTTGAGCACGTACGGCCCGGTGCCGTCGACCGCGGTGCCGGTGCGCAGCCCGTTGGCGGGGTAGCGGGTGTGGTCGACGATGGAGCCGGCGCCCGTGGCCACCTTCAGCGGGAAGGTGGCGTCCGGGGTCGACAGGTGGAAGGTGACGGTCATGCCGCCGGCCTCCACCGAACCGAGGGTCGACAGCAGCGAGGCGGGGCCGACGTCGGAGTTGACCTTCTTGATGCGGTCGAAGGAGAACTTCACGTCGTCGGCGTCCATCGTGCGACCGCTGGGGAACTTGATGCCCTCGCGCAGTTCGCAGCGGTAGGTGCGCAGTCCGCTGCCGACGAAGCCGCAGTTCTTGGCCGCGTCCGGCACGGGCTGGACACCACCCGGCTCGAAGGCCAGCAGGGACTGGAACACGTTGCTGAACAGTGCCCAGGAGCCCGCGTCGTACGCTCCCGCCGGATCCAGCGACGTGACGGCGTCCGTCGTGCCCACGACGATCGTCTTGCCATTGTCGTCCTTCGACGGCAGCAACTGCCAGCCGCCCACCCCCACGACCGCCAGCACGAGCAGCGTCGTGAGGATCCGCATGCGAACCGATCGCATCCGTACCCTCCCCAGGCCCCTTTTGGGCCCTTCTGCATATGCCACACACCTGAGTGGCGCCGTTACCTAATCACACACTTTTCGCCAGAGGGAAACCGGGTCTGGGGAGAATGCGAAGAAGTTACGAAGACTTGTTGTTCGAGTGTTTCGGGGGTGGTTCCGGGACTCCAGGGCCTCTCGTTCGGATCATGCCGGGCTCGCGGGGCCTGATCCGAACGGAAGACCCTAGGCCTGCTTCGAGGCGAGCTGGACGACGGTGACGTCGGAGGGGGCGCCGACCCGTGTCGGCGGGCCCCACGCGCCCGCGCCGCGGCTGACGTACAACTGGGTGTCGCCGTAGCGCTCCAGGCCCGCGACGGTCGGGTTGGCGGCGGCCGCGAGGAGGCTGCCGGGCCAGAGCTGGCCGCCGTGGGTGTGGCCGGAGAGCTGGAGGTCCACACCGTGCCGGACGGCCTCGTGGATCTGCACCGGCTGGTGGGCGAGCAGCACGCACGCGCGTGCCGTGTCGCGGTCGCCGAGCGCCCGCTCGAAGTCGGGGCCCTGCCCCTCGCTCTCGCCCCGTACGTCGTTGACGCCGGCCAGGTCGAAGGCGGGCATCTCGGTGCGCGCGTTCTCCAAGGGGTGCAGGCCGAGACGCCGCACCTCCTCCACCCACTGCTCGGCACCGGAGAAGTACTCGTGGTTGCCCGTGACGAAGTACGCCCCGTGCCGCGCCCGGAGCCCGGCCAGCGGTGCCGCCGCGGGCCCGAGGTCCTTCACGCTGCCGTCCACCAGGTCCCCGACGACGGCGATGAGGTCCGGCTGGGTCGCGTTGACCGTGTCGACGACCTTCTGTGCGAAGCCGCGTCCGAGGACGGAACCGAGGTGGACGTCGCTGACGACGGCGATCCGGAACCCGTGCGCCGCCCGCGGCAGTTTCGCCAGCGGCACGGTGACCCGCTTCACCCGCGGCCCGCGCAGCACCCCGTAGGTCCCGTGTCCCACAGTCCCCAGGGCGACCGCGGCGGCGCCTCCGGCGACCACCCGCGACACGAACAGCCGCCGGCTGGGGAGGTCACGGGGTGACGGCGGCGCGGCCTCCGCGGACGGGACCGGACGGCCGGGGTTCGGCGGGGCCTCGGCCTCGGGCTCGGCAGGACCGGCGGCCGACGTCTTCGCCTCGTCCACCGCCAGACGACCGGAACCGGACTGCGGCGCGACGGCGGGGAGCGGCACGCGGCTGAGCACCGGCTCGGCCGCGGACGACGGCTCCGCGGCGAACGAGGGCTCCACGGCGGAGGGTGACTCGTCGGCGGACCGCGCCTCGTCAGCGGTCCCCGTCTGGCGGGCGGGCGCCTGCGCGGCGGGGAGCGGGCCACCCGGACCGGGGGCGGGCTCCGGGGGCCGGGCGGGCAGGAGACGGCGCAGGACCGGGCGGAGGGGCTCGGTCGCCAGGGTGGCCAGCAACAGGTACAGCACCAGGGCGAGCCAGAGGAAGCCGGGCCAGGCCAGGGTGCGCTGGAGCCAGAAGGGGGCCCCGGCACGTTCGGCGACGAGGGCGCCGACGGCCAGGAGCCAGCCGCCCGCGATCAGGACCGCGCCCGCGCGACGCACCGGACCGGGACCGCGGGTGGTGTCACGGAACAGGCGGCGCCACAGGTACCAGTTGGCCGCCACCACCACGGTGACCGCGAGCAGCGCCACGAGCACGAGGACGACCACCATGCCGCCTGTTCCTTCCGCCTGTTGCCTGTGCCGGCCTCTGCCTCTGCCAAAGGCCCCGTGGAGCTGTCCGGAACGCTATGGCGTCCGGCGCAGTGCGCGCAGCCCGCGCAACCCGATGCCCCCGATGACCGTCCCCAATACGAAGGAGACGACGGCGAGCGCCAGGTGCACCCAGAAGTACGCCGTCGGCTGCCCGTGGTCGAACGCGAGACCGCTGCCGTCCTTGACGAGATTCTTGACGAAAGTGACCCAGATGACCCAGCTCCACACCCCGAAGGCGAGCAGGAACCAGGAGACGGGGCGGCTGAGCTTCATACGTTCAGTATCGCTGTCCGGGGCCCGGCTCCGCGTCCGGGGTGGGAGGCCGGGAGGGACGTCACTGCCCGCGCCCTGTACGTTTCCGACCGTGCCCACACCCAATAAGATCATCAGGCGATCGCCGGTGGTCACTTCCGCCACCCTGCTGTCCGCGCTGTCCGTGTTGTCCGTTCCGCTGGCCGCGCCCGCCGCTCTCGCAGCGCCGGTCCCGTCGGCCGCGCCCCCGGCCCGGATGTCCACCGTGGGCGGCGCCCGCCTGGGACTGCCCGGCACACAGGTCGACCTGGGCGACGGCGCGCCCGTGCTGCCCAAGGACCTCTCCGCGCGCTCCTGGATCGTGGCCGACGCCGAGTCCGGCGCGGTGCTCGCCGCGCACAACGCGCACTGGCGGCTGCCTCCGGCCAGCACGCTGAAGATGCTGTTCGCCGACACCGTGCTGCCGAAGTTCCCCCGGACGCAGACGCACAAGGTCGCCCCGGCCGATCTGGCCGACGTGGGCGCCGGGTCCAGCCTGGTCGGCATCAAGGAGAAGGAGACCTACACGGTCCACGACCTGTGGCTGGGTGTCTTCCTGCGCTCCGGCAACGACGCCGTGCACGTGCTGTCCGCGATGAACGGCGGGGTGGGGCCGACCGTGGAGGACATGAACGCGCACGCGCAGGAGCTCCAGGCGCTCGACACGCACGTGGTGAGCCCGGACGGCTACGACGCCAAGGACCAGGTCTCGTCGGCGTACGACCTCACGCTGTTCGCCCGCTCGGGAATGCAGAAGAAGGACTTCCGCGAGTACTGCTCGACCGTGCGGGCGTCGTTCCCGGGCGAGACGAAGAAGAACAAGAAGGGCAAGACCTCCCGCGGCTCCTTCGAGATCCAGAACACCAACCGGCTGCTGAGCGGCGACTACGACGTCTCGGTCTACCAGGGCATCGCGGGTGTGAAGAACGGCAACACCACCCACGCGGGAGCCACCTTCACCGGAGTCGCCGAGCGCGACGGCAGGGTGCTGCTCGTGACCGTGATGAACCCGGAGAAGAAGGACCACAACGAGGTCTACAAGGAGACCGCCAAGCTCTTCGACTGGGGCTTCGCCTCCCTGGACAAGGCGCGCCCGGTGGGCGAGCTGGTGCCGCCCAGGAGCGCCGCCGAGGCGAAGAGCCGGCCGGCCACCGGGCCCTCCGCGGGCCAGACGGACAGCGACCCGTCCCCCGCGGCCGAGGCGAGCGCGTCCGGCGGGAACGGCTCCAGCGGAGTGGGGATCGCCCTCGGGGTCGCCGGTGGCGCGCTGGCGCTGCTCGCGGCCGGCGTCTTCCTGGTCAACCGCCGCTGGCCGCTGCCGGACCTGATGCGCCGCCGGACCCGCCCCTGAGATCGACGGCCCGGCCGTCGTCGCCGCCCCCGTCCTCGCCGGACGCGCCGTTCCCCTCGCCCGTCCCGCCCTGCGTCGCCGTCCAGGCGGCGCAGTACAGGACCAGCTTGGACGTGAAGTTGATCCACAGCAGCAGGGCAACGGGGACCCCGAAGGCGCCGTACATGCTCTTCGCCGCCACCCCCTGGATGTAGCCGCTCAGCAGCAGCTTCAGCAGTTCGAAGCCGACCGCGCCGAGCAGCGCGGCGACCAGCAGCCGGTGGCGTGGCGGCTCGACACCGGGCAGCAGCGTGAGGACGTACAGCAGCACCAGGAAGTCGGCCAGGACGGCGACCGCGAACGCGATGATCCGCAACAGGACGCTGCCCCAGCCCTGTTCGGCGAGCCCGATCTGCCGGGAGAGAAAGCCGACGGCGGCCGAGGCGACGGTGGACACGGCGAGCGTGACCAGCATCGCGCCACCGAGGCCGATCAGGACACCCGCGTCCTTCACCCTGCTCATCAGCGGGTTCTCCTCCGGATCGGGCAGTTCCCAGACCGCGCGCAGGCAGTCCCGCATCTGGCCGACCCAGTTGATGCCGGTCAGCAGCAGGACGGCACCGGCGATGAGCCCGACCGTCCCGGCGTTCTGCACCAGGGCGCTGATGTCCAGCTGCCGGCCCAGGCCCGGGAACTGCTGGGCGATCTTGTCCTGGAGCGTGTGCTGCCGCTGCGGACTGAGTGTGGCGGCGCCGATCGCGGCGGCCACCGTCAGCAGCGGGAACAGCGCGATGAAGCTGATGAACGTCATGGCGGCGGCCAGTCGCGACCACTTGACCCGGTCCAGGCGCTCGTACGACCGCCATGCGTGCGTGGTCATCAGGCGGGCCACCCACGGCCCGACGACGGGGAGCTTCTTCAGCCAGTCCATGATCGGACTGTGCCCGCTCGGCGGCCACGTGAACACCGCGTTTCTGCGTTAAAACACGCATAACCGGACGATATAGTCGTCAGCCGTGAAGGATGCCTCCGGTCTCTCTCGCCTCCCCCGGTCCCTGCTCGTCCTCGGCGGCACATCCGAGATCGCCCTGGCCACCGTGCGCCGCCTGATCGCGCGCCGCACCCGCACCGTGTGGCTGGCGGGCCGCCCGTCACCGGCCCTGGAGGAGGCCGCCGCGCATCTGCGCGGCCTGGGCGTGGAGGTGCGCACCGCCCCCTTCGACGCGCTCGACTGCGCGTCCCACGAGACCGTCCTCGGCAAGGTCTTCGCCGAGGGCCGTATCGACATGGTGCTGCTGGCCTTCGGCGTCCTCGGCGACCAGGCGTACGACGAACGGGCGCCGCTGAACGCGGTCCGGGTCGCGCAGACCAACTACACGGGGGCGGTGTCCGCGGGGCTGGTGGCCGGGCAGGCCCTGCAGAACCAGGCGCACGGCTCGCTGGTGGTGCTCTCCTCGGCCGCCGGTGAACGCGCCCGCCGCACGGACTTCATCTACGGCTCCAGCAAGGCGGGTCTGGACACCTTCACCCAGGGCCTGGGCGACGCGCTGTACGGCACCGGGGTGCACGTCATGGTCGTACGCCCCGGGTTCGTACGTTCCAGGGCGACCGCCGGCCGCGAGGCCGAACCCTTCACCGTCACCCCGGAACAGGTCGCCACCGCCGTCGAACTCGGCCTGCGCAGACGCTCGGAGACGGTGTGGGTGCCCGGTGTGCTCCGGGTGGTGACGTGCGTACTGCGGCATCTGCCGCGCGCGGTCTTCCGGCGGCTGCCGCTGTAGCCGCCGCTTCGGCACCGCTGTCCGCCGCCGGGGCGGGCCCGTCCCTGCCGGGCGGGCGGCGTGCCTACGAGGGCGGCGCGTCCACCGGGGGCGGCGTGCCTACCGGGCGGGCAGCGTGCCGCGGTTCACGGGGGCCGCCTGCGGGGGCACCACCGCACTGCCGCCGAAGCCGAACTCCCGCAGTTTGCGCCACACCCCGTCGGCGCCCTGTTCGTGCAGCGCGAACCCGGTGCACGGCCACTCGGCCTCGTACTCGGCGAGCTCCTCGAAGGCGAGGTCCATCGCCGCGTCGTCGATGCCGTGCGCCACCGTCACATGCGGGTGATAGGGGAACTGCAGTTCACGCGCCACGGGCCCGGAGGCGTCGCGGACCTGCTTCTGCAGCCACGCGCACGCCTCGGCGCCCTCGACGACCCGTACGTAGACCACCGGGGACAGCGGCCGGAAGGTGTCCGTGCCGGACAGCCGCATGGTGAAGGGGCACCCGGCCGCGGCCACCTCCGTCAGATGGGCCTCGACGGCCGGCAGCTCCGCGGACTCGACCTCCGTCGGCGGCAGCAGGGTGACGTGCGTGGGGATACCGTGAGCCGCGGCGTCGCCGAAGCCCGCGCGCCGCTGCTGGAGCAGGCTGCCGTGGGGCTCCGGGACCGCGATCGACACGCCGATCGTTACGGTCCCCACGTCGTCTCCTTCGTCGTGCCGGATGGGTCTTCTGTTTCGTTCTCAGCCGTTTCGTCACCGCCGTCCGGCTATGACTGTACGACCACGGCACCGTTGTGGGCAGGCGCAGCCACAGTGATGTGCAGCGCTCTGCCGTGTGCGGTGGTGCGCCTCAGTGCTTGGCGGGCAGGAAACCCACCCGCTCGTACGCCTGGGAGAGGGTCTCCGCGGCGACCGCGCGCGCCTTCTCCGCGCCCTTGGCCAGGATCGAGTCCAGGGTCTCCGGGTCGTCCAGGTACTGCTGGGTCCGCTCCCGGAACGGCGTCACGAACTCGACCATGACCTCGGCGAGGTCCGTCTTGAGCGCACCGTAGCCCTTGCCGGCGTATTTCTCCTCCAGTTCGCCGATACCCGCGCCGGTCAGCGTCGAATAGATCGTCAGGAGGTTGCTGACGCCCGCCTTGGTCTCCGGGTCGTAGCGGACGACGGTGTCGGTGTCCGTGACCGCGCTCTTGACCTTCTTGGCGGTGGCCTTCGGATCGTCCAGCAGATTGATGAGGCCCTTCGGCGTGGACGCCGACTTGCTCATCTTGATCGTCGGGTCCTGGAGGTCGTAGATCTTCGCCGTCTCCTTGAGGATGTACGCGCCCGGGACGGTGAAGGTCTGGCCGAACCGGCCGTTGAAACGCTCGGCGAGGTCGCGGGTGAGTTCGATGTGCTGGCGCTGGTCCTCGCCGACCGGCACCTCGTTGGCCTGGTAGAGCAGGATGTCGGCGACCTGGAGGATCGGGTACGTGAACAGGCCGACGGAGGTCCGGTCGGCGCCCTGCTTGAGGGACTTGTCCTTGAACTGGGTCATGCGGCCGGCCTCGCCGAAGCCGGTGAGGCAGTTCATGACCCAGGCGAGCTGGGCGTGCTCGGGGACGTGGCTCTGGACGAACAGCGTGCAGCGGGCCGGGTCCAGCCCGGCGGCCAGGAGCTGGGCGGCGGCGAGCCGGGTGTTGGCACGCAGCTCGGCCGGGTCCTGCGGGACCGTGATCGCGTGCAGGTCGACGACCATGTAGAAGGCGTCGTGGGTCTCCTGAAGGGCCACCCACTGACGGACGGCGCCGAGGTAATTGCCGAGGTGGAACGATCCGGCGGTGGGCTGGATTCCGGAGAGCACGCGGGGTCGGTCAGTCGCCATGCTCACCATTCTCTCAGGTACGGGGGCCCGATCCGGAACCGGCCGGAAACAGGTGGGAACCGAATCATCCCGCGCGGTGTAACAAGGGTGTGAGAACGCGGGAGGGGGGCCGCATCGCCGATGAGGCCGCGGTGATCGCACGCGTACGCGCCGGAGAGCCGGAGGCGTACGCGGAGCTGGTGCGGGCCCATACGGGCATCGCGCTCAGGGCGGCCACCGCGCTCGGGGCGGGGGCGGACGCGGAGGACGTGGTGCAACAGGCCTTCGTCAAGGCGTACTGCGCCCTGGGCCGGTTCAGGGACGGCTCGGCCTTCAAGCCGTGGCTGCTGTCGATCGTCGCCAATGAGACGAGGAACACGGTGCGCGCCGCGGCCCGGCGGCGCACGCTCGCCGGCCGGGAGGCGGCGTTCGTGGAGGCAGAGCCGCTGATACCGGAGTCGGCGGATCCCGCGGTGGCGACGCTGCGCACGGAGCGCCGCGCCGCCCTGCTGACCGCGCTGGAACAGCTGAGCGAGGAGCACCGTCTGGTCGTCACCTACCGCTATCTGCTGGAGATGGACGAGTCGGAGACCGCCCAGGCCCTCGGCTGGCCCCGCGGCACGGTGAAGTCCCGTCTCAACCGCGCCCTGCGCAAGCTGGGCCGGCTGCTGCCGGACGCCCGGTCCCGGGAAGGAGGTGAGGAGCGTGCGTGAACAGGAGGGGGCGGGGACCCCCGGGCTGCCGGAGGAGCTGCGCGCGCTCGGGCGGTCGCTGGACGCGCCCCGAGCGGTGGGTCCGGCGGGCCCGGCGGGTTCGGCGGCGGGATCCGAGTCGATGGTGGAGCGAGTCCTTCAGCAGATACTGGCCGATCAGGTGCCGGTCCCGGTGGCCGAGCCGACGGGTGCCGGTGAGCGCCTGCGGGCGGTGCGGCGCTGGACGCGGACGCGATGGCGTTCGCTGACGGCGGCCCTGTGCGGTCTGCTGACGGTCCTCGCGCTCACTCCCCCGGTGCGGGCGGCGGTCCTCGACTGGTTCGGCTTCGCCGGCGTCGAGGTGCGGTACGACCCGTCGGCGATGCCCTCACCCGGCGCCGAGGTTCCCGGCTGCGGCCGCTCGCTGTCCCTGGAGCAGGCCCGGCGGCAGGCGGGTTTCGAGCCCCTGGTGCCGGACGCGCTCGGCGTGCCGGACGCGGTGACGGTGACCGACGAGCCCCGGGGGCGGTTCCTGGTGACCCTGTGCTGGCACGAGCAGGGGCGGACGATACGGCTCGACGAGTTCCCGGAGCGGCTGGACGTCAGCTTCGTCAAGAGCCTGCGGGAACCACCGGAGTGGATCCCGCTGGACACGACGTCGGCCGATGGCGTCCAGGACAGCGCCCTGTGGTTCCCGAGGCCGCATCTGCTCGGCTTCTGGCTGATGGACGCCGACGGGCACCGCTTCACCCGGAGCGAGCGAACCGCCGGTCCGACCCTGCTGTGGATGCACGGGAGGGGCGACGACGCCGTGACGCTCCGGCTGGAGGGAGTGGCGTCGAAGGCGCGCGCGACGCGGATCGCCCGGTCGGACGTGCTGGAGTCCGGGACTTCCGGGCGGCCTTCGGCTAGGTGAGCGTGACCGGACAGGTTGGTGACGCGGGGTGGGAACCCGGGCGGGCCGGGCGGTGTACCAGAAGTGATGCGCGGCCCGGGGCGGGCCGCGTCGGATTCGGCCGTGGGGGTTCGGATGGGCAGGTGGAGGGTTCGTGAACTGATCGCGCTCATGGGCGCGTTGACGACGGTGCTCGCCGTGACGGTGTGGGGCGCGTCCTCCGCGGCGGCGGGCGGTCCGACCAGTGTGCTGGTGACCTCGCCGCAGAGCGGGGAGGCCGGCGCGCTGTACTACTCCGCGAAGGAGTACGGGCAGTTGGAGAGGCTCCTGGGCCCGGCGGGCTCGGGCAGCCGCGACAAGCCGCCCGAGGCCGACCTGGTCCATGCCCGGCAGATCAACGTGACCTGGCTGGCGCACGACATATCACCGTGGCGACTCGACCGGGTCTTCCCGGTGACCGGCGAAAGCGCCGTCTGGATCCACACGGCGGCGAACGTGCCCGAGTCCGTGAACGGCTACTGGCACCGCGCCGAGCAGCCGGCCCGGCTGCGTGCCCTGCTCGCGAAGCTGGGCGTGATGGGCAAGGCCCTGGCCTCGGGCCAGGGGTACACCGGCATCTTCCCGGCGCCGTGGCAGGCGGAGACGGCAGCGCCGGACACCACTACGCCGGACACCCCCGGACCCGCCGTGGACGAGGGGACGCAGACGGTGCGGGTGAGTGTGCCGGACGCGGGTGGCGACGGCACCGACTGGTGGTGGGCGATACCGGGAGCGGCGGGCGGGGCGGTGCTCGCGCTGGTGCTGCGGCCCTTCGCTTCGAGGCTTCCGCTCGACCGCCTGCGGCGGGAGCGGGACCCGGGGCCCCGGCAGGAGCTGCGGGACGTGTAGGGCGCGTGCCGAGAACAAGAGACGTGCGTGGGAGGACGGAGGGGGCGGTCGGATGGCACGGCGCGGCGGGCGCTCGGCGCCATGGCTGATCTCAGTGCTGCCGGTGGCGGTGGTCGGAATGGGGGTGCTGCTGTGCGGGGTGCTCCTGTGCGGGGTGTCGCCGGTCGCGGCGGCCGCGGACGGGGGCGGTGCGCCGCGTGCGCCCGATGTGGCCCTCGTCGTCGCGGGCGGCTCGGGGCGGACCAGGGCGTTGCACGTGGGCGATCGCGACTTCGCCCTGCTCCGGGAGTTGCTGCGCCCGGCGTACACGGGGACGGAGCCGGTGCCGGACGCCTGGGCACAGGGGCGGCATCCAGGGGTGCGGGTGACCGTGGTGTGGGGGCTGACCGGGGTCGGAGGATGGCCGGTGACGAGCAGGCCGCCGGGAGGGGATGTGGCCGTGGAGCGGCAGGACCAGTTGATCGTGGCGGAGGACGGCACACCGTGGGTGCGCTCGGACCTGGCCCCGGACGTGGAGGACGACGACATCCGCTGGCACCGGACGCCGCGGGACCTGTACGAGCGGCTGGCCCGCACGGGGCTGCTGGGTGACACGGACGACGAGTCGCCCGGCGGTACTCCGGGCGGCAGTCCGGGCGGCCTGGGTGATCACGTGTGGTGGGCGGCCGGCGGGCTGGCCGCCGGGGCCGGCGGCACGCTGCTGATATGCCGCGCGGCGGCCCGGCGCGGTGCCGGGCCGCCGTGGGAGGAACCACGACAGGAGCTGATCGAACTGTGAGCCTGTGACTCGTGAGCCCTGGGCCCTGTGAGTCCTGGGCCCTGTGAGTCCCGTGCGGGGACGGGTCAGCCGAGGTCGATCTCCGGGTACAGGGGGAAGCCCGCCACGAGGTCCGTGGCCCGGTGGGAGATCTCGTCCGCGATCTTCGGGTCGAGGACGTGCTGGGCCTTGGACGGGGTGCCCTTGCCGGTGGTGCCGGGCTCGGTGGCCGTCAGGACACGGTCGATCAGTCCGGCGACCTCGTCCATCTCGGCGGTGCCCAGACCACGGGTGGTCAGCGCGGGGGTGCCGATGCGGATGCCGGAGGTGTACCAGGCGCCGTTGGGGTCGGCCGGGATCGCGTTGCGGTTGGTGACGATGCCGGACTCGAGCAGGGCGGCCTCGGCCTGGCGGCCGGTGAGGCCGTAGGAGGAGGCGACGTCGATCAGGTTGAGGTGGTTGTCGGTGCCGCCGGTGACGAGGGTGGCCCCGCGGCGCGTCAGGCCCTCGGCGAGGGCGCGGGAGTTGTCGACGATGCGCTGGGCGTAGTCCTGGAAGGAGGGCTGCCGGGCCTCGGCCAGGGCGACCGCCTTGGCGGCCATGACGTGCGGAAGGGGGCCGCCGAGGACCATCGGGCAGCCCCGGTCGACCTGGTCCTTGAGGGAGTCGTCGCACAGGACCATGCCGCCGCGCGGGCCGCGCAGGGACTTGTGGGTGGTGGTGGTGACGATCTGCGCGTGCGGGACCGGGTCGAAGTCGCCGGTGAGGACCTTGCCCGCGACCAGTCCCGCGAAGTGGGCCATGTCGACCATGAGCGTGGCGCCCACCTCGTCGGCGATCTCGCGCATGATGCGGAAGTTCACCAGGCGCGGGTAGGCGGAGTAGCCGGCGACGATGATCAGCGGCTTGAACTCGCGGGCGGAGGCGCGCAGGGCCTCGTAGTCGAGGAGGCCGGTGGCCGGGTCGGTGCCGTAGGAGCGCTGGTCGAACATCTTCCCGGAGATGTTCGGGCGGAAGCCATGGGTGAGGTGTCCGCCGGCGTCCAGGGACATGCCGAGCATGCGCTGGTTGCCGAAGGCCTGGCGCAGTTCGGCCCAGTCCGCCTCGGAGAGGTCGTTGACCTGGCGGACCCCGGCCTTCTCCAGGGCGGGCACCTCCACGCGCTGGGCGAGGACGGCCCAGAAGGCGACGAGGTTGGCGTCGATGCCGGAGTGCGGCTGGACGTAGGCGTGACGGGCGCCGAAGAGTTCCTTGGCGTGCTCGGCGGCCAGCGACTCGACGGTGTCGACGTTGCGGCAGCCGGCGTAGAAGCGGCGGCCGATGGTGCCCTCGGCGTACTTGTCGCTGAACCAGTTGCCCATGGCCAGCAGGGTGGCCGGGGAGGCGTAGTTCTCGGAGGCGATCAGCTTGAGCATCTCGCGCTGGTCGGCGACCTCCTGGCCGATGGCGTCGGCCACGCGCGGCTCGACGGCGCGGATCACGTCGAGGGCGGCGCGGAAGGCGGTGGACTCGTTGGACAGGGGCGCGGTGTTCTCAGGCATCGGGACCTCCGGACGTGGCGTCGGCGTTCACGTTACGGCCCAGGCGCACGGCACACTTCCCGCTCGGGCCGCTCCCCGATGGTCGGTCCCATCCCAGCGCGCCAGTCACGGCCCGTCGTCAGCCTACCGGGCGCACCCCACGGCGCAGTTCCCGCGTCCGCCATGCGAGCGAGGATAGGAAGGAGGACAACCTCCCCTCCCCGGGAGGCGACCCTCGTCCTCGGGAGCCGCCGTGACCGCCACGGAAGACCTCATCGCCACCGCCGACGCCCACAGTGCGCACATCTACCACCCGCTGCCCGTGGTGATCGCCACGGCGGAGGGCGCATGGATGACGGACGTGGAGGGCCGCCGGTACCTCGATCTGCTGGCCGGCTACTCGGCGCTGAACTTCGGGCACCGCAACCGGCGGCTGATCGAGGCGGCCACGGCGCAGATGGAGCGGGTGACACTGACCTCGCGGGCCTTCCACCACGACCGGTTCGCGGCGTTCTGCGAACAGCTGGCGGAGCTGTGCGGCATGGAGTCGGTGCTGCCGATGAACACGGGCAGCGAAGCGGTGGAGACGGCCGTGAAGACGGCCCGGAAGTGGGGCTACCGGGTCAAGGGCGTGCCCGCGGAGATGGCGAAGATCGTGGTCGCGGGCAACAACTTCCACGGCCGGACGACGACGATCATCAGCTTCTCCACCGACCCGGAGGCCAGGGCGGACTTCGGGCCGTACACGCCGGGCTTCGCGATCGTGCCGTACGGGGACCTCACGGCGATGCGGTCGGCGATGACCGAGAACACGGTCGCCGTGCTGCTCGAGCCGATCCAGGGCGAGGCGGGGGTGCTGGTGCCTCCGGCCGGTTATCTGCCGGCGGTGCGGGAGCTGGCACGGGAGCGGAACGTGCTGTTCGTCGCCGACGAGATCCAGTCGGGGCTCGGGCGCACCGGCCGTACCTTCGCGTGCGAGCACGAGGGGGTGGTGCCGGATGTGTACGTGCTCGGGAAGGCGCTGGGCGGCGGGATCGTGCCGGTGTCGGCAGTGGTGTCCTCGCGGGAGGTGCTCGGCGTGTTCGGGCCGGGCGAGCACGGGTCGACGTTCGGCGGGAACCCGCTGGCGTGCGCGGTGGCGCTGGAGGTGATCGCGATGCTGCGCTCGGGCGAGTTCCAGGCACGGGCCGCGGAGCTGGGCGAGCATCTGCACCGCGAGCTGGAGCGGCTGGCCGGCACGGGCCGGTTGCGGGCGGTGCGCGGACGCGGGCTGTGGGCGGGCGTGGACGTCGACCGGTCGCTGGGGACCGGTCGAGAAATCGCCCGGAAGCTGATGGACCGGGGCGTCCTGGTGAAGGACAGCCACACCTCGACGATCAGGATCGCCCCGCCGCTGGTGATCGGCAAGGAGGACCTGGACTGGGGGCTGGCCCAGCTGCGGGCGGTGCTCGGCGCGTAGCGGGGTCACGCGGTGCACGGCCGGACCGGGCGGTGTACGGCCGGACCGGGCGGTGCACGGCCGGATCGGGCGGTGTACGGCCGGATCGGGCGGCGCGTGGATCCACCGCTCCCCTAAAGTCGCTTCGTGCTCTTCGGAATGGTGTGCGCGCTCGGCGCGGCGGTGTGTTTCGGCGCGGCGACGGTGCTCCAGGCCATCGCCGCGCGCGCCGCGGCGGACAGCGGCGGGGGCGGGGAAGCGGCACTGCTGCTGCGCGCGGTGCGGCAGTGGCGGTACCTGGCGGGCCTGGGCCTGGACGGCCTCGGGTTCCTGCTCCAGATCGCGGCCCTGCGCTCACTGCCGATCTACGTGGTCGGCGCGGCCCTCGCCGCCAGCCTCGCAGTGACGGCGGTGACCGCGTCCCGGCTGCTGCGGGTGCGGCTGAGCGCGGTGGAGTGGTCGGCGGTGGGCGTCGTCTGCGCCGGTCTGGCCATGCTGGGGCTGGCCTCGGGCATGGAGGGCCGCGAGGACGGCTCGGCGGCGCTGAAGTGGGCGATGCTCGGGGCGGCGCTGGCCGTGCTGCTGCTCGGAGCGGTCGCCGGCCGCCTGCCCGAACGCGTCCGTGCCCTGCTGCTGGGCCTGGGCGCGGGTTTCGGGTTCGGCGTGGTCGAGGTGGCGGTGCGGCTGATCGACTCGCTCGCCCCGTCGGCGCTGTTCACCAACCCGGCGGCCTACGCCCTGCTCCTCGGCGGCGGAGCCGCCTTCCTGCTGCTGACCTCGGCCCTCCAGCGCGGTTCGGTGACCACGGCCACCGCGGGCATGGTCATCGGCGAGACGCTCGGCCCGGCGGCGATCGGGGTGGTGTGGCTGGGCGACCGCACCCGCGAGGGCCTGGCCTGGCTCGCGGTGCTCGGCTTCGCGGTGGCGGTGGCGGGCGCCCTGGGGCTGGCGCGGTTCGGGGAGGCGCCGGCCGTGGAAGGACCGGTCGCGAAGGTGCCTGCCGAAGAGGGGTGACCACCGCCCGTCGGGCCGCCCGACGGGCCGTCAGGGCAGCACCCGGCACAGGGCGTCCAGGGCCGCCGCCCACGCGTGGTCCGGTGGGGTGCCGTAGCCGACGACCAGGGCGTCCAGCGGTGCCACGGCGGCCTGCTCGTGGCGGAAACGGGACAGTCCGTGGAGGGCGAGGCCCTGCCAGGCGGCCGCCTGGACCACCGCGGCTTCGGTGCCGGGCGGCAGGCGCAGCACGGCGTGCAGTCCGGCGGCGATGCCGGTGGGGCGTACGTCGGGCGCGCGGGTGGCGAGGGCCTCGACCAGGGTGTCGCGGCGGCGGCGGTAACGCAGGCGGGCCGCGCGCACATGCCGGTCGTAGGCGCCGGAGGTGATGAACTCCGCGAGCGTCAGCTGGTCCAGCACCCCGCAGGTGTCGGAGGGTCCCTTGGCGGCCGTGACCTCCGCCATGAGGGACGGGGGCAGCGCCATCCAGGCCAGGCGCAGGCCGGGGGCCAGGGACTTGCTCGCCGTGCCCAGGTAGACCACGCGGTCGGGGTCCAGTCCCTGGAGCGCGCCGACGGGCTGGCGGTCGTAGCGGAACTCGCCGTCGTAGTCGTCCTCCAGGATCAGGCCGCCGGTGCGCCGGGCCCAGTCCGTCACGGCCGCGCGCCGGTCGGGGTGCAGGGGCACGCCCATCGGGAACTGGTGGGCGGGGGTGAGCAGAACCGCTCCGGGGCCGCTCAGTTCGCCGGTGACCGTGCCGAGTTCGTCGAAGGGCAGGGGGCGGGTGCGCAGGCCCGCGCGGGCCAGGAGGTCCCAGTGCACGTCGAGGCCGTACGACTCGACCGCGACCGTGGTGACGCCGCGGGCCCGCAGCACCGTGCCGAGGATCCGCAGCCCGTGTGAGAAGCCCGCGCACACCAGCAGGTGGTCGGGGTCGGTGCGGACGCCCCGGACCCGGGCGAGATGGCCGGCCAGCGCGGTGCGCAGTTCGGGCCGGCCGCGCGGGTCGCCGTAGCCGAGGGCGTGGTGGGGGGCGGCGGCCAGGGCGCGGCGGGCGGCCTTGAGCCACTGGGTGCGGGGGAAGGAGGCGAGGTCCGGGGTGCCGGGGACGAGGTCGTGGACGGGGCGGGGGATTTCGCGCGGGTGACGGACCGCGCCGGTCTGCCGGGCGTCCGCGCTCGGCGACGGCCCGAACGGCGAGGCGGGTGCCCCCATGGCCACACGCGTGCCCGAGCCCTGGCGGGCGGTGAGCCAGCCCTCGGCGACCAGGTCGCCGTAGGCATCGGCGACCGTGTTGCGGGCGATGCCCAGGTCGGCGGCGAGGGTCCGGGAGGAGGGCAGCCTGGTTCCGGGGACCAGACGGCCGGTGCGGACCGCCTCGCGCAGGGCGTCGGTGAGGCCGCGGCGCACGCCGGGACCGGCCGGTTCCAGATGCAGGTCGACGCCCAGAGTGGCCCATGATTCCGCCATGGAAATGGACCATACTCCTGGGCTGCTTCGCTCATAGGGTCGGGCGTATGGCTACGACGACGAACACCGGCGAACACACGGACACCACCGAAGGCGCCCCCGCGTACGCGCCCGAGCACGAGCCCCGTATGCAGTGGGCCAAGCACGCCCCCGAGGTCTACAGGGCGATGGTCCGGCTGGACGCGGCCGCGGGCCAGGGCCTGGACCCGCGGCTGCGCGAGCTGGTCAAGATCCGCGCCTCGCAGCTGAACCACTGCGCGTTCTGCCTGGACATGCACACCAAGGACGCGCTCGCGGCCGGCGAGAGCGTGGAGCGGATCGTGCAGCTCGGCGCCTGGGAGGAGTCACGGCACTTCTACACGGAGAAGGAGCTCGCGGCGATCGAGCTGACCGAGGCCGTCACGGTCCTCACCGACGGCTTCGTGCCGGACGAGGTGTACGAGAGGGCCGCCGCGCACTTCGAGGAGGCCGAGCTGGCCCATTTGATCGCCTCGATCACGGTGATCAACGCCTGGAACCGGTTCGGTGTGACGGCCCGCGCGGTCCCGGGCCACTACACGCCGGGGCAGTACAAGTGACGACCCCGGTCCAGGGGCCGGCCGGGCCCCTGGACCGGGAGGCCCGGCGGGCCCCGTCCTCGTTCAGGGCAGCCACGCCTTCCACGTGGACCGGTGGCCGTCCACCCACTTCTTCGCCGCCTCGGCCGGGGTGAGCTTCTGGTCGGCGATCATCAGGGAGACCTCGTTCTGGTCCTCGGTGGTCCACTTGAACTTCTTCAGGAAGGCGGCCGCCGCGCCGCCGGACCGGGCGAAGTCGGCGTTGAGGTACTTGCGCAGCGCCGTGTGCGGGTAGGCGCAGGCGACCTTGGCCGCGTCCGCGTCGCAGCCCTCCTTGTACGGCGGCAGGCGCACCTCCGTCATGGGGACCTTCTCGAACAGCCACTGCGGCGCGTACCAGTACGTGAGGAAGGCCTTCTTCTCCTTGGCGAACTGCTTGATCTGGGTGATCTGCGCCGCCTCGGAGCCGGCGAAGACCACCTGGTAGTTCAGGTTCAGGTTCTTCACCAGCGCCTTGTCGTTGGTGACGTAGGACGGGGAGCCGTCCATCAGCTGGCCCTTGCCGCCGCTCTCCGCGGTGCGGAAGAGCGGGGCGTACTTGTCGAGGTTCCTCCAGTCGGTGATGTCCGGGTACCTCTTGACGAGGTACGTCGGGACGAACCAGCCGATGTGCCCGGTCACTCCGAGGTCGCCGCCCCGCGCGATGGTCTTCTTGTCGTCGACGTAGCGCTTCTCCTGGTCGGGGTGGCCCCAGTCCTCCAGGATCGCGTCGACGCGGCCCTGGCTGAGCGCGTCCCAGGCGGGGACCTCGTCGACCTGGACGGTGTCGACGCGGTAGCCCAGCTCGTGTTCGAGGAGGTACTGGGCGACGGCCACGTTGGCCTGCGCGCCGACCCAGGACTGCACGGACAGGGTCACGGTCTTCGAGCCCCGCGCGCCCGCGAACGGCGAGGCCTGCCGGGTCATGTCGGCGGCGCCGCAGCCGCAGGTCAGCGCCAGCACCGCGACGGCGGCGGTGAGAGTCGTACGGCGTCCCATGTCAGGCTCCCTTCCTGGTGCGGCGGCCGGTCGGCTGCGTCACCCGGTCGAGCATCAGGCCGAGGCAGACGATCGCCGCGCCGGCGACCAGGCCGGTCGCCAGGTCGCCCTGGGCGAGGCCGAAGACCACGTCGTAGCCGAGCGCGCCGCCGCCGACCAGGCCGCCGATGATGACGACGGCGAGGACGAGCACCACGCCCTGGTTGACGGCGAGCAGCAGCGCCGGGCGGGCGAGCGGCAGTTGCACCTGGCGGAGCTGCTGGCCGCTGGTCGCGCCGAGGGAGCGGGCGGACTCCAGGGCCGCCGGGTCGACCTGGCGCAGGCCCTGCGCGGTGATCCGGACGACCGCGGGCAGGGCGTAGACGACGGCCGCGGCGACGGCCGGGGCGCGGCCCACGCCGAACAGCGCGACCACCGGGATCAGGTACACGAACTGCGGCATCGTCTGGAAGACGTCGAGGACCGGGCGCAGCAGTTTCTCGAAGCGGTCGCTGCGGGCGGCGGCGACGCCGGTCGCGAAGCCGAGCACGAGGGTGACGGCGACGGCCGCCAGCACCTGGGACAGGGTGTCCAGGGACGGCTTCCACACGCCGAGCACACCGATGGCGGCCATGGCGAGGACGGCGGTCAGCGCGGTGCGCCAGGTGCCGATCAGCCACGCGAGGGCGGCGACGATCAGCAGCACCGACCACCATGGCAGCCACTGGAGGCCGGAGCGGACCGGGTCCAGGATCCAGGTGGTGAAGCGGCCCGCCCAGTCGGCGGTGCCGCCGATGTACGGGACGCCGGAGTACAGGTGGGCGGTCATCCAGCCGACGGCGCGGTTGACGGGCTCGGCGATGCCGACGGTCCAGTCCGCGGGCCAGTCCTGGCGGCCCGCCAGGCGCGCGGTCAGGGCGGCGGCCACGGCGGCGACGGCGGCGCAAGCCCAGGGGCGGACGCCGTGCCGCTCCTGTCCGAGGCGCTCTCCGGCGGCTCCGGTCACCCGGTCCAGTACGACGGCCAGCAGCACGATGGGGACGCCGGCCGCGAGCGCGGCACCCACGTCGACCGAGGCGAGCGCCTGGTAGACGCGGTCGCCGAGGCCGCCGGCGCCGATCACGGAGGCGATGACCGCCATGGACAGCGCCATCATGATCGTCTGGTTGACGCCGAGGAGGAGTTCCTTGCGGGCCAGCGGGATCCGGGCGGTCAGCAGGCGCTGGCGTGCGGTGGCGCCGAGGGAGTCGACCGCCTCCAGCACCTCCGGGTCCGCGCCGCGCAGGCCGAGCGCGGTCAGCCGGGCCATGGGCGGGGCGGCGTAGACGACGGTGGCGAGGACCGCGGCGGGTACGCCGATGCCGAAGACCAGGACGACGGGGAGCAGGTACGCGAACGCCGGGAGCACCTGCATGGTGTCCAGGACCGGGCGCAGGACCCGGTCCATGCGGTCGGACAGGCCCGCGGCCAGACCGAGCAGGGTGCCCACGAGGACGGAGGCGAGGACCGCGACCACCATCAGGGCGAGCGTCTGCATGGTCGACACCCACATGCCGAGCAGTCCGCAGGCGACGAAGGCGGCGGCCGTGCCGAGGGCGAGCCGGACACCGGCGACGCGCCATGCCACGAGGGCGGCGGCGGCCGTGACGCCCGCCCAGCCGGCGGCGAGGAGCGTCAGGTAGACGGCGCGCACGGAGATCACGACCGCGTTGCTGACGTGGCCGAGGAAGTAGAGGAACAGCGGGTGACTGTCGCGGTTGTCGATGATCCAGTCGCTGGCGCCGCCGAGCGGCCCGGACAGGTCGATTGTCAGCGCGTGCGGCCACGTTCCGCTCGCCCAGCGGGAGTGGGCCAGCGGGACGAGGACGGCGGCCAGGACCGCGAGGACCAGGAGCTTGTGGCCGGCGGGGCGTTTGAGCACGCCGGGCAGGCCGGCACGGAGAGCCGGGGCGCCGATCGCCGCCATCAGACGGCCTCCGGGGTGGCGTCGGCGTCGCGCGGGACCGCCACCCCGCGCCCGCGCGGTGCCGTGGAGTCGGTTCCGGCCACCACGGACAGCAACGCGTCCGAGTCGACGACGCCGACGCAGCGGCCTCCGTCGACCACGCGTGCTGGTGCTCCCGCTCGGGCCACCGCCTCGATGGCCTGCGCGACCGTGGCCTCCGGGGGAATCGCCGGGCCGCTGCCGGCCTCGTCGGCGGAGGCCGGGCGCATGGCCCCACGGACGGTCAGGATCTGCTCGCGCGGGACGTCCCGGACGAACTCGCGGACGTAGTCGTCGGCCGGGGAGCCCACGATCTCCTCGGGGGTGCCCAGCTGGACGATGCGGCCGCCGCGCATCAGGGCGATGCGGTCGCCGAGCCGGAGGGCCTCCTGGAGGTCGTGGGTGATGAAGACCATCGTCCGGCCCTCTTCCCGGTGCAGGCGGACGACCTCCTCCTGCATGTCCCGCCGGATGAGCGGGTCGAGCGCGCTGAACGGCTCGTCGAACAGCAGCACTTCGGGGTCCACGGCGAGGGCGCGGGCCAGGCCGACCCGCTGGCGCTGACCGCCGGACAGCTGGGCCGGGCGGCGCTCCTCCATGCCCTGCAGACCGACCTTGGCGACCATCTCGGCGGCCCGCTCGCGCCGCTCGGACCGGGCGACGCCCTGGATCTGGAGGCCGTAGGCCACGTTGTCGAGGACCGTGCGGTGCGGCAGCAGGCCGAAGTGCTGGAAGACCATCGCGGCGCGGTGCCTGCGCAGGGCGCGCAGCCGGGCCCCGTCCATGGCGCGCACGTCCTCGCCGTCGATGGCGATGGTGCCCGCGGTCGGCTCGATCAGCCGGGTCAGGCAGCGCACCAGCGTGGACTTGCCCGAGCCGGACAGGCCCATGACGACGAAGACCTCGCCCTTGCGCACGTCGAAGGAGACGTCGCGGACCGCGGCCGTGCAGCCGGTGCGCTCGCGCAGTTCGGCGGGGCCGAGCGCGCCGAGCTCCCGGTCGGCGGGGACCCGGTCGGCGCGGGGACCGAAGACCTTCCACAGGCCGTCCACCGAGAAGACGGGGGTGGGCCCGGAGTCGTCGGTTGGCGGTTTGCGCGTGGGGACCTCGAGAGCCATCAGCGCTCACCTCCGAGCAGGTCGACGGCCTTCTCCCCGACCATGAGCACACCGATCATGGGGTTCACGGCGGGCATGGCCGGGAAGACGGAGGCGTCCGCGATCCGGATGCCGTCCAGCCCGCGGATACGCAACTCGGGGTCGACGACCGCGCGTTCGTCGTCGGCGGCGCCCATCCGGCAGGTGCCCGCCGGGTGGTAGACGGTGTGCGCGACCTTGCGGGCGTACTCGCTCAGCTCCGCGTCGCCGAGGATCTCCGGACCGGGGCACACCTCCCGCTTCAGCCAGCCGGCCAGCGGTTCGGTCTGCGCGATCCGGCGGGCGATGCGGATGCCGTCGACGAGGGTGCGGGCGTCGTGGTCGTCCTCGTCGGTGAAGTAGCGGAAGTCCAGGGCCGGCTTGACGGACGGGTCGGCGCTGGTGAGGTACAGCCGGCCCCTGCTCCTCGGCTTGGGGATGTTCGGGGTCATCGACACGCCGTACGGCGGACGTTCGTAGCCCAGGCGCTCCGGGTTGTCCGTGAACGGGATCTGGTAGAAGTGGAACATCAGGTCCGGGCCCGCGCTTGCGGGGTCGCGGCGCACGAACAGGCCGGCGTCGGAGTCCATCGCGGAGTTCTCCGGGAGGGGGCCGTTCGTCTCCCACACGATCACCGACTCGGGGTGGTCGAGCAGGTTCTCGCCGACGCCCGGCAGGTCGTGGACGACGGGGATGCCGAGCCTCTCCAGGTCGGCCTTCGGGCCGATGCCGGAGTGCAGCAGCAGCCGGGGCGAGTCGACGGCGCCCGCGCAGAGCACGACCTCGCGGCGGGCCCGTACGAGGAGTTCGGCGCCGTCCTTGGTGCGCACGTGGACGCCCTCGGCGCGGGTGCCGTTGAGCTGGAGCCGGTGCGCCCAGGTCTCCAGCAGGATCGTCAGGTTGGCGCGCGCGTCCATCACCGGGTGCAGATACGCCACGGAGGCGCTGGAGCGCTTGTTGTCCTCCGGGTGGTAGGCGAGGTCGAAGAAACCGACACCCTCGTGGAACGGCTTCTTGTTGAAGCCCTCGACGCGCGGCACCGCGAGCGCGGCCTGCGCGGCGTCGACGAAGTCGCGGGCGATGGCGTTGCGGTCCTTCTCGTCGACGGCCACGATGTTGTTCTTGAGCCGGGCGTAGTACGCCTCCATCGGGACCGCGCCCCAGCCCTTGGCACCGGCCGCCTCCCACTCGTCCCAGTCGGACGGCAGCGGCTTGAACGCGATGAGCGTGTTGTGCGAGGAGCAGCCGCCGAGGACCCGGGCGCGGCTGTGCCGGATGTGGGAGTTGCCGCGCGGCTGCTCGGTGGTCGGGTAGTCGTAGTCCAGTTCGCCGCCGAGCAGGCCCATCCAGCGGCGCAGCGTCAGCACGTCCTCGCGGCCCACGTCGCTGGGGCCGCCCTCGATGACGGCGACGGTGACGTCCGGGTTCTCCGTGAGGCGGGAGGCGATGACGGAACCGGCCGTGCCGCCGCCTATGACGACGTAGTCGAACTCGTGGGTGCTCTCGGGCATCGGGCTCGTACTCCAGTGGGAGGTCGGGAGGTCCGGGGACTTCGGGGTCTGCGGTGGTGCCGGATGCGGCCGCGGCGGCGGGGTGCGCGGCCGCAGCCGGCGGGGCTCAGCCCGCGAACCAGCGCACCGGCCTGGGGGCGAGGTTCTGGTAGACGTGCTTGGTCTCGCGGTACTCGGCGAGCCCGGCGGGGCCGAGCTCGCGGCCGACGCCGCTCCTGCCGAAGCCGCCCCACTCCGCCTGCGGGAGATAGGGGTGGAAGTCGTTGATCCAGACGGTGCCGTGGCGCAGCCGGCCGGCCACGCGCCGGGCACGGCCCGCGTCGGCGGTCCACACGGCGCCCGCGAGCCCGTACTCGGTGTCGTTGGCGAGCGCGACCGCCTCGTGCTCGGTGCGGAAGGTCTCGACGGTGAGGACGGGGCCGAAGACCTCCTCCCGGACGACCTTCATCTGGCGGGTGCAGTGGTCGAGGACGGTCGGCTCGTAGAAGTAGCCGGTGGCGGGCCGGGTCTCCCCGGGCTCGGGCCGCTTGCCGCCGCAGCGCGGTACCGCGCCCTCGGCCAGCGCGGAGGCGACGTACGCCTCGATCCTGGCGCGCTGCTGCTCGGAGACGAGCGGACCGCACTCGACGCCGGGCGCGGTGCCGCGGCCCAGGCGGATCTTCCGGGCGCGGCGGGCGAGTTCGGCGACGAAGCGCTCCCGGACCGGTTCCTCGACGATGAGCCGGGCGCCCGCGGAGCAGACCTGGCCGCTGTGCAGGAAGGCCGCGTTCAGGGCCTGGTCGACGGCGGTGTCGAAGCCCTCGTCGGTCGCGCAGGCGTCGGCGAAGACGATGTTGGGGTTCTTGCCGCCGAGTTCGAGGGCGACCTTCTTGACCGTGTCGGCCGCGGCCCGGGCCACCTTCGCCCCGCTGACCAGGCCGCCGGTGAAGGAGACCAGGCCCACGTCGGGGTGTTCGGCGAGCCGGGCGCCGACGGTGTGGCCGGGGCCGGTGACGATGTTGGCCACGCCCGCGGGCAGGCCCGCCTCGACGAGCAGGTCGATCAGCGCGACGGTGGTCAGCGGGGTGATCTCGCTCGGCTTGACGACGAAGGTGTTTCCGGCGGCGAGCGCCGGGGCGATCTTCCAACTGGCCTGGAGCAGCGGGTAGTTCCAGGGCGTGATCAGAGCGCAGACGCCGACCGGCTCGTGCACGACGACGCTGTGCACGTCGGGCGTGCCCGCGTCCACGACCCGGCCGGGGGCTTCCGCGGCGACGAGTCCGGCGAAGTAGCGGAAGGCGTCGGCGACGCAGTCGACGTCGACGCGGCCCTCCTCCACGGTCTTGCCGGTGTCCCGGCTCTCCAGCAGGCCGAGTTCCTCCCGGTCGCGCACCAGGAGGTCGGCCACCCGGCGCAGCAGGGCGGCACGCTCGGCGACCGGTGTGCGCGGCCAGGCGCCCTCGCCGCCGTCGAAGGCGCGGCGGGCGGCCTCGACGGCCACGTCCGCGTCCTTCTCGTCGCCCTCCGCGACCACGGCGAACGGAGCCGCGTCCGCGGGGTCGAGGATCTCGCGTGTCGCGCCGCCGATCGCCTCGCGCCACTCCCCGCCCGCGTGGATGGTGCCGCGCGCACCGCGTCCCGTACTGTCCGCCATGATCGGTACTGCCTTCCGCTCCTGCTCAGTTGCCCTGTGTCACGTCGTGTCATCCACAGGGAGAGTGAGCGGGCACCTGCCCCCTTCGTCGAGGTCCATGCCCCACCGGTGACCGGAAGTGTTCCGTGTCACGGAACTTGGGGGCATCACTGGACAAACAGGGTGTCGCGCGGGTGTCCGGAGCGGTGATGGATCAGTCCGCGCAGGTGGCGGAGGACGGACAGAACCAGTTCAGCGCCGCGCTGAGGACCTCCTGCTCGTCGTCGCGGCCGTCGGATTCGGGGCCGTAGGAGGCGAGCGCGTACAGCCTGCCGTCGACGGCCAGGAAGCGTTCGTCCACGACGTGCCAGGTGCCGATGTCCGGTTCGCCCCTGAGGGAGTCGGCCAGATACTCCAGCCGGGAGCCGGTGAAGTCGCCGCTGTCCAGGTTCACCCGGGACAGCGTCCGGAAGCCCTGGGGCTTGGGCACGTCCGCGGACAGGTACTGGTCGAACGACTCGTCCGGGGAGGACTCCTGCACCTCGTACACCTGGAGCCGGTGACGGCCCGTGGAATCACGGTAGTTGACGATGTCCATCCCGTACCGGGAGCTCACGGTGGACCGCTGGTGCTGCCAGCCGTCGGGCACGGCGATGCGGAAGCCCTCCGGGTCGTCGTAGGCGGTGTAGCCGGCCGGCGGCTCGTCGGCCGACGGGGACGGCGTCCCGGTGTCCGGTTCCGGTGAGGCGTACGTGGTCGGGGGCGGTTCGGACGTGGCCGGGGTACCGCTCGTCGTGGCGGCCACCCGGTCGCCGCCGTGTCCTCCGCTGCCGGGACCGAGGGTCACCACAAGGGCGACGGCGACCCCCACGGCCGCGGCCGAGCCGATCACCGCCACGGCGGTGCGCCGGCTGTACCCGCCGGGCACGGCCGGCGGCGCCGACGGGGCTGCCACGGGCCAGGGGCCGGTGGGCGCGTCGGCGTCGGGATCCCGGACCTCGCCCGGCGGCCAGGCCGGCATGTGCGCCGGCCGGGCGGGGGGTGGCGGGGTGGCCCGCGCCACCTCCGCGGTGCCGTCCTCCCAGCGCTGGGTCTCCTCGTTCCAGTGACGCTGTCCCCCGTTCATCGCGCTCTCACTGTCCCAGCAGTCCCGCCACGGCACCCGCGGAGGCGAGGACGTTCAGCAGGGACTGGGAGTCGGCGAGCAGCCCGCGCAGGCGCTCACGGCGGGACGGGCCGGCCTGGCCGGTGGTGGTGATCTCCTCCTCCGTACCGGCGAGTTCGGCATCCAGCGCGGCGGTCTGCTCGGTGCCGCGCACCCGGGTCAGATCGGCGCGCAGCTCGCGCACCGCGGCCAGCAGTTGCTCGGTGACCTCGTCGCGCTGCGGTCCTGTGCCGTGATGGCCGACGGCGCTGGCATGGCTGCCGATGGCGAAGGTGCTGCCCGAGACGTTCCCCATGGATACGTTCGGCTCACGCCGGTCGGTCATCGCTGCCCGTTCCCCTCCGCGGCTCGGGGCCGCTGCTCGCGGTCGCGTGCGAACCGACGGCGAAGGTGGAGCCCTCCACCGAGTCGATGTTCACACCGCCGTTGCTGATGTTGACGATCTTCTGGACGAACTCGCCGGTCTGGTAGCCGGCGTCGGCGAGCGCTGCGCGCACGCCGTGCGCGATCCGGTCCTGGATCGTGCGCAGGTAGCGGTCGACATCCATCTGCTGGAACAGCGACCCGTCCGGCGCGGACCCCAGCTCACGCACCGACAGGGCGGGGCCCTCCGGCAGCGCGCCGGCATTGCCGGCCGTCAGCAGCCGCCAGTTGAACCGGATCATCCGTCCCAGGTCGAACAGGGCGATGCCCAAGGACACCGGTACCCGTGGCACGGCGTAGGCGGCCTTGCCCAGCAGGCTGTTGCGGTTGTAGCGGTGAGCGGTGCGGTCGGCGTCCTTGAACTCCGGCCGCACCGGGTTCAGTACGTGCGGGGCGACCTCCAGCATGAGCATCCGGCCCTGGGTGTGCACGCGGACGAAGACGCTGACGATCAGCTCCCCCTCCCAGCCACCGACCCGCACGCACAGGAAGTGCCGCCGTTTCTCGGCGCCTTCCTCGGCGGCGCGCATCCGGTGGTTCTCGAAGGCCTGCGGATCGTACGGGGCATCCTCACGACGCAGCATCCCCTCGACGGGCAGGAAGACGCACTCGTCGATCTCGAGCCGGCGCAGTCGGTCGCGCACGGGGTACGCGGCGGTCGTCGCCGATTCGCGGAGCTGTTCCAGCAGCGGGCGGACGGTCTCCAGGACCGCCCGGTTGCTCAGCGGGCGCTGCTTCTTCATGCCGTCGGGGCGCAGTTCGACGGCGAGCACCCAGGTGTCGTGCGCGGTTCCGGCCCCGCAGAACGGGCGGGCCTCGTGATACATGACCAACTGCTGATGCTGTTCCGCGCGGACGCGCCCGACCAGCCGCCGGAACCGTCCGCCCTCGGCCCGGAGGGCCGGATCGCTCGCGGCGTCCGGGAAACGCCGAGGGGAGAGTTCCGCCGTCAGCGCCCGGGTGACCTGGCTGCGCCGGGCGGCGAGGCAGAGCGCGATCAGCGCGAGGACAGCGATCGAGAACCATGCCTCCCGAGGGCCGATCGTCTTGTCCGTGAACAGGTCGGACAGGCTGGTCGGTGAGCCGCTCGACGTCCCGTACTCGCCGTAGTACGCCGACGTGCCCGGGGAGGAGTGGCCGCCACCGGAGAATGCGGCGATCAAGGTCAGCAGGAAGACCCAGGCCAGGCCGATACGGCTGTACCACCGCAGGAACCAGGCCGGTACGCGCCGGTACAGCGGAGCGTGGTCGCTCTTGCCTCTGATCAGGGTGGCGACGGCCAGTTGGACGCCCAGGACGAGGAAGAGCAGCAGCCAGTACCCGGTCAGCACGGCGCCCGCCACCCACAGCCCGAGGAGGGCTCCGTCCCAGGCCAGTTCCAGACGTCGCGCACGCAGGGCGTGGGCCAGGACCCGTGCGGCGTCGAAGCCGAACGACGGAGCACAGAGGCGTTGCTCGTTGACGTACAGCTCGTCGATGACCCGGTCCCGGTATTCGCTGTCCAGGTAGGTGCCCGCGCACAGCAGCCGGGTGGCCTCACTGGCGTACGGCGGCACGGGCGGGGTCGCGTCCGGAGGCGTCGGCTGCTGTTGAAGCGGCACGGATACGGTGCTCACGCGACTCCCCCGAGATGCGAACGGCCCCCAGTTCAAGGAACTGACGAGCCATCAGCATAGGGGTGCGTAAAGCGGTGCGGGAAGCGGTTTGTCAAGAGGGCCCCCTCGGGCCCCGGCCGCAGGCGGCGCCGGCGTACGCGGGCACCGAACGCGCGAGGCCCCGCTCCGGCCGGAACCGGAACGGGGCCTCGCGGACAGGCGCGGTGGCTCAGATGAGGCCGAGCGAGCGGACCGCCTCGCGCTCCTCCGCCAGCTCCTTGACGGAGGCGTCGATGCGGGTGCGGGAGAAGTCGTTGATCTCCAGGCCCTGGACGATCTCGTACGAGCCGTCCTTGCAGGTGACCGGGAAGGAGGAGATCAGGCCCTCGGGGACGCCGTAGGAGCCGTCCGACGGGATGCCCATGGAGGCCCAGTCGCCGTCGGCGGTGCCGTTGACCCAGGTGTGGACGTGGTCGATGGCGGCGTTGGCGGCGGAGGCGGCCGAGGAGGCGCCGCGGGCCTCGATGATGGCCGCGCCGCGCTTGGCGACGGTCGGGATGAAGTCGTCGGCCAGCCACTTCTCGTCGTTCACGACCTCGGCGGCGTTCTTGCCGGCGATCGACGCGTGGAAGATGTCCGGGTACTGGGTCGCGGAGTGGTTGCCCCAGATGGTGAGGCGCTTGATGTCGGCGACCGTCGAGCCCGTCTTCTTGGCGAGCTGGGTCAACGCGCGGTTGTGGTCCAGACGGGTCATCGCGGTGAAGCGCTCCGCCGGCACGTCCGGCGCGGCGGCCTGGGCGATCAGCGCGTTGGTGTTCGCGGGGTTGCCGACGACCAGGACCTTGATGTCGTCCGCGGCGTGGTCGTTGATGGCCTTGCCCTGCGGCTTGAAGATGCCGCCGTTGGCCTCGAGGAGGTCACCCCGCTCCATGCCCTTGGTGCGCGGGCGGGCGCCGACGAGGAGGGCGACGTTGGCACCGTCGAAGGCGACGTTCGGGTCGTCGCTGATGTCGATGCCCTGAAGGAGCGGGAACGCGCAGTCGTCGAGCTCCATGGCCGTGCCCTCGGCGGCCTTCAGCGCCGGCGTGATCTCCAGGAGGCGCAGTTTGACCGGCACGTCCGCGCCGAGCAGCTGGCCGGAGGCGATGCGGAAGAGCAGGGCGTAACCGATCTGGCCGGCCGCGCCGGTGACGGTGACGTTCACGGGAGTGCGGGTCATGGCGTTCTCCGTATGACAGCAGGCGGTGGGGCGTCCCTGCCCCGGGGTGCGGGATCCCGCCACCGGCCGCTGACCGGCGGCGCCGCGATGACCGATCACGCAACGGATGATCGATCTCTTGGCGTCAAGAGAGATCCAGCCGTCAGGCTATCGCCTCTCCGGAATCCCGGTGGGCCGGGCCCCTGTGGCCCGGCCCACAGAGTGACCCGTTGACGTGGGAGAGGCGGCCGCCCGTCCGGGAGAGGAGGGACGAAGGCGGCCGCCGTATGGGGGTTGCCGGAAAACCGGACTCCCGTGGGGGTACTGTCCGCGTGCCCGGTTCGGCGGCCCCCACACCTGTCCCGCGCCACTTGTCATCCGGACGGGCCTGGACCGCTGCCCCCCGGTCTCACTGACTGGTGCACCCCGTCTGTCCCGACGCCAGCGTCGCGCACGCCTTGGCCTGCGTCGCGTCCCGCACCGCGACCATGGGCGTGTACGCGATCGTCTCGCCGGCTGCCGCGAGGGTGCCGCGCTCCGTGCGCGCACCGACCGTGACCCGGACCTCGTCGCCCTGGACGGCCTGGGTGATACGGGCCCAGGCGGCACCGCAGGTCTTGCTGTAGCGGACCTCGACCAGGGTCGTGCCGACGGTGACGCTCTCGACCGTGCTCACCAGGTTGCCGCTGCACCCCATGGCCTCGGCGTCCTTGCCGGTGCAGCCGTCCGCGACGCACTTGACACCGGGCGGCAGGCTGACGTCGGCGGACGGGGAAGGCGACTTGGCCGCTTCCGCGGCCTTCTTGTCGTCCCCGCCTCCGGTGAGGAAGAGGACGGCGCCGATCACGGCCAGGGCGCTGGCCGCGCCCGCGAGGAACATCATCACCTGCCGCTTGCGTGCCCCGGAGGAGGCGGGACGGGGAGACCGCGGAGGCTCGCCGTGCGTGCCCGGGGACCCCTGGGTGTACGGGTGGCCGGGGTCGCTCTGGGCGTACGGGGCGGCGGAAGCCGCGGAGTGCGGACCCGAGGGTCCGGCAGCCGGCGCGGCGCCGCCGGCCGGGGACGCCGTGGCGCCGGGGGCGCGTCCACCCGTCCGGGACGGTCCCCGGTAACCGGCCAGCCCCCAGGAGTTGCCGCCCGACGCCTCGGAACCGGAACCCGATCCGGTGGCGGAGTCGGGGCGGGCGTCGGGGGCGGAGTCGGGGTCAGGACCGGGGCCGGGCGCGGC
Organism: Streptomyces sp. NPDC091412; assembly: GCF_044756885.1. NCBI lineage: Bacteria > Bacillati > Actinomycetota > Actinomycetes > Kitasatosporales > Streptomycetaceae > Streptomyces > Streptomyces sp. NPDC091412. The sequence goes on along the minus strand of NZ_JBIVTV010000002.1, from coordinate 11,318 downwards.
GGGCGTGGGCGCGGCGGCCGGGAGGACGGCCGTTCCCGAGACGTCCTCCGAGGCCGCCGACGCCTTCCTCGCCGCGCTCTCACGGGCGTCGGCGTCGGACGCCGTCGGCTGCACCGGCACCGCGGGGGACGCGCCCGCCGGGCCCGCGCTCCCCGGGGCCGCCGTGGCGGTGCCGTTCTTGCGGGCCGCCTTGCCCCCGCCCGCCTCGGCGCCGGGTACCGCCGCGCCGAACTCCCCCAGTGCGGCGCGCGCCTGGGATATCCGGATGGCCTCCATGGTCCGGTCGTGGCGCATCTCCGCACGGCTCCAGGCCCGTTCGGCCAGCTCCCACATGGTGGTGAGGTGGACCGGATTGGTGCCCGTGACCTCGGCGAGTGCCACGACCGCACCCTTGGGTGCCAGGAGCCGTCCGTTCAGATAGCGCTCCCAGGACGTCTTGCTGTAGCCCGTGCGATCTGCCAGTGCGGCGATGCTCAGGCCGCCGCGGTCCACGAGCCTGCGCAACTGGCTCGCGAACTCCCTTATCTGTGGATCGAGTTCATCGGGCAAGGCCTTCCAACGAGGCATCGCTTCCCCTTCCCCCCGGTACGTGCTGGTTGTTCCCCGCGCATGACGTCCTGTGCCGAGTCCGTGCCCTCGGTCTTCGGTGTTCTTCAGTGTTCTCGGTTCTCGGTTCTCGCTACCCACAGGAGTGCGCCCCGCCAGGATCTCAGGTCCCGCGTCAGGGGCGCACGGAAGCATTCGAACCGAAGCGCGCGCCGGTGCGCCGACCGCCCACGCTAGCCCGACGGGCGGAAGGCCTCACCCGCGCGGCGGGCTCTGTCGACGCATCGGCACATCCCGGATCCCGGCGTGACCTCGTGCGCCGCAGAGGTCCCCGGCTCACCCGGCGAGGCCGGGTCAGATCCTGTGGCAGAGCGCGGAAACCGTAGCGGAACGGTCACTTCCGTGCCACAGCGCACGGACAGGCGTTGAACAGCCCGTTCACGGTGCAGGAGGGTTGGTCCCGGCGGCGGCCCGTCCTGACTCGGGGGAGAGGACGGGCCGCCACCGCGAACGCCGGACGGCGAGCACGGCGAGCGCCGCGAGCGGAAAGGTGAGCCGTTGAACCCTCCCGGTCACAGAACTAGCCGTTGCGGACCGTGAAGTGCAGCGCGTCGTCCAGGAACGGAATCTCCAGCCAGGGCCTGGGCTGGGCCATCAGCGCCAGCAGGACGATGACACAGCCCAGCAGGCCGTAGGTGACGATGTCCGTGAAGCGGGAGCGGACCGCGAGCATGCCGACCCGGGGCAGGAACCAGCGCAGCCCGGCCCCGCCGAGCAGTGCGAGCCCGATCAGCAGCAGACCGACCCTGAAGGCGTCGAAGGCGGTCACCAGCAGCCCGAGCCCCACCGTGCCCAGCACGGCCAGCAGCGGCCACTGCCGGGCGGGCGCCGGGGCGCCGCCGGGCGCGGCCCGGCCACCGCCCTCCGGCCGCGCGGTGTCCCGCGTCAGCATCGGAAAGCGGCGTGTGTCCCGGCGCGGCTTCCCCGCGGCGGCCGGCACGCCGGCCGCGTCCCGTACCTCTGTCTCCGGCTCCGCGGGAGACGGCTCCCGCCCGGTGCCCTCCACCTCAGCCGACACTGCGCTCCGCCGCCTCGACCACGTTCACCAGCAGCTCGGCCCGGGTCATCGGACCGACTCCACCAGGGTTCGGGGACAGCCAGCCGGCGACCTGGGCCACGTCCGGGTGAACGTCGCCGACGATCTTGCCCTCGGCGTTGCGGGAGACACCGACGTCGAGGACGGCCGCGCCGGGCTTGACGTCCTCGGCGCGGATCAGGTGCGGGGAGCCGGCCGCGGCGACGATGATGTCCGCGCGGCGCAGGTGCGCGGACAGGTCACGGGTGCCGGTGTGGCACTGGGTCACCGTGGCGTTCTCGCTGCGCCGGGTCAGCAGCAGCGGCATCGGCCGGCCGATGGTCACGCCGCGGCCGACGACCACGACCTCGGCGCCCTTGATCTCCACGCCGTGGCGGCGCAGCAGCGTCAGCACGCCGTTGGGGGTGCAGGGCAGCGGGGCGGGCTCGTTGAGGACGAGCCGGCCGAGGTTCATCGGGTGCAGGCCGTCCGCGTCCTTGTCCGGGTCCATCAGCTCCAGGACACGGTTCTCGTCGATGCCCTTGGGCAGGGGCAGCTGGACGATGTAGCCGGTGCAGGCGGGGTCCTCGTTCAGCTCCCGGACGACCGCCTCGATCTCGTCCTGGGTCGCCGTGGCCGGCAGTTCCCGCTGGATGGAGGCGATGCCGACCTGGGCGCAGTCACGGTGCTTGCCGGCGACGTACTTGCGGCTGCCGGGGTCGTCCCCGACCAGGATCGTGCCGAGTCCGGGCGTGACGCCCTTCTCCTTCAGCGCCGCCACACGGGCGGTCAGATCGGTTTTGATCTCGGCTGCGGTGGCCTTGCCATCGAGAATCTGGGCGGTCATGTCCTCATCCTCGCGGATGACCGGCTCACGGTTCCAATCCGGGAGGTCCGCGCCCTCTGTCCGCGCCCGGCGCCCGTGGCCGTCTTGATCGGTGATGTTGCACTTGCACAACACATGCGGAATGCGGCTGGACAAGTAAGTCGCCGGTAAAGAACCATGATGAGCACAGTGCCGCGGGCAGCTCTTCGGGGGGACGGACCGCACTTCTGTGAACTCTCCTCCGCACGGTGCCGCGCGTCCCCGCACCTGATCGACGGAGGAATCAACCGCCATGAGTTACGGCGACTCGAACAACCCCTACGGCGCGCCGCAGCAGCCGCCCCAGCAGCCCGGTTTCGGCTATCCGCAGGGCCAGGCCCCCGGCTACGGCTACCCGCAGGCCCCGCCCGTGCAGCAGCCGTACGGCGCACCCGTGCCGCAGACGATGCCGGGCACCGTGAAGGCGGCCCGCGTGCTGCTGTTCGTGCTCGGTGGTCTTCAGGCGCTGGGCGGCGTGGTGATGATGGTGGCGAGCAGCTGGTTCGCCGACAAGATCCAGGAAGTCGTCTCCGCCGACGACAACGTCTCCGCCGCGGACGCGGACAAGGCGGCCAGCATCGGCGCGGGCGTCATGATCGTCCTCGGTGTGTTCGTGCTGGCGTTCGCGTTCTGGGCGATCTTCACCGCCGTGAAGGTCCCCGCCGGGCGCGGCGGCGTGCGCGTCTCCGCGATCGTGTACAGCTCGTTCGTCATCCTGTTCAGCCTGCTGAGCCTGGTGGGCGGCAACGTCCTGGCACTGCTCAGCCTCGCCATGGGCATTCTGATCATCGTCTTCTGCGCCAACAAGGCCGGCGGCGCCTGGTTCAACCGCCCCAGCTACTGAACAGTTCGCGCCATGTGCTCCGAGGGCCGTGTCGGCACCACACAAAGTGGGACACGGCCCTGGTGCGTCGCCCTGGTCCGGATTCCGTAGCCGTCAGGCACGAGGAGACGCGCCTTGTGCAGCATCATCGTGGTACCTCCGCCGACCACGAGGGACGAGCAGCACGGCACCCAGTTCCGGCCGCGCCCCGCGAGCGCCTCGCCAGGCGTCCTGGACGGTGAGCAACCTCCCCGCCCGCCACCCGTACGTCGTGGAGAACCCGGAGGGCGCCGGCGAGCACATCGAGGTCGCACCGGGGCGACTGGACGCGCCGGTTCCCTTCGAGTCCTCCCGGATCGTGCTGCCCGCGGCCGGGGACCCGCTGCCCGTCGAGGTGTGAACACCACGGCACGACTGTCTGAGCGGCACGGGCGCCACCGACGGCGAACCCACCGCGCCCGCCTTCTCCGTGGACCGCAGCAAACGCTGCTTCGCGGTGCCTCCGGCGCCAAGGTCTGCAAGAGCACCAACACGGGGTCCGTCGTGGGCCGCATGTACTCCGACCCGTCCTGGTTCGTCTGCAAGTCCGACGGCGGGCGGAACCACGGTGGCCCGCACCCCACCCGCTGGGTCCACACCCAGGCGGACAACGGGGCCCTGGGCTGGATGAGCGGCGACGACATCGCCTCGGAGACCAACCCGCTGCCCTCGTGCTGAGGTCCGCGTGGACGCGGCCTCCGGCTCTCTCCGTGAGAGAGCCGGAGGCCGCGGCCGTCAGGGGCGTTCGCCGATCAGTGGAAGAAGTGGCGGGTCCCGGTGAAGTACATCGTCACGCCCGCCTTCTGCGCGGCCTCGACGACCTGCTCGTCGCGGATCGAGCCGCCCGGCTGGACGATCGCGCGGACGCCGGCGGCCATGAGGATCTCGGGGCCGTCGGGGAACGGGAAGAACGCGTCCGAGGCCGCGTAGGAGCCGCGGGCCCGCTCCGCGCCGGCCCGCTCCACCGCCAGCTTGCAGGAGTCGACACGGTTGACCTGGCCCATGCCCACGCCGACCGAGGCCCCGTCCTTGGCGAGCAGGATCGCGTTGGACTTGACCGCCCGGCAGGCACGCCACGCGAAGGCGAGCTCGGCCAGCTCGCCGGGCGACAGCGCCTCACCGCTGGCGAGGGTCCAGTTGGCCGGGTCGTCGCCGTCGGCCTGGAGCCGGTCGGTGGCCTGGAGCAGCACGCCGCCGTCGATGTGCTTGGCCTCCACCCGGCCGCACGGTCCGTTCGGGGCCTTCAGCACCCGGATGTTCTTCTTCTTGGCGAGGGCCTCCAGCGCGCCGTCCTCGTAGTCCGGCGCGACGATGACCTCGGTGAAGATCTCCGCGACCTGCTCGGCCATCTCCTTGCTGACCGGGCGGTTGACCGCGATCACCCCGCCGAACGCGGACAGCGGGTCGCAGGCGTGCGCCTTGCGGTGCGCCTCGGCGACGTCGGCGCCGACCGCGATGCCGCACGGGTTGGCGTGCTTGATGATCGCCACGCACGGCTCGTCGTGGTCGTACGCGGCACGGCGGGCGGCGTCCGTGTCCGTGTAGTTGTTGTACGACATCTCCTTGCCGTGCAGCTGCTCGGCCTCGGCGAGTCCGCCGACCGGGCCGCCGGTGTAGAGGGCGGCGGGCTGGTGCGGGTTCTCGCCGTAGCGGAGGGTGTTCTTGCGCGCGTAGGTGGCGCCGAGGAAGTCCGGGAAGGAGGACTCGTCGACGGGCGCGTAGGAGGAGGCGAACCAGGAGGCGACGGCCACGTCGTAGGCGGCCGTGTGCTGGAAGGCCTCGGCGGCCAGGCGCTTGCGGGTGGCGAGGTCGAAGCCGCCGTCCCGCACCGCGGCGAGGACGTCGGCGTAGCGGTCCGGGCTGGTGACCACGGCCACGGACGGGTGGTTCTTGGCGGCGGCGCGGACCATCGAGGGGCCGCCGATGTCGATCTGCTCGACGCACTCGTCGGGCGAGGCGCCGGAGGCGACGGTCTCGCGGAACGGGTAGAGGTTGACCACGACGAGATCGAAGGGCTCGACACCCAGCTCGCCCAGCTGCCGCCGGTGGTCCTCCAGACGCAGGTCGGCGAGGATGCCGGCGTGCACCTTGGGGTGCAGCGTCTTGACCCGGCCGTCCAGGCACTCGGGGAAGCCGGTGAGGTCCTCGACCTTGGTGACGGGCACGCCGGCCGCGGCGATCCGGCCGGCGGTGGAGCCGGTGGAGACGAGTTCGACGCCCGCTTCGTGCAGCCCGCGCGCGAGCTCCTCCAGGCCGGTCTTGTCGTAGACGCTGACGAGCGCGCGCCGGATGGGCCGCTTGTTCTCGGCGGTCACTGGATAACTACCTTTCGTCCCTCGATGCGATAGCCGTTGCGGGCGAGCCGCCCCACGACCTCGACGAGCAGCCTTCGCTCGACTTCCTTGATGCGCTCGTGCAGCGCGCTCTCGTCGTCCTCGTCCCGTACCTCGACCACGCCCTGGGCGATGATCGGGCCGGTGTCGACGCCGTCGTCGACGAAGTGGACGGTGCAGCCGGTGACCCTGGCGCCGTACGCGAGCGCGTCCCGCACACCGTGGGCCCCGGGAAAACTGGGCAGCAGGGCGGGGTGCGTGTTGACGAACCGCCCACCGAACCGCGCGAGGAACTCCTTCCCCACGATCTTCATGAACCCGGCGGAGACGACGAGGTCGGGCTCGTGGGCGGCGACGGCCTCGGCCAGCGCCGCGTCCCACTCCTCGCGCGTGCCGTAGTCCTTGACCTTCCGCACGAAGGTCGGCAGCCCGGCGCGCTCGGCGCGCGCCAGCCCCTCGATGTCGTCACGGTCGGCGCCCACGGCGACGATCTCGGCGCCGTAGGCCTCGGCTCCCACGTCGGCGATCGCGTCGAGGAGCGCCTGAAGATTGGTGCCGGATCCGGAGACCAGCACGACGAGGCGCTTGGCCACGGGCTTGGCGGCCACTATGGGGCCCTTTCTCGGGGAAGCTGTTTTGTACGGTCGTACGAATGCTTCGCGCCCCCGGATACGGGGAAGCCTACGAACCGGCCGACCGCCAGCAACGATACCGGCACTTCGGACGGCCCCCATGGGACGGGGGCGTGGCCGGAAGGTAGCGTCTGGGGAGAGCTGGTACGGGAACGCACCGCACGCACCGTGCGTTCACGCGGTGAGAGTCCCCGGACCGTGGGCACCCAGCGCCTTCGGGGGGAACCTCTCCATCGGATCGTCCATGCCGGAACGGTCGTGCCAGATCAGTCGTGACTCACCAAGGGGAAGACGCTCACTTGATGCCGGACCGCAGCCTGCGACCCCTCACCTTCCCTTCCCAGTCGGCGCAGGGACGGCTGCGCGGTGCCGTGGTGCTGCGGGAGCGTCCGTCCTCGCCTCCGGACGCGTCCTCGGACGGGCGGGACGGCGCCGGACGCGGCAGCGCCTCCCCCGACGACAACCCCTTCGCACCGCCCCCGAAGGGCACCCCCGACCGCCCCTGGCAGCCCCGTCCGCAGTCCGGCCGTGACGCGTCGTCCGAGGGCGGATCCGACGGGTCCGGCGAGGGCGGCGGCCAGGCCCCCTGGGGCAGCCAGTGGAGCGACCACCAGCCCGGCCGCTCCTCCAGTGGATTCGGCGAGCGCCCGCAGCGGCCCGGCGGCCCGCAGAACCCGAGCGGCGGCCCCGGTCCGCGCTGGGACCCCACCGACCCCGCCCAGCGCCGTGCGCGGTACGCCCTGCTGTGCGGCATGTGGGCCTTCTTCTTCGCCCTGTTCAGCTGGCCGTACGTGGCCCTGCTGCTGGGCGCGCTCTCCCTGTACTGGGGTGTCAGCTCGCTGCGCGCCAAGCCGCGCGGGCAGGGCCCGGGCGGACCGGCGCCCGAGGGCCGCCCCCAGACGACGGCCGCGGTCAGCGGCCTGGTCACCGCGTCACTGGCGCTCGCCCTGGTCGCCGTGAACTTCACGGCGCAGCTGGTCTACCGCGACTACTACTCGTGCGTGAACGACGCCCTCACCAACGAGGCCAAGCAGTCCTGCGACCAGCATCTGCCGCCTGAGCTGCGGGGAGTGCTGGGGATCAGCGACTGACGGGGGCGTCCGGCGCGGGAGGCTCCTCCGCGCCGGGGTCCTGTGCGGGGGGTCGTGGCACGAGGGGTTCGCGCGGGGAAACCCACAGGGATTCCCATACGGAAAGTTCCCGCCGGGTGGGCGGGGCCACTTGGTCCCCGTGACCGGGGGCCGGAGGGGGATCCACCGGCTTCGGGGGCACGGGCGGCCTCACGGTTCCTTCGGGCTTCGCGTTCTTCTCCGCCGCCGCGGCCTCGCGCGGCGCCTCCGTCCCTGCCGCCGTCTCCTTCAGCGCGGCCCGGCGGGCCTGCGGGGCTCCGTCGTCCTCGTGCCAGGAGGGGGGTCCCGGCACCGGCGGGCCGAAAAGCAGTACGTCGTACGGCTCGAGGAGGTCGTCGTAGCGATCGGGCACCGGCGTGGGCTGCGGGGGCCGGGGCTTCGGGGCCTTCGCCCGCAGAAGCAGGCCCCACCGGCGCACTCTTCCGCGCATGGCTTCGGCGGGCGACGGACGCGGCACCGTGACGGTCGCGCCCGCCCGGGGTTCGCCGGTCTCCGGCTCGGCCACGCCGCCCACCACCACCCGGCCCGAGCGGCAGCGCCATGCCCGCAGCGCCGCCGCCGTCGGCACGGCCGCCGTCACGGTCCACACCAGCGCCGCAGCGCCCACCTGCCACCCGACGGGCCCGAACCGGGCGAGTACAGAGCCCCCGAGCGGACCGCCGGCCAGTGCCGCGAGCGCCCCGAGAACCGCCGCGCACAGCAGACAGGCCAGCCCGGCACCGGCCACCGTCCGCCGCCACGACCAGGCCCGCACGCGTGTCTCTCCGCCGTCCCGCTCCGCGACGCCCCGCTCCTCCCGCACCGCCGCCCCGGCCACGAACCAGCCCATCGTCAGCCCGGCCGTCACCGGCAGCGACACCGTCACCCAGTTCAGCGCGGTGCCGGGGCCGGGGTCCGGAACCGCGGCGAGCAGCGGGAAGGGCGGCAGCAGCGGGGCCGGGGCGGAGGACAGCGGGCCGACGGCATGACCGGCGCCGAGCACGAAGCCGGGTCCGAGGGAGTAGGCCGCCGCCCACAGCAGCGCGTTCGGCAGCAGCGCCAGGCACAGCAGCAGTACGGCGAACCGTCCCGTCCAGCCCTCGGTCAGCTCCAGGAAGGCCTCCTGGACCGTCCCGGCGTGCACCACCAGCGACACCACGAGCATCAGCGCCCCGCCGCCGACGAACACCATGGCACCGGCCCCCGCCGCCCGCGCCGCGGCACCCAGGCGCACCTGCGGGCCCGGCCCGAGGAGCAGCCGCCTCACGCCGCCCGGCAGCCGTCGCAACGCCCGCTCCAGGGGTGCGCGGGGGCAGCCGTACGCCTTCCACACGCCACTGCCCGCGGCCGCCGCGGTGAAAAGCGGTACGCACACCGCCGCCCACGCCCACGAGGGCCGCAGCGCACCGCCGTCCGCGTACGCGGCGGCACCGGATCCGACGGCGAGGTAGCCGAGGACGATGCCCGTCCAGGCGCTGCGGGGTGGGAGGAGCGGCCCGCCGTCGCCCCCGTCGGTCGCGTCCCGGGCCGCCCGGTGCACCAGCAGCGCGGGCAGCGCGAGCAGCAGCAGCGGGGTCACTCCGACGGGCGCGGGGACCCCCGTGAGGGTTTCGGTGCGGATCAGTTCGGCGCCGTGCGCCAGCAGCCACAGCGCGGCGGCGACATGCAGCGCGCCGCCGGGGCCGCTGTCCGGATACGGCGAGCTGATCCACAGCGCGACGACGACCACGGCGAACGAGCCGAGGCCGAGCCCCGCCGCGACCGCGCCGCCCACGAAGCCGGCTCCCAAGCCGGGTGAGCGGTCCCGCAGGCGGGTGCGAAGGCGTGACAGCGGTGGACGTCGGCGGGTCGTCTGGATCACGACTTCCATGCTCCCAACGACACGCGCTTTACCGGCGCAACAGGCGAACCTCCGCCGTGTCACTCAATATACGATTATGTTCCCATTCACACCAAGGGACGCATCATGACGAACAGTCATGCGAACCCGCTGCCATCACCCACGGAGTGCCGGCGCTCCTGCACGGCCGCCTCCCTGACGCGGGATCAGGTCGTCGACGAGGCGGACGACGCCCTGACACCCGCTCAGGCCTTCGACATCCTGTACGCGTTCTGCGCCCCCGCCCTCGTACGGCAGGCCTATCTGCTCACCGGCCGGCGCGAGCGGGCGCGCAGGTCCGTGGAACGGGCCTTCCAACTGGCCTGGCAGCGCTGGCCGGAGGTGGCCCACGACCGGGACCCGGCGGGCTGGGTGCGGGCGGTGGTGCACGAGTGCGCGCTGTCCCCCTGGCACCTCTTCCGCCGGCGCGGCCACGTCCCCGACCCGCTGTCCGACCCCGCGGACCGCGCGCTGCAACGCGCCCTGCTGCTGCTCCCGTCGTCATACCGCCGCACCCTGGTGCTCTACGACGGTGTCGGCCTCGACCTGCCCGAGACGGCGGCGGAGACGGAGGCGAGCACCCCGGCCGCGGCGAACCGGCTGATGCACGCGCGCGAGGCGCTCGCCGCACGCCTGCCGGAGCTGTCCGATCCGGCGGAGCTGCACCGGCGGCTGGTCCGCCTGGCCTCGGCGGAACGCCTCGGGGCGGGCGAGCCGGCGGGCGTGCGCACGGCCGGGGAACGCCGGACCCGGTTCTGGACCCGGTCCGCCATCGCCTTCACGGCCACCATCATCGGCGCGACGACGCTCACCCTGCGCACCGCCCCCATGCACTACCTGGCCCCGGTGTCCCCCGGGCACACGGTCCAGGGGCTGCCGGCGCAGGGCATGCTCGGCCCGCTCTCGCCGGAGGCGCTCGCGCTGCGCGGCGGGTTGAGGAAGGAGACGGCGGGCGGGCCGGAGCGGCTGGCACCGGAGCCCAGATGACTCGGCTGGGCCGCGGACCGGCTGGTCCGCTCCCGGAAACGCCGGTGTGTCTCCGCGGAAGACGCCGGTGCGCCCCCGGAAACGCCGGTGGGCCCGCCCCCATCTGGGGGTGGGCCCACCGGACCGGCTCGGAGAGCTCGGCCGCCGAGGGCGGCCGTGTGCAGCCGCCCGGGGCGGCCGGTGCTCAGCTGCCGAGGATGGCGCGAGCCAGCTTGGCCGTCTCGGTCGGGGTCTTGCCGACCTTGACGCCCGCGGCCTCCAGGGCCTCCTTCTTCGCCTGGGCGGTACCGGAGGAACCCGAGACGATGGCGCCCGCGTGGCCCATGGTCTTGCCCTCCGGGGCGGTGAAGCCCGCGACGTACCCGACGACCGGCTTGGTCACGTTCTCCTTGATGAACGCCGCGGCCCGCTCCTCCGCGTCGCCGCCGATCTCACCGATCATCACGATCAGGTCGGTGTCCGGGTCGTCCTGGAACGCCTTCAGCGCGTCGATGTGCGTGGTGCCGATGATCGGGTCACCACCGATGCCCACACAGGTGGAGAAGCCGATGTCCCGCAGCTCGTACATCATCTGGTACGTCAGCGTGCCCGACTTCGACACCAGACCGATCCGGCCCGGCTTGGTGATGTCGGCCGGGATGATGCCCGCGTTCGACTGACCCGGCGTGATCAGACCCGGGCAGTTCGGGCCGATGATCCGCGTCTTGTTGCCCTTCTTCCCGGCGTACGCCCAGAAGGAGGCCGAGTCGTGCACCGCGATGCCCTCGGTGATGACCACCGCGAGCGGGATCTCCGCGTCGATCGCCTCGATCACCGCGTCCTTGGTGAACTTCTCCGGAACGAAGATCACCGTGACGTCGGCGCCGGTCTTCTCGATGGCGTCCTTCACGGTCCCGAAGACCGGTACCTCGGTGCCGTCGAAGTCCACGCTCTGGCCCGCCTTGCGCGGGTTCACGCCACCGACGATGTTCGTGCCCGAGGCCAGCATGCGACGCGTGTGCTTCTGGCCCTCGGAGCCGGTCATGCCCTG
>NZ_JBIVTV010000001.1:788803-917822 GCF_044756885.1 Streptomyces sp. NPDC091412 | reverse complement strand
ACGTCCTGTGGGCCATGATCCGTGACGGAGCGCGCTATCACGCTTCACCTCCCGTCACGGCTGCGGCTTGACAACACGATTGGGATGTCCTTCCGATCGGTCGTCTCTGTCGGTCGTCTCGGTCGTGCGACGGTTCGTCGGTCGTCTCGGTCGTGCGACCGTTCAGGGCGCCATGCTGCCGCACCCCCGGCCGCGCGGGCGACCGGGGGTGCGGTGGTGCTTCTCTCCGGCGTACGTCTCGTTTCAGGCGGTGACCGACTCGCCCGGCAGGGACAGGTCCAGATCGACCGAGTGGTCCTCGCCGGGGTGGGTCGCCGCGCTGGCGTGCGGGCCGTGCCCGGCGGCGCGGGCGGCCAGGACGTACGGGCCCCGGGCCGGGACCGCGAGGACGTAGCCGCCGTCCTCGGCGGAGAGCGTGGCGCCCGCCTGGCGGCCGCGGCGGTCGATCAGCGTGACCTTGGCACGGGCGACCGGGGCGCCGCCGGCGTCCAGGACCCGGCCGCGGAAACCGCGCAGGACCGCCTCGGCCCGTGCCAGGTTGGCGTCCTCCTCGCTGCTCGCGCGCAGTCGCGGGCCCGTCGAGAGGTTCGGCCGGGGCAGGCACAGGGCCAGCGCCAGGCCCACGAGGACGGCGGCCGTGGCGATCAGGAAGGAGACGCGGAAGCCGTGCATGGTGGGGATCGCGAGGCCACCGGTGTGGTGCGCGGTGTTGGCCAGCACCATGCCGATCACGGCGCTGGACACCGACGTGCCGATGGACCGCATCAGGGTGTTGAGGCCGTTGGCCGCGCCCGTCTCGGAGGCCGGGACCGCGCCGACGATCAGCGCGGGCAGCGAGGAGTACGCCAGTCCGATGCCGGCGCCCAGGACCACCGAGACGACGACGGTCTGCCAGGCCGCGTTCATCAGGCCGAGGCCGGCGGCGTATCCGACCGCGATGATCAGCAGGCCGATGATCAGGGTGGTCTTCGGGCCGTAGCGGGCGGACAGGCGGGCGTAGACCGGCGCGGTGAACATCATGGTCAGGCCCAGCGGGGCCACGCACAGACCGGCGACGACCATCGACTGACCGAGCCCGTAGCCGGTGGCGGCGGGCAGCTGCAGCAGCTGGGGCAGGACGAGGGAGACGACGTAGAAGCTGACGCCGACCATGATCGAGGCGAGATTGGTCAGCAGCACCTCGCGGCGGGCGGTGGTGCGCAGGTCGACCAGCGGGGCCGCGACGCGCAGCTCCATCAGGCCCCACAGGAGCAGGACGACGACGGCTGCGGCGAACAGGCCGAGCGTGGGGGGCGACGACCAGCCCCAGTCGCTGCCCTTGGTGACGGGCAGCAGGAGCAGGACCAGGCCGCCGGACAGGCCCAGCGCGCCCGGCAGGTCGAAGGAGCCCTCGGCGCGCGTCGGGGACTCCGGTACGACGAGGAGGGTGAGGCCGATGGAGAGGACGCCGAGGCCGGCGGCGCCGTAGAAGAGGCTGTGCCAGTCGGTGTGCTGGGCGACCATGGCCGCGGCGGGCAGGGCGAGACCGCCGCCGACGCCGATCGAGGAACTCATCAGCGCCATGGCGGAGCCGAGCCTCTCGCGCGGCAGCATGTCCCGCATCAGGCCGATGCCGAGCGGGATCGCGCCCATCGCGAAGCCCTGGAGCGTGCGGCCCGCGATCATGGGCAGCAGTGCGGAGGTGAACGCGCTGACCAGCGCGCCGACCACCATCACGGCGAGGCTGGCGATCAGCATGCGGCGCTTGCCGTACAGGTCGCCGAGGCGGCCCATGATCGGCGTGGCCACCGCGCCGGACAGGAGGGTGGAGGTCAGGACCCAGGTGGCGTTGCTGGGCGAGGTGTCCAGCAGGTGCGGCAGGTCCTTGATGACCGGGACGAGCAGGGTCTGCATCACCGCGACGACGATCCCCGCGAAGGCGAGCACCGGGACGACGGCCCCGCTCGCTCTCCGTTCGGGCCGTCCGGTCGTCGTGAGCGTCATCGAGTGGGGCCTCCGGGCCGTGAGGGTGGAACGTGCGGTCATCCGTGCGGAACGGGCGCCGGGTCAACCCCGTAGGCCGAGGCAACTATTCCGATGCTTTGGCGTACTAACGATTTCTTGACCGTTCCGTGGGGATCTGAACGCCCGTCAGGCCGCCTGTGGCTCTGGGGGAGTGGAGGAGAAAAACCAGGGCCGGCCCGGCCGTGGAAGCCCTTCTCAGGGGCCTGGGCGCAGGTGCGGGCGGGGTTTCGCACCGGGCCCGGGGTGAGGCCCTTCCGGCGTCCGCCGCGACCCCGCAGCCGCCGGGACAGCGCCTCTGCCCGGCCCCGCACATAGCCGCTGACCTGGGCTTTCATGGTGTCCGGCCCTAGACTCGACCCACTTGGCCCACTTGGGTACGTCGAATACGGAAGGGGGCCGTATGGAGCGGGACATTCGCACGGTCGACGATGTGCTGGTGCTGCTGGACGGGCTGCTCGCGCCGGACGCCGACCGGTGGACCGGTGGTGCGGCCGGGTGGTGGGACGGGTTCTACGCGGACCGGACCCGGCCGGTGCCGTTCTTCGTGGACAAGCCGGACGAGAACCTCGTCGAGTGGCTGGAGCGGGGGCTGATCGGCGGGCGCCGGGCACTGGACCTGGGCTGCGGGCCGGGGCGCAACGCCCTGTATCTCGCCGAGCGGGGCTTCGAGGTGGACGCGGTCGACCTGTCGCCGCAGGCCATCGGCTGGGCCCGGGAGCGGGCCCGGGAGACGGGGGCCGAGGTGCGGTTCCTGTGCCAGGACGCCTTCGGTTCCGCCGGCTCGCCCCTCACCGGCCCGTACGACCTGGTGTACGACTCCGGCTGCTTCCACCATCTGCCGCCGCACCGCCGGATCAGCCACCTGGCCCTGCTCGACCGGGTCCTGGCCCCCGGCGGTCACCTGGCCCTGACCTGTTTCGCGGCCGGAGCCATGGGCTGCGAGCTGTCCGACGTGGAGCTGTACCGCACCTCCCGGCTGCACGGCGGGCTCGCCTACACGCCCGAGTCGCTGCGGCGGATCTTCGCGGACCTGACGGAGGTGGAGCTGCGCCGGATGCGGGACGAGCCGGAGGAGGCACCGCACTTCGGGGAGGCGTTCCTGTGGGCGGGGCTGTTCCGGCGGGAGCCGGTGTAGCGAACGCCCGGGGCGCGTCCGGGCGGCGGGGTCACAGCCAGCCCTGACGGCGGGCCTCCCGTACGGCCTCCATGCGGTTGCGGGTGCCGGTCTTGCCGATCGCGGCGGACAGGTAGTTGCGGACGGTGGACTCCGACAGGTGCAGCTTCGCGGCGACGTCGGCGACGGTCGCCCCGTCGGCGGAGGCCCTCAGCACATCGCACTCGCGGGCGGTGAGCGGACTGGGGCCCGCGCTGAGGGCGGCCGCGGCGAGCGCCGGGTCGACCACCGTCTCCCCGGCGAGCACCCGGCGGATCGCGGCCGCCAGTTCCTCCACCGGCCCGTCCTTGACCAGGAAGCCCCCGGCCCCGGCCTCCATGGCCCGGCGCAGATAGCCGGGCCGTCCGAAGGTGGTCAGGATCAGCACCCGGCAGCCGGGAGCCTGCTCGCGCAACTCGGCGGCGGCGTCCAGACCGCTCATCCCGGGCAGTTCGATGTCCAGCAGCGCCACGTCGGGGCGGTGGGTCAGCGCGGCGTCCACGATGGCGTCGCCCGCCGAGACCTGGGCGACGACCTCCATGTCGTCCTCCATGCCGAGCAGCAGGGCGAGCGCGCCCCGCATCATCTGCTGGTCCTCCGCGAGAAGGAGGCGGATGATCTTGTCGGGCCGGCGGTCCCCAGGCATCTCGTTCACGGGCCAAGGGTATTGACTCGGCGCCCCACGGGCGGGGCGCGCGGGCCGGTCACCTCGACGACGAGCCGAGCCGGACGCCGTCCTCCACCGGTTCCCCGCTGTCCACGGGCACCTCGGCGGTCACCGTGAAACCGCCGCGGGGCGAGGGGCCGGCCCGCAGCGAACCGCCCGCCGTCGTGAGACGTTCGGTCAGCCCCTTCAGACCGGTGCCGCCCACCCCGGCCGGGTCCGCGTCCCCGGTCGGACCGGCGGACGTGGCGTACCCGTTGTCGACGACGGTCAGCCGGGCCCGCCCGGCCGTGCCGGTGACGCTGATCTCGCAGCGGCTCGCGCCGCTGTGCCGTACGGCGTTGGTGACCGCCTCGCGCACCACCCAGCCCAGCAGCGCCTCGGCCTCCGGCGTCAGCGGAGGGCCCGACCGGCGCACCACGGGCTCGATGCCGGCGGCGGTCAGCGCCGAGCGGGCCCGGTCCAGTTCCGCGCCGAGGCCGCCGTCGCGGTAGCCGGTGACCGCCTCGCGGATCTCGGTGAGCGCCTGCCGCCCGACGGACTCGATGTCGGTGATCTGCGTCAGCGCCGCCCCCATGTCGCGGGGCGCCAGCCGCCGGGCCGCCTCCGACTTCACCACGATCACCGACAGCGTGTGGCCGAGCAGGTCGTGCAGGTCCCGGGAGAAGCGCAGCCGCTCCTCCTCCACCGCGCGGCGGGCCAGCTCCTCACGGGCGGCGCGCAGTTCCCGCACGGCGTCGGACAGGCTGAGGATCACCGCCGTCACCACCGTCGACAGGAACGTGCCGTAACCGATGTTGATCCCGTTCCAGCCCTCGCGCAGCCCGGCGACGACCCCCGCGAACAGGCCAAGACCCACACCGATCCGGCCGAGCAGCGGCCCGCGCAGGGCCGCGCCCGTCGCCAGGCCGAACAGCGGCAGGAACAGCAGCCAGGTGCCGCCGTATCCGATGGCCAGACCGCACGTCACCAGGAACAGCAGCAGCAGCGCGAGGCGGGTGGAGCGGGCCGTGCGCGCTCGTTTGTCGAAGGCGCGGAGCACCACGTAGATGTAGAGGGAGTTGAAGGCCAGCAGGCCCAGGCCGCCGATCCACGGGTTGGCGGTCTTGCCCTGGAAGAGGTGCGAGAAGGCGCCCATCCCCATCAGCAGCCAGGGCAGCAGGGAGAAGCCGGTGGGCGGCGGCCCCGGGTACTCGGACTCCCGCCCGCCCCCGCGCCCCATCCGGTGTTCCACGCGGCAGGAGATCCTGCGTGACCAGTTCATGTTCGCGCTCCCCTATCAGACCTTGCCGGCATGACGGCGGTAGGACAGCACAGCGTACGAACCGAACAGCGACAGCCAGCCCGCCAGCACGAGGATGGCACCCGCCGCCGGGGCGTGGCCCTGCGTGACCGACACGCCGAGTTCGGCGATCCCGCGCGTGGGCGTGTACCCGGACAGGGTGCGCAACCAGCGTGGGAACAGCTCGACGGGGAACCACAGGCCGCCCAGCACCGCGAGCCCCAGGTTGCACACCATGTTGACCACGCCCGTGGTCTGCGCGGTCCGCCCGTAGCCGTTGCCCAGGCCGAGCAGCGTGAACGGGATCGAGCCGAGCCACAGCAGCAGCGCCGTCGAAGCCCACTGCCACGCCGCCAGCCGTACGCCGTTGAGCAGGCCGCCCGCCAGCAGCACCGCGCAGATCGCGGGCAGCACGGTCACCGAGGCGGTCAGCGCCCGACCGGCGACGACCTGGCGCGGGGTCATCGGGGTCAGCCTCAGCTGCCGCAGCCAGCCGACCGTACGGTCCTCGGCGACCCCGCCGCCGGTGTTGAGGGCCGAGCCGACCGCGCCGTAGGCGGCCATGCCGACCATGGAGGCGGTCCGCCAGCCCCGGTCGGCGCCGTCGCCGAGGTTGGTGAACAGCAGGTACATCATCACCGGCATCGCGATCCCGCCGATCACGAAGCCCGTGTCGCGCAGGGTGCGGCGCACCTCCAGCCGCAGGTAGTCGAATATGTCGCGCATCACGCCGCCTCCCATTCGCGCTCCGTGGCCGCACGCGCGCCCGTCAGGGCCAGGAACGCGTCGTCCAGTGAGGCCGGTGCGACCTCCAGTCCGTGCACGGCACCCAGTCCGACCAGGGCGATCACGGTCGCGTCCGGGTCGTCGGTGCGCAGCCGCGCCCGGTCCCCGCGCACCTCCAGCGACCGCACGCCGGGCAGGAGTTCCAGGCCCTCGGTGCCCCGCCCGGCCAGGTCGAAGGCGACCAGGCCGCCGCCCGCCGCCCGCCGCAGTTCCTCGCCGGTGCCGTCGGCGACCAGCCGGCCGTGGTCCAGGACGAGGATCCGGTCGGCGTGGGCGTCGGCCTCCTCCAGGTAGTGCGTGGAGAACAGCACCGTGCGACCCCCGCGCGCGTAGGCCCCCATCGCGTCCCAGAAGGCGTGGCGCGCCTCCACGTCCAGGGCCGCCGTCGGCTCGTCCAGCACGAGCAGCGCGGGGTTGCCGGCCACCGCGACCGCGAACCGCACCCGCTGTGTCTGGCCGCCGGAGAGCCGGTCCACCCGTCGTCCGGCCAGGTGGGCGATCCCGGCCAGCTCCAGGGCGCGGGCGACGGACAGCGGCGCGGGGTAGCGGCCGGCCACGAAGGTCACCAGCTCGCGGACGGTGACCCGGGGGACCGCCCGCGCCTCCTGGAGCATGGCGCCGACCAGACCGGCGCGCACCGCCCGTTCGGGCGGCCCGCCGAACAGCTCGACCGTGCCCGCGTCGGGCGGGTGCAGGCCGAGCAGCAGCGAGATCGCCGTCGACTTGCCGGCGCCGTTGAGGCCGAGCAGGGCCACCGTCTCGCCCCGCTCGATGGTCAGGTCGACGCCGTCGACGGCGCGCACGGCGCCGAAGGCCTTGACCGCCCGTGTGAAGGACACAGCACGTCCCGTCTGTGTCATGTCTGCGACCTGTGTCATGTCTACGACGGTACGAACTCCCGTGCCGCGCCCGGCAGATGCGCTTGTACGGACTCCGGCAGGACAAATGTCACGGCCGACGGACCCACGTCCTGCCTGTCTGACGGGGCATCAGGTTTCTTCACAGCCGAAGAGCGCTGGGCTATACAGGGGAGTGCCAGGAGACTCTGATTCCGGAGACCCATGCCCATCGACGCAGCCCAGGCCCTCGCCGCCGAACCCCGTACCGTCGAGATCTCCTGGACTCCCAGGGACGTCCTGCTCTACCACCTCGGGATCGGCGCGGGCCTGCCGGCCACCGACCCCGCCGAACTGCGCTACACCCTGGAGACGCGGCTGCACGTCCTGCCGAGCTTCGCCACCGTCGCAGGCGGCGGTTCGCCCGGCGTGATCAGAGGCCTGTCCATGCCCGGCGTCGACGTCGACCTCGCCCGCGTCCTGCACGGCGGCCAGTCGCTGACCGTGCACCGCCCCCTCCCCGTGGCGGCCACCGCCACCGCCACCAGCCGCATCGTCGCCGTCCACGACAAGGGCACGGCGGCCGTCCTGGTCATGCGCACCGAGGTCGCCGACGGCGACGGCCCGCTGTGGACCGATGACGCGGAGATCTTCGTCCAGGGCGAGGGCGGCTGGGGCGGCGACCGAGGTCCCTCCGCCCGCCACGCCGAGCCGGCCGGCGAGCCGGACCGCACCGTCGAGCGGACGGTCCGCGAGGACCAGGCACTGCTCTACCGTCTGAGCGGCGACGGCAACCCGCTGCACGCCGACCCGGAGTTCGCCGAGCGTGCTGGCTTCGAGCGGCCCATCCTGCACGGGCTGTGCACCTACGGCATGACCGTCAAGGCGGTCGTCGACACACTGTTCGGCGGGGACGTGACCCGCGTACGGTCCTGCACCACGCGTTTCGCCGGGGTGGTGTACCCGGGCGAGACCCTGCGCATCCGCATGTGGCGGCGGGAGGGCGGGGTCCAAGTGACGGTGGGCGCCGTCGAACGGGACGACGCGCCGGTGCTGACCGGCACGATCGTCGGCCACGGCTGACACGAAACGGCCCCGCCCGTCAGCAGACGGGCGGGGCCGTTTCGTTCGACGTGCAGTCAGGCCGCCGATTCGTTCTGCTCCGCAGGCCTGCGGTGGCGGCCGCTGGGTGCGGCCTCACCGTCGCCGACCGAAACCGGACCCCGGTGCTTTCCGTGACCCGCGGACTCTTCGACGTCGGCGGCGGACGGCTGGGTCGTGCTGGCGTCGCTCATCGGAAGAAATTCACCCCGTCAACAATGATCTTTCGTACAGCCGGGCGAGTCTAACCGGCACACCTCGGGTCGAATCCAGCCGGGCACGCCAACCGGCACTACTTCGTTACAAGCCGTCCCAGCGGGGCCTGTTGAAGCGGAACGGGGCGGGGGCCGTGGGAGGTCGGAGGGCCGGGTTCCGGTGCGGGTTCCGGTGCGGGGGCGGGGGCGGGGGCGGAGTGCGGGCTGGGTACGGATTCGTCTTCGGGGCCGAGGCCGGGGCCGGGGCCGGTGTGAGGTCCGGGGACGGGGTGAGGTCCGGGGACGGGGTGAGGTCCGGGGACGGGGTGAGATCCGGGGCCGGGGTGAGGTCCGGGGACGGGGGATCCGGCGTGCGGTGGGGCTTCGTGAGCGGGGTGGGGCCCGGGTCCGGGGCCGATGCGGAATCCGGTTCCGAGTGTGGTGTGGGTTCTGGCTCTGGGTGCGAGGTGGTGGTGCGGGCCGGGCTCGCGCGGGGCGGGGGGCCCGCTCTCGGGCCCGACGGGCGGCCCGGCCTCGGGCGTGGCGTAAGAGGCGGCTTCGGGACCGGCGTGGGGGCCGGCTTCGGGAATGGCCTTGGGTGTGGCGTGGGGGCCAGCTTCGGGTGCGGGGTGCGGTCCGATTCCGGGTGTGGCGTAGGACCTGGGTTCGGTTTGCGGTCCGGGAACGGCGGGTGGTCCGGGTTCGGTTCGTGGTCCGGAGTCCGTCTTCACCCCGCTCGGCGGGTCCACGGTGACGGCGGCTGCCCCGGAGCGTGCCGCGTGCTCGGCCAGCGGCGCGGTGTCGGCGTGCAGGCCGCTCTTGCCGAGTGGTCCGGAGTCGGCGGGTGGGGCGGATCCGGCGGGTGGTCCGGGTTCGGTTCGTGGTCCGGAGCCCGCCATCATCCCGCTCGGCGGGTCCACGGTGACGACGGTCGCCCCGGAGCGTGCCGCGTGCTCGGCCAGCGGCGCGGTGTCGGCGTGCAGGCCGCTCTTGCCGAGTGGTCCGGAGTCGGCGGGTGGGGCGGATCCGGCGGGCGGTCCAGGTTCGGTGCGTGGTCCGGAGTCGGCGGGTGGGGCGGATTCGGCTTGTGGTCCGGGCTCGGTTCCGGGCCGTGGTCCGGGTACCGTCGCCCGGTCCGGCGCGTCGGGCGGGACGGGGACCGGGATGCGCGTCCCCGCCCCCGCCGGTCCCGGTCCCGGCTCCGACTGCCTCGTCGGAGCCGTCCACCGCGCCACACCGCACGGCACCGCGCTCGTGGCGTAGGGCAGACGAAGTACGCCGTCGCCGGTCCACAGTCCGGACCCGGCCAGCCACCCCTCGGGCGCGGGGAGATGACGTACCTGCCGCTCGGCGGGCCGCCACACGGCCACCCAGCTGCCGGCCGCGCCGTCGCAGCGCAGCGCCACCCCGCACTGCTCCGGGGTGAGCACCTGCCCCGGCTGGATCGCGAACGGCGTCACCACGCAGTCCGGCAGCCGGAGGCTCTCCGGGAAACGCACCGGGTGCGTGCTGCCCAGCACGCCCCAGCCCAGCCGTTGCCGGCCGGGGGAGGGGGCGTCCGAGCGGATCAGCAGAAGTCCGCTGTCGGGGTCGGCGAGCAGCAGCCGGTCGTCGCTGCCGGCCGCGATCTGGAGCAGTGGCGACGTCTCGCCGCCGCGCTCCAGGTCCACCACGACCGCCTTGGTGCGCCCACCGGTCTCCCGGTCCAGGGCCAGCATCCGCCCGGCGCGGTCCAGCCAGACCCCGCCCGAGCAGCGGCCCGGCACCTCGGCCAGGTGCTCGGGCCCGAAGGCGCCGCCCACCACCAGCCACACCGCCGAGGACCGCTGGCCCACGGCGAGCGCGTAGGCCCGCTCGCCGCCGGGCGCCGGGGGCAGCAGCCGCAGCCCGGTGCCCTCCGGGCACTCGATCGCGCCGAGCGGCAGCTCGCCGGTGCCCGGTCCGGTCGGATACAGCAGCGAGAAGGTGTGCCGGCCGTCCACCAGCCGCCGGATCAGCACCCGGCCGTCGCCCATCGGCAGCACCTCCGTGCCGGGCTCCTCGGGCTGGTTGCCGGGCAGCGGCACCGCGTACGGCTCGGGGCCGTCCAGCGTCCAGCGCTCCGGGTACCAGGAGTCGCCGCTGCGTGCGAGCCGGGCGGCGTAGGCACCGTCCGTCGTGATCGTGCAGCCCGCCCGCGGGGTACCGCCGTCCTCGCCGGCCGCCGAAGTCTCGACAATGCAGGCTGTCATCGTTCGGTCACCTCCTGCCAGGACGGTAGTTTTCCTACACACACCGGACGGACCGGCGGGCGGCTGCTTCACACATACGGGTGGCCGAAAAACGATTCGCCTGTGGAAACCGAGACCGATGTGCTGGACGGCCCCGGTCCGGACGTGGGGCGACGGCACCGGTTCAGCCGCGGCGAACACCCAGGTAGCCTTGCACCCGTGCCCCGTCTGTCTGAAGTCATCGCCGCGCTGGAGAACCTGTGGCCCGCCGAGCGGGCCGAGTCCTGGGACGCGGTCGGCACCGTCGTGGGCGACCCGGAGCAGGAGGTCGGCCGGGTCCTGTTCGCCGTCGACCCGGTCCAGGAGATCGTCGACGAGGCGGTGAAGCTGGGCGCGGACCTGCTGGTCACCCACCATCCGCTCTACCTGCGCGGTACGACGACCGTGGCGGCCTCCACCTTCAAGGGCCGCGTGGTGCACACCCTGATCAAGAACGACATCGCCCTGCACGTGGCCCACACCAACGCGGACACCGCCGACCCGGGAGTCTCCGACGCCCTGGCCGGGGCGCTGGACCTCAGGGTCGTACGCCCGCTGGTGCCGGACGCCACCGACCCGGAGGGACGCCGGGGTCTGGGCCGGGTCTGCGAGCTGGACCACCCGCTGACCCTGCGTGAACTCGCGGCCCGCGCCGCCGAGCGGCTGCCCGCCACCGCGCAGGGCATCCGCGCGGCCGGCGACCCGGAGGCGCTCGTCCGCACGGTCGCCGTCAGCGGCGGCTCCGGCGACAGCCTCTTCGACGACGTACGGGCGGCCGGCGTCGACGCCTTCCTCACCGCGGACCTGCGCCACCACCCGGCCTCCGAGTTCATCGCGGACCGCGCCCACAGCCCCCTCGCGCTGCTCGACGCGGCGCACTGGGCCACCGAGTGGCCCTGGTGCGAGCTGGCCGCCGCCCAGCTCGACGAGATCTCCGACCGGAACGGATGGGGCCTGCGGGTCCACGTCTCCAAGACGGTCACCGACCCCTGGACCGCCCACGCGGCGTCCGCCACCCTTCCGAAGAGCGCTTCGCGCGCCCCTTCCTCTACTTCCTCTACTAGCTAACGGGAGCCCCCAACTGAACGCCGCGCCCGCCGACCAGATCCGACTCCTCGACGTCCAGGCCCTCGACGTCCGCCTCCAGCAGCTGGCCCACAAGCGGAAGTCGCTCCCCGAGCACGCCGAGATCGAGTCGCTGAACCGGGACCTCACGCAGCTGCGCGACCTTCTGGTCGCCGCGCAGACCGAGGAGAGCGACTGCGCCCGCGAGCAGACCAAGGCCGAGCAGGACGTGGACCAGGTGCGCAAGCGCGCCGTCCGTGACCAGCAGCGCCTCGACTCCGGCGCGATCACCTCGCCCAAGGACCTGTCGAACCTCCAGCACGAGATCGTGTCCCTCGCCAAGCGGCAGGGCGACCTGGAGGACGTCGTCCTGGAGGTCATGGAGCGCCGCGAGTCCGCGCAGGAGCGGGTCACCGAGCTGACCGGGCGCGTCGCCTCCGTCCAGGCGAAGGCCGACGACGCGACCGCGCGCCGGGACGCGGCTTTCGAGGAGATCGACGGCGAGGTGGCGTCCGTGACGAAGGAGCGCGAGGTCATCGCCGGCGCCGTCCCCGCGGACCTGCTGAAGCTCTACGACAAGCTGCGCGAGCAGCAGGGCGGCATCGGCGCGGCCAAGCTGTACCAGCGCACCTGCCAGGGCTGCCGGCAGGAGCTCGCCATCACCGAGCTGAGCGAGATCCGCGCCGCCGCCCCCGACACGGTCGTACGCTGCGAGAACTGCCGCCGCATCCTGGTGCGCACCGCCGAGTCCGGTCTGTAGGCGGGTCTCCGGTCGGGTCGGTGGTCGCGTCTGTAGACGGTCGGTAAGGAGCGAGCGGCGTGCGGGAGTTCATCGTCGAGGCCGACGGCGGGTCGCGGGGCAATCCGGGGCCCGCGGGCTACGGCGCGGTGGTGCTCGACGCGGCGACGGGGGAGACCCTGGCCGAACACGCGGAGTACCTGGGCGTGGTCACGAACAACGTGGCCGAGTACCGGGGCCTGCTGGCCGGCCTGCGCGCCGCGCACGCCCTGGACCCGTCGGCGGCCGTGCACGTCCGCATGGACTCCAAGCTCGTCGTCGAGCAGATGTCGGGCCGCTGGAAGATCAAGCACCCCGACCTGAAGCCGCTCGCGACGGCGGCGGCCCGGGAGTTCCCGGCCGACCGGGTCACCTACGAGTGGATCCCCCGCGAGCGCAACAAGCAGGCCGACCGCCTGGCCAACGAGGCGATGGACGCGGGCGCCCGCGGCGAGCAGTGGTCCGGTCCGTCCCTGGACGCGTTGGGCGGCCCGAGCGGTGGCCCGGTCCCCGGCACCGGTACGGACGCCTCGTCGATCTTCGGGAGTCCCGCTTCCGCCGACACCGGCGCGGGCGCCGACGTCCGGGCTGCGCGTGCCGCCGCCGCTGGTGGCGGCACGGCTTCCGGTGCCGGTGGAGGCCCGGGGCCCGCTGGGGCGGTCGCCACACCCGGCTGGGCGCCCGCCGATCTCGGTGCGCCCGCCACCTTCGTGCTGCTGCGGCACGGAGAGACGCCGCTGACGCCGCAGAAGCGTTTCTCGGGCAGTGGCGGCACCGATCCGTCGCTGTCCGGCGTGGGCCGCGAGCAGGCCGAGAAGGTCGCGGCGGCGCTCGCCCGGCGCGGCACCATCCAGGCCGTCGTGTCCTCGCCGCTCGCCCGCACCCGCGAGACCGCCGGTGCCGTCGCCGCCCGCCTCGGTCTCGACGTGACCGTGGAGGAAGGCCTGCGCGAGACCGACTTCGGTGCCTGGGAGGGGCTCACGTTCGGCGAGGTGCGCGAGCGCTACCCGGACGACCTGAACGCCTGGCTGGCCTCCCCGGACGCCGAACCCACCGGCGGCGGCGAGAGTTTCGCGGCCACCGCGGTCCGGATCGCCGCCACCCGGGACAAGCTGGTCGCCGCTCACGCGGGCCGCACGGTGCTGCTCGTCACGCACGTGACCCCGATCAAGACGTTCGTCCAACTGGCCCTCGGCGCACCGCCGGAGTCCCTGTTCCGCATGGAGCTGTCGGCGGCGTCCCTGTCGGCGGTGGCGTACTACGCGGACGGCAACGCGAGCGTCCGCCTGTTCAACGACACGTCCCACCTGCGCTGACCGTCACGGCCGCGTGGGCGGGCCGCTCGACCCGGGCCCCGTCCCCGGCGGCCGGCGCCGACGCCGTGGACGACTCCGGCACCATGCCGCGCCCACGACCGCGTCCGGCACCGCGCCGGCGATCGTCCGGGGCGCGTCGATCGCGGCCTCGCGTCCGCGGTGTCGCCTCGATCGCGGGCGGCCCGCCGGCCACCAGCGCCCGTGCCCCGGCGGTACGGCGCCGGGTGGATCCCCGTGTCAGTGGATCCCCGTGTCAGTGGATCTCCGTCACCACCACGTCCAGTGCCCACGGCCGCCCCGCCCTGCCCGGCGGCTCCGCCTCCACCACGTACCCGAGGTCCCGCAGCGCCTCCATCAGTCCGGCCGGGTCCTTCGGGGCGGCCCCCTCGGTCAGCAGGGCGCGCACGATCCGGCCCTTCGTGGCCTTGTTGAAGTGGCTGACCACGGACCGCTTCTCCACCCCGTCCACGATCTGGGAGTGCAGCACCCGCACGGTCGCCGTCCGGCCCGCGACCTCGCCCTTCGGCTTCCACGCCGCCGCGTACGCCGAGGACCGCAGGTCCAGCACCAGACCGTCACCGGCCGCCTCGGGCAGCACCGAGGCCATCGGCGTACGCCAGTACGCGGCCAGCGCGCCCGGTCCGGGCAGCTTCACACCCATCGAGCAGCGGTAGGAGGGGATCCGGTCGGTCACCCGCACCGCACCCCACAGCCCGGAGAAGACCAGCAGCGAACGTGCGGCGCGCCGTTTGGCCGACGGGTTGAGGGAGGCGAGGTCCAGGGCGTCGTAGAGCACACCGGTGTAGATCTCCCCGGCGGGCCGCGTCCCCGCCGTGCGCAGCCCGGCGTTCTTGGCGACCTCGCCGCGCAGGCCCTCGCTCAGTCCGAGCACCTCGCGTGCCTTCTCCTCGTCCCCGGTGCACAGCTCCACCAGCTCCGTCAGCACCGTCTCGCGGGCGGCGGCCAGCCCCGGCAGCGACAGCGACTCGGGCCTCAGCGGGGCGCCGCGGCCGGCGGCGGCCTTGCCTTCGGACGGGGGCAGCAGCACAAGCACGGGGGTTGCTCCTTCGGGTAGCGCTCCGCGACAGCGTACGGCGTGCCGTCCGTGCGCCTCCGCCCTACGCTCGCTGTATGCCCCGTCGCCCGCTCCGCGCGACCGGCGCCCCCGAAGGACTCCTGAGGGCCGCCCTCGCCGCACTGCGCACCACGCTCGGCGTGCCCGGAGGCTTCCCGCCCGCGGTGCTCGCCGAGGCGGAACGGGCCGCACGGGACCCCGCCCTCCCCCTGCACGACGCCACCGACATCCCGTTCTTCACCCTCGACCCGCCCGGCTCCGCCGACCCCGACGGGACCGGCCTCGACCGGGCGACGCACCTGTCCCGCCGGGGCGGCGGCTACCGCGTCCGCTGCGCCGTCGCCGACGTGGCCGCCTTCGTCGTACCGTCGGGCGCCGTGGACGCCGAGACGCACCGGCGGGCGAGCACCCTGTACCTCCCCGACAGCCCGGTCCCGCTGCACCCGGCCGTCCTGGGCCGGGGTGCCGTGAGCCTGCTGCCCGGGCAGACCCGGCCCGCCGTGCTGTGGACGGTCGACCTGGACGCGGAGGGCCGCACGCGGGCCGTCGACGTCCGCCGCGCCCTGGTCCGCAGCCGGGCACAGCTGGACCGCGCCGGGGTGCAGAAGGAGATCGACGCCGGGACCGCCGACGAACCGGTCGCGCTGCTCCAGGACGTGGGGCGGCTGCGGGAGCGGCTGGAGGCCGAGCGCGGCGGCATCTCGCTCGTGGTGCCCGAGCTGGAGGTCGTGGAGCATCCGGCGGACGTGCCCGGGGGCCGCGCGTACGAGCAGGCGTACCACGCCCCTCTCCCGGCCGACCGCTGGAACGCCCAGCTCTCCCTGCTCACCGGCATGGCCGCCGCCGAACTGATGCTGGCCCACGGCACCGGCGTGCTGCGCACCCTGCCGGCCGCCCCCGACGGCGCGGTCGGCCGGCTGCGGCGCAGCGCGCACGCCCTGCGCGTCGACTGGCCGCACCACGTGTCGTACGCCGCCCTGCTGCGCACCCTTGACGCGGACCGGCCGCGGCACGCGGCCTTCCTGAGGGAGTGCGCGACCCTGCTGAGCGGCGCCGGCTACACCGTCTTCCGGGACGGCGGGCTCCCGGCGATCACCACGCACGCCGCCGTCGCCGCGCCCTACGCGCACTGCACGGCACCCCTGAGCCGTCTCGCCGACCGGTACGCCACCGAGATCTGCCTGGCCGCCGCGGCCGGCCGGGACGTGCCCGAGTGGGTGCTCGCCGCGCTGGACACGCTGCCGGAACGGATGGCCGAGGGCGCCCGGCGCGCGGCCGCCGTGGAGCGGGAGTGCCTGGACGTGGTGGAGGCCGCGCTGCTGAAGGACCGCGTCGGCGAACTCTTCGACGGCTGTGTGATCGACGTCGACGAGCACCGCCCCACCACCGGCACCGTCCACGTGGAGTCCCCGGCCGTCGTCGCCCGCGTCGAGGACGGCACCGCACCACTGCCGCTGGGCGAACGGCTCAGGCTCCGGCTCACCCGGGCCGACCCGTCCGCCCCACCACCGGCGAGGGTGCGCTTCACCCCCGCGTGAGCGCCCGCACGAGCACCCCGGCGTCCTCGGCGTGGAACCGCACGAGCCGCACCCACCTGCGCCTGCCGAGGGAGGTGACGTCCACCAAGCCGGAGGCCGACCGCGAGGCCAAGCGCCGCCGCTACGCGCGAGAGGGCATCCCCCTCTACCTGCTCGTCGATCGCGAAGCCTCCATGGTCACGCTGTTCAGCGAGCCGGAGAAGGACGACTGTCTACGGCTGCTCAAGCGCTCATTCGGCGATCCTCTGTCTCTCCCCGAGCCCTTCGCCTTCGACCTGGACACCGCAGACTTCCTCTGACCAGGCCGGAAACGGCGCGGTCCGTGCGACCGGTACCATGGTGCCTACGGCAGACGAGCCGGGCGGACGGCCGCGTGGAGCCCCTGGGCTTCCCGAGGAACGTCCGGGCTCCACAGGGCAGGGTGGTGGCTAACGGCCACCCGGGGTGACCCGCGGGACAGTGCCACAGAAAGCAGACCGCCGGGGATCTCGGTCCTCGGTAAGGGTGAAACGGTGGTGTAAGAGACCACCAGTGCCCAGGGTGACCTGGGCAGCTAGGTAAACCCCACTCGGAGCAAGGTCAAAAGGGGCCGCTGTAAAAGGCGCGCTCTGCGCGGACGTTCGAGGGCTGCCCGCCCGAGTCCGCGGGTGGACCGCACGAGGCCGGCGGCAACGCCGGCCCTAGATGGATGGCCGTCGCCCCGGGCTCCGCGAGGAACCCGGGGAACAGAACCCGGCGTACAGCCCGACTCGTCTGCCGCTCCGCTTCCCCCGGGGCGTGCCGTTCTGCCGCCGGCCGGGGTTCCTCTCGGTCGCCGTTTTCTCGGGCGTCGCCGGCCTTGTCGCCGGCGACCTTGCCGTCGTCGTCGTACTCGCCGGATGTCCCAACAGTCTTGGATGGTGGGTGTGTTCGGCTTCGGCTTCCGCGTGGTTGGCTGGAAAGCGGCTGCTGGTGTGCGGAGTTGACGTTTCGGGGACGTTCATTTTTGCAATTTTGACACTTCGTCAACACATTTGGCAGCCTGTGCTTGTGCGTCAGCCCGGTTGAGGTGGTGTCAACTCCCTTATCACAACTGGCCGTTCAGCCGGTCGGTTCGCGACGAACTTGCGTCGTTGGCGGACTGCGCAGCTAGTCAGATCTTCTCGCGCAGAAGGATGGCTAGCATGAGCCAGTACCCGGTCGGAAGATCGTCGTCCTCTTGACGACCCCCTTTCCGGCCTGCGGCCGCCGAGTGTCGGCTGCCCCGTTTCTTCTGATCTCATGGACCGAGGGACCGCGGAATGTCAGTGCCTGCACCGCCCAGTCAGCACCGGTCGGCGAAGGCGCCGCACACCTCGTCGACCGCGCCCCTGGTCGTGCTGGTGGTGAGCGCCGCGGCCGCCGGTGCGGCCGTCGCCCTGGCACCGTCCGGCGCCCGCACCTGGGCGCTGACCGTGGCGGCGGTCGCCTGGGTGTGTGTCGCCGCGGTCGTCGTCGTCAGCCACCGGCTCGTCCGCCGGGCCCGGCGCACGGCCGCCGCGCAGGCCTCCGAGACCGGCCGTCTCAAGGCGCAGTCGGCGCAGCTGTCCGCGGAGACCGCGCACCTGGTCAACGTGACGCTGCCCGCCGTGGCCGAGCGGCTGCGGGACGGCACGAGCGCGGTCGACGCGGTGGGCGGCGCGACGCCGCCGTCCGACCCGCAGCTGGGCCGGATCGTGCACACCTTCGCCGACGCCGTCGAGGAGGGCGTACAGCACGCGGCCGCCCTGGACGGCGAGCGGCGGCAGGCCCGGCACGAGCTGAACGAGGCGGCAGCCGCGCTGGAGCGGCTGGCGCAGGAGACGCTGCCCGCCGCGGTCGCCCGGCTGCGCGAGGGCCAGTCCGCCGACACAGTGCTCGCCGAACTCGACCTGCCGCGGCTGCTCATGGTCCGCACCCCGACCGAGTCGTTCATCCGCGAACTCGCCCACAGCGAGCGGCGCGCCGCCGCGGCACAGGCCGCCTCCGCCAAGGCGCTCAGCCGCGTCCAGGCCAAGTCCGTCAGCATGCTCGCCGACCTGCGGGAGATGCAGGAACGACACGGCGAGGAGGTCTTCGGCGACCTGCTGAAGCTGGACCACAGCACCTCCCAGCTCGGCCTGATGACCGACCGGCTGGCGCTGCTCATGGGCGGCCGGTCCAGCCGCGCCTGGAACAAGCCGATCGTGATGGAGAGCATCCTGCGCGGCGCGGTCGGCCGTATTGCCGCCTATCAGCGGGTGCGCCTGCACTGCTCCACCACCGCCGCGATCTCCGGCTTCGCCGCCGAGGGCGTCATGCATCTGCTCGCCGAGCTGATGGACAACGCCGCGAACTTCTCCCCGCCCATCGACGAAGTGCACGTCTACGTCGAGGACCGCAGCGCCGGCATGGTTGTCACCATCGAGGACAGCGGCCTGAAGATGGCCGACGCGGCGATGCGCCGCGCCGAGGAGGCGGTGTCCGGTCACATGACCGACCTCGCCTCGCTCCAGGGCACCCGGCTCGGCCTCGCCGTGGTCGGACGGCTCGCGGGGAAGTACGGCATCAGCGTCAACTACCGCCCCTCCTCGCGCGGCGGCACCGGCGTCGTCGTCCTGCTGCCGCCGCAACTGCTCGCCCAGCAGCGCGAGTCGGTGTCGCGTGAGGCGACCGGCCGCCCCGCCGCGGGCACCGCGCCCACGCCGGGCCCCGCCCCGGCCGTGGCGCCCGCCCCGGCTCCGGCGCCCGAGGCCACCGCGCGTCCCGACGCCCCGGAGCGGTCCGCCGCCCGGCCGGAGCCGCCCGAACAGGGGGAGCCCCGAAGCGCCACCGACTCCACGCTGAACGGCCTGCCCGTCCGCGCCCCCGGCCGCACCATGGCCGAGGCGGAACGGGAGCGCGAGCAGCGCCGGTCGGCGTCCGACGCGGCATCCGGGGCGGCGTCCGAGGCAGCGGACGGAGCGGGCCCGGAGCAGCGTCCGGCACGCGACGCCGGTTCACGGTTCGGCGCCTTCCACCGCGGGCGCCGGTCCGCGGGCGGCACCGCCGGACCGGATGCCCGGCCCGGGTCCGAGCCGCCGGCCGCCCCGTAGCCGCCCCCTTTCCCGTACGGCGCCCGGGGCGTCGGCGCCCACTTCCCGCTCGCATTCCTGAGATTGGAGGAACGGGCCGGTGACCGGTCAACCGGGCACCACCGTCCCATCACCCATCATGCAGACCACCGACAACAGCCTCACCTGGCTCCTCAAGAGCCTCCTGGAGCGCACCCGTGGCACCCGGCACGCTCTCGCCCTGTCCCGCGACGGCCTGAAGCTCTGCTGGACCGAACACCTGACACTCGACCAGGCCGACCAACTCGCCGCCATCTGCTCCGGCATCCAGGCCCTCGCCCAAGGCGCGTCCATGGAGTTCGGCGACGGCACCGGCGGCGTCCGGCAGTCCATGACCGAGTTCCACGGCGGCCTGCTGTTCATAGTGGAGGCCGGAGAGGGAGCGCATCTGGCCGTCCTCGCCGAGGAGGACGCCGACCCCGGCGTGGTGGGCCACCAGATGTCGGAGCTGGTGGAGCAGATCGGCGAGCACCTGCGCGCCGAGCCCCGAGAGCCCGTTCCGGGAAGTGCCGCGTCGTGATGCGCAAGCCCGTGGACACCGGTGACCCCGACCGGCTCTACACGGTCACGGCCGGCCGGAGCCGCGCCGACGAGTCCTTCGACCTGGTCACCCTCATCGTCAGCGAGTGCCGGCCCACCGCGGGAATGCAGTCGGAGCACGCCCGGATCCTGGAGCTGTGCCAACACCCCACGGCCGTCGTCGAGATCGCCGCGGAGCTGAAGCTGCCGATCACGGTGGTGCGGATCCTGCTCGGCGACCTGCTCGACACGGGCCGCATCACCGCCCGCCACCCGCGTGCGGCGCGGTCCGTCGCCTCCCTCCCCGATTCCGCCCTTCTCAAGGAGGTGCTCCATGGGCTCCGCAACCTCTGAGCTGCCCTCCCACCGCACGCCACTGGACGACGCGGCGGAGACCGGCCTGAAGATCGTCATCGTGGGCGGTTTCGGTGTCGGCAAGACGACCCTGGTCCGCTCGGTGAGCGAGATCCGGCCGCTGAACACCGAGGAGGTGATGACGCAGGCCGGCGTGGGCGTCGACGAGACCAGCGCGGTCGCGACGAAGACGACCACGACGGTGGCGTTCGACTTCGGGCGGATCAGCCTCAACGAGCGCATGGTGCTGTACCTGTTCGGCGCGCCGGGCCAGGAGCGCTTCTGGTTCCTCTGGGACAGGCTGTTCTCCGGGACGCTGGGCGCCGTGGTGCTCGTGGACACGCGCCGGATGAACGACTCCTGGTACGCGATCGACCGGCTGGAGCACCACAGGACGCCGTTCGTGGTGGCCGTCAACCGGTTCGACGACGACACCAACCGGTACTCCCTGGAAGAGATCCGCCAGGCGCTCGCGCTGCCCGAGCACGTGCCGATGCTCGACTGCGACGCGCGGGTCCGGCAGTCCGGCAAGGATGTGCTGGTCACCCTCGTGGACCACCTGTACGAACTGGCCATGGCCCAGGAGGCGACACCGTGACCGACCCCTCTTCCGCGCAACCGGCTCCGCCGGGCTGCCCCGCCCACCACGCCGACGCGGTGCGCCTGGGAGGCCTCGAGTACCAGCAGACCCCGTCGCAGCTGTACCGCGCGCTGCGCCGCGAGCACGGCGCGGTCGCGCCGGTGCTGCTCGACGGGGACATCCCGGCCTGGCTGGTGCTCGGCTACTCCGAGGTCACCTACGTGACCAGCCACGACGAGCTGTTCGCACGGGACTCCCGGCGCTGGAACCAGTGGGAGAACATCCCGGCGGACTGGCCGCTGATGCCGTACGTCGGATACCAGCCGTCGGTGCTGTTCACCGAGGGCGACGAGCACCGGCGGCGGGCCGGGGTGATCACGGAGGCGCTGGAGGGCGTCGACCAGTTCGAGCTGGCCCGCAACTGCCAGTTGATCGCCGACCGGCTCATCGCCGACTTCGCGGGCAGCGGCCAGGCGGAGCTGATGACCGGTTACGCGCACGCCCTGCCGATGCGGGCCGTGGTGCAGATGTGCGGGATGCCGACCTCGGGTGAGGACACCCGGCAGCTCGTCGAGGACCTGCGGATCTCGCTGGACGCCGCGGAGGGCGACGACCCGGTGGCGGCGTACGGGCGCGTGGGCGAGCGGCTGCGGCAGCTGGTGAAGGACAAGCGGGTCAGCCCCGGTCCGGACGTCACCTCGCGCATGCTGCTGCATCCGGCGGGGCTGACGGACGAGGAGATCGTCCAGGACCTGATCTCGGTGATCGCCGCGGCGCAGCAGCCGACGGCGAACTGGATCTGCAACACGCTCAGGCTGCTGCTGACGGACGAGCGGTTCGCCGTGAACGTGTCGGGCGGCCGGCTCAGCGTGGGCGAGGCGCTCAACGAGGCGCTGTGGCTGGACACGCCGACGCAGAACTTCATCGGGCGCTGGGCCGTTCGGGACACCCAGCTGGGCGGGCGGCAGATCCGGGCGGGCGACTGCCTGGTGCTGGGGCTGGCCGCGGCCAACACCGATCCGCAGATCTGGCCCGATTCGCACGTGGGCGCGGAGAACGCCGCGCACCTGTCGTTCAGCAACGGCGAGCACCGCTGCCCCTATCCGGCACCGCTGCTGGCGGACGTGATGGCGCGGACGGCGGTCGAGACGCTGCTGGAGCGGCTGCCCGACCTGGTGCTGTCGGTGGAGCCCGAGGAGCTGTCCTGGCGCCCGTCGATCTGGATGCGGGGGCTGACGGCGCTGCCGGTGCAGTTCACACCGGTGGTGCACTAGGGCGGCCGCCTGGCGGTGGTGCTACAGGGCGGGCGCCTGGTGGTGCCGTGGGGCGGGCGCCCGACAGCGTGGTGGACGGCGCCTGGTGACGCGGCGGCGCGGGCGGGCACATGGGCCCCTGGGTGGGGCCCATCACCTCGGCGGTGGTGCCGGTCGGGCGGTCAGGCGGTCACGGGCGTGAACCGCACCGGCAGGCGCTGCGGGCCGCGGGTGAAGACGCCCTCCTCCACCGGGTCGAAGCCGTCGGCCAGGCGCATGTCGGGCATGGCGTCCAGCAGTTGGCCGACGCCGATCTCGACCTCCGCCTTGGCGAGCAGCGCGCCTACGCAGAAGTGCCGGCCGAGCGCGAAGGCGAGGTGGTCGGCGGCGGCGGAGAAGGCGGTCGTGGTGGTGAGGTCGTCGCGGAAGATGTCGAAACGGTCGGGGTCGCGGTAGCGGCTCTCGTCGCGGTTGGCGGCGCCTATCAGGCAGGTGACGGTGACGCCCGCGGGTATGGTCCCACCGCTGAGCTTCACCTCGGTCGCGGACTGCCGCATGATCATGTGGACGGGCGGGGTGTAGCGCAGGGTCTCGGCGAAGGCCCGCGGGATCAGGTCGCGGTCCGCGCGGACCGCGGCGAGCTGGTCGGGGTGGAGCAGCAGGTTCGCGAAGATGCTGGCGATCGCCTTGTCGGTGGTCTCGCCGCCCGCGGCGAGCAGCAGGCTGCAGAACGCCTTGATGTCCTCGTCGCTCATCCGCACGCCGTCGACCTCGGCGGCGCACAGCGTGGACAGCAGGTCGTCGCCCAGGTTCTCACGGCGTTCGCGGATGATCGGCAGCATGTACTCGGCGAACTCGACACGGGTCCGCTCGCCCGCGGCGGCCACCTCGGGGTCGCCCGAGAGGTTGCCGAGGAAGGCGATGACGGACGTGTACCAGCGGTGGAAGCGCGCGTGGTCGGCCTTGTCGAGGCCCAGCATGTCGGCGATCACGTTGACCGGGAAGCGGGTGGCGTAGTCGTTGACCAGGTCGGCGGAGCCGGAGTTCCGGAAGGCGTCGATCAGTTCGCGCGAGTTGCGCTCGATGACGGGCAGGAACTTCTCCTGGAGGTCGGCGCCGCGGAAGGCTGGAGCCACGAGGGCGCGGCGCACGGCGTGCTCACGACCGCTGAGCTGGAGGATCGTCTTGCCGTGCACGGGCTCGATCTGCCAGTCGTAGTTGTCGGTGGTGAACTCGCCGCTCTTGTCCTTGAAGACGCGCTCGACGTCCTCGTAGCGCGAGATGATGTAACTCTGCGTGGCCTCGTGCCAGATGAGGGGCGCGGTGTCGCGCATCAGACGGTACGCCGGGTAGGGGTCAGCGGCGAACTCGGGCGAGAGGATGTCGGGCACCTGCTGCGCGGTGGACATGGGGCTCCCTCAAAGTCAGTGACTGGCTTACGCCACAAGGTAATTGATCAACCATCAACCAAGACAGCCCCCACCGTCTCACCGGCCGCCCCATGAACACCCGTTGGCCGAAAACCATGCCGTGAACGTGGCCGAAGTGGCCAGGTCGTGGCGTTACGGCAGCTCGACGG
This sequence comes from Streptomyces sp. NPDC091412, assembly GCF_044756885.1. NCBI lineage: Bacteria > Bacillati > Actinomycetota > Actinomycetes > Kitasatosporales > Streptomycetaceae > Streptomyces > Streptomyces sp. NPDC091412. The sequence continues at coordinate 894,407 of NZ_JBIVTV010000001.1, read as the reverse complement.
GGCCGTACGGGGCGACGGACCGCCGGGTCCGCAACACCCAGTACCGGTCTCCGTACGACCAGTGCCACCATGCGGTCGGGTGGTTGACCAGCCCGGCCGCGGACAGCGCGGCACCGAGGACGGCCCGGCTCGTCCTGGCCGGGACGCGGCTTCTCAATTGCCGGACGTCACACGGCCTTTGGACGTGAGGGTTTCGGTCGGTTCGAAAGGCCCGCTGCCGCGCTGTATGGCGCAGTCGGCCGGCGGGCCGGTCATCCCCCGGTCGAGGTGCCGGCGCAGGGTGAGGGCGTCGTCCGCCAGGACGGTGAGCAGGGTGGCGGTGGGGGTGAGGCGCATGACGGCCGTGTCGGCGTCGGCGTCGGCGTCGGTGGGGGTGGGGGTGAGGGTGGGGGTGGGGGTGGGGTTCGGGCGGGTGTCGGGCGGGCTGTCGGGGGCGATGACGAGCAGGGTGCCCAGGGCTCGGTGGCCGCCGGTCACGGCTGGGCCGTGCCAGCCCGGGACGTCGGGGCCGACGGCGAATTCCTGGTCGTGGAGGGGACGGCCGGCGAGGGTCACCCGGAGGCGCTGGTGGACCGTGCCCGGGGTCTCGCCGTGGCGGCCCAGGAGCAGTTCCTCGCGGGCGAGCAGGCGGGCCCCCGGCTCCAGGGCGATGCGCGTCGTGGCGTGGTGGTCGCAGCGGCCGGCGGCGATGACCGGTTCGGGCAGCCAGACCAGGGTGCCGGCCGGCGCGACCCGCAGGTGGGTCTCGGTGCGTGAGGGACGGCCGTGCGGCCCCGGCAGCACCAGGGTCGCCGCCACGCTGCGTACGACGAGCGCCGCGCCCGCCGCGACCTCGACGTCCAGCCGTAGGTGGTCCCCGCCGATCGGGCCCGCGGCCGCGGCGGCCAGCGCCACGTGGGCGGCGCCGTGCGGGTTCCACCGGCCCGACGGCTCGACGGCGGCGGTGGGGCGCAGGACCAGTGGCGCGTCGGAGCGGAGCCGGCTGATCCGGGTCCTGACCCGGCCGGACCGGTCCCGGTCCGCCGTCACCTCGAGGCGGGCGTGGGCGCGCATCACCGGGCGGGAACGCCGAGGCACTGCCGCACCCACGCGGCGACGTCGGCCGCGGTGGGGTCCCGGACCAGGGAGGTGAACAGCACGGGCAGGCCACCGCGCTTGGCACGGGCGTCGCGGTCCATGACGGCGAGGTCGGCGCCGACCTGCGGCGCCAGATCCGTCTTGTTGATGACCAGCAGGTCGGCCGAGGTGACACCCGGGCCGCCCTTGCGGGGCACCTTGTCCCCGCCGGCGACGTCGATGACGAAGATCTGGTGGTGGACCAGTCCGCGGCTGAACGTGGCGGTGAGGTTGTCCCCGCCGCTCTCCAGGAGGACGAGGTCGAGCGGCGGCAGGGTCGCCTCCAGCTCCTCCACGGCTTCGAGGTTGGCGGAGATGTCGTCCCGGATCGCCGTGTGCGGGCACGCCCCGGTCTCGACGGCCCGGACCCGTTCGGCGGCCAGTACGCCGTTGCGCAGCAGGAAGTCGGCGTCCTCGGTGGTGTAGATGTCGTTGGTGACCACGGCCAGGGAGAGTTCCGGGGCCAGTGTGCGGCACAGCGCCGCGACCAGTGCGGTCTTGCCGGAGCCGACTGGGCCGCCGATGCCGATGCGCAGTGCCCGGCCGGGTCGGCGGGGCAGGGCTCCCGTCCCCCGCCCGCCGGCGTGCGGGTGATCGTGGGAGCGGGCGGGTCGTGGTGTGGGGTCAGGACGCAAAGAGACGCACCTCCCAGGCGGCGTGGTGTTCGGCACGGATGTCGAGGAGAGGTCCCGCGCGGGACGGCAGCGCCTCGGGTGCCGTGTGCGCGTGGCGCGCCGCCTCGGCGGCGACGGCGGCGATCCGTGGTCCCAGCCGGGCGACCGTGGCGTGGACCGCGAACGGGTCGAGCCCGAGCAGCCGCACGGCGGCCGTCGCCGGGGTGAGTACCGCGTCGTGGGCGGCGGCCAGCGCGGCGGCGTCCGGACCCAGGCCCGCCGCCGCGGCCACCGCGCCCAGGGCCACCGGCTGATGGGGGCCGTGCCGCGGCGCGGCGCTCAGTTCGTCCAGGCGGGGGTGGGGCCAGATCGTACGGCCCGCCCGCAGCAGTTGGCGTCCCAGGCGGCGGGAGGCGGTCCGCAGCGCCGGTGACGGGGTCCTCGCGGCGAACTCGCGGTCCAGCGTCTCCAGCGCCTCCACCACCTCGGTGGCCCGGCGGCCCGTACCGCCGAAGACGGCACACGCAGCAGCCGTGAACGCGGCGGTCACCACGCCGGTCGTCGCCAGGCGTCCCCGCAGGAACTCCTCCAGCGCGGCCAGGTCGTCCACGCCGTCCAGGGCCGCCGCCGCCTCCAGACCGCCGGAATGGGCGTGCCCGCCGGAGGGGAAGCGTCCGTCGGCGAGCAGCAGCAGCGCCGGCAGCGTCGCCTGCGGCTGCCGGTCCTGTGATTCCTGGGATTCCTGGGCGTTCATCGGAGGGGCTGGTGGCGGGGGGTCAGAAGAGGAAGTAGCGCTGTGCCATCGGCACTTCGGCCGCGGGCTCGTGCTCGATCAGCTCGCCGTCGACCCGCACGCTGTACGTGTCGGCGTCGACCTCGATGCGTGGAGTGGCGGTGTTCTCCGGAAGGTCCCGTTTGCCGCGGCCGCGTACGTTCTCCACGGCCACGAGCCGCCGTCGCAGCCCCAGGCGGTCGGCGAGCCCGTCCTCGACGGCCGCCGGCGCGACGAAGGCGACGCCGCTCGCGGCGGCGGCCGGGTTGCCCACGTTGAAGCCCAGCCGGTTCAGCACCGGTTGGGGCGTGGGGATCGACGCGTTCGGGTCGCCGAGGGCGGCGCTGGCGGCCATGCCGGCCTTGAACACGACCGTGGGCCGGACCCCGAACAGGGCGGGCTGCCACAGCACCAGGTCGGCCAGCTTGCCGGGCTCCACGGAACCGATCTCGCGTTCGAGGCCGTGGGCCACCGCCGGGCAGATCGTGTACTTGGCGACGTAGCGGCGGGCCCGCTGGTTGTCGGCCCGGCTGTCGCCGGGCAGTGAGCCGCGCAGCTCCTTCATCCGGTGGGCGGTCTGCCACGTCCGCGTCACGACCTCCGCAACCCGGCCCATCGCCTGCGCGTCCGACGACATGATCGAGAGCGCTCCGAGGTCGTGCAGCACGTCCTCCGCGGCGATGGTCGTGGGACGCACCCGGCTCTCGGCGAACGCGAGGTCGTTGGGCACCTGCGGGTTGAGGTGGTGGGCCACCATCACCATGTCCAGCGCCTCGGCCACCGTGTTGACGGTGAACGGGCGGGTGGGGTTGGTCGAGGCGGGCAGTACGTTCGGCTCGCCGGCGATCCGGATGATGTCCGGCGCGTGGCCGCCGCCCGCGCCCTCGGTGTGGTACGCGTGGAACGTCCGGCCGCCCACGGCGGCGAGCAGATCCTCCACGAAACCCGCCTCGTTGAGGGTGTCGCTGTGAATCGCGACCTGCACCCCGGCCTGGTCGGCCACGGTCAGCGCGGCGTCGACCGCGGCCGGGGTGGCGCCCCAGTCCTCGTGCACCTTGAACCCGCCCGCGCCGCCGCGCAGTTGCTCCCACAGAGCCTCGGGGGACACGGTGTTGCCACGGGCCAGGAACAGCACGTTCAGCGGCCAGGGCTCGCAGGCCTCCAGCATCCGCCGCAGCCACCAGGCGCCCGGCGTGGCCAGGGTCGCCTTCGACCCCTCGGTCGGCCCCGTGCCGCCGCCGACGAACGTGGTGGTGCCCGCCGCGAGGGCTTCCTCGAACATGTCCGGGCCGACGAAGTGCACATGGGTGTCGACCGTGCCCGCCGTCAGGATCAGCCCGTTGCCGGCCGCGATCTCCGTGGAGGGGCCGATGACGAGGCCGGGGTGGACCCCGTCCATGGTGTCGGGGTTGCCCGCCTTGCCCAGCGCCACGATCCGGCCGTCCCGGACGCCGACGTCGGCCTTGACCACTCCCCAGTGGTCCAGGACCACCGCGCCGGTGATGACCAGGTCCGGTGTTCCCTCGCCGCGGGTGGCCCGCGACTGGCCCATGGACTCCCGTACGGATTTGCCGCCGCCGAAGACGGCCTCGTCACCGCCGCCGCAGAGGTCCCGCTCGACCTCGATGAACAAGTTGGTGTCGGCCAGGCGGACACGGTCCCCGGTGGTCGGTCCGAACGAGGCGCCGTACTCCCGCCGGCTGATCTCAGCCATCGAGTTCACCTCCGCACAGACCCCGCAGTCCGGCCACGATCCGCCGCCCCCCGATCGGGACCAGCTCCACCTCCTCCACGGCCCCGGGCTCGAAACGCACCGAGCCGCCCGAGAGCACATTGAGCCGGCGCCCCCACGCGGCCTCGCGGTCGAACTCCAGCGCGGCGTTGACCTCCGCGAAGTGGAAGTGCGAACCGACCTGGACGGGCCGGTCGCCGGTGTTCTCCACCCGCAGCCGGGTGACCTCCTTGCCGGCGTTGATCACGACCGGGTCGTCGCCGTAGAGCACTTCGCCCGGGATCAGGGGCTCGTCGGCCTCCGGCCGTCCCCCCGTGTAGTGCCGCCGGGCCGCCTGCCGCGCCCCGGTCCCGCTCCGCCGTGGCGGGCTGGGGCTGCCGACGCCGCTGGAGGGGTGGAGCACCGAGCCGTGCTGGTCCTGCCTGCCGGGGTCGTCGCTGGGATGCTCGCCGCTCTTCATGATCATGAGATCGGCCCCGTCACCGTGATCAGCTTCGTGCCGTCGGGGAAGGTCGCCTCGACCTGCACCTGCCCCAGCATCTCCGGCACCCCCTCCATCACGTCGTCGTGTCCGAGCACCGTCCGTCCGGACTCCATGAGTTCGGTGACCGTACGGCCGTCGCGCGCACCCTCCAGCAGGAACGACGTGATCACCGCGGTGGCCTCCGGCAAATTCAGCTTCAGGCCCCGCTCCCTGCGCTCCTGGGCCAGCTTCGCCGCCGTGTAGATCATCAGGCGCTCACGCTCGTGCAACGTCAGAAGCATCGGCCGTCTCCACGGGGTGAGGGGAAGAACCACGCGCTCTTGCAGTTAATCCCAAACGTGCTCCCGTCGCAGAGCGAGAACTCGCCCAGGGTGACGATCAGCGGGCCCCTCCGACGCGTCGGACGTCCTCCGCGCGCACACCGCCGGCCTGGGCGTCCGCCACGGTCGCCCGACGCGGCCGGCCGTGCAGGGTCAGATAGAAGATCTGGAGGGAATCCCGTGCTCCGCCCGTCTCGAAGCGGTTGAGGACCTTGCCCAGCGGGTTCCACAGACGCCCGTCCTGCATGCGGACGCCGACCGGCTGGCCGAAGTAGGCCCGCAGGTCGGCGTCGAAGTCCACCCAGGTCGCGCCGGCGTGGCGGACCAACACCTCACCCACGTACGCTCCGAGGCCGAGCAGCGGCCCGCGTACGCGCTCGCGCGAAGCACCGCCCTTGCGCATGCCGTCGATCAGGAAGTCGACGATCCGCAGACTCGCCACGGAGTAGTCCAGAGGCAGCCGGCTGCGCCCCGTGAGACGGGCGACCAGGGTTGCCGCATGCAGGTGCATCCCCTCCGCTTCCGGGTTGCTCTCGTCGGCCTCGGCCATGGAATCCCACCCCTTCGCTTGCTGTGGGGGCCTTGACGGGCTCCCCGGTTAGCAAGCGGATTCCATCGCCGGAACGTCACGCGACGCCGGTACGACGACCGGTGCCGCCGCCCCGGCCGACGGGGACGGGCCGGCCGATGGGAGGCGGGGCGGCGGCGCGGCCGGGCGGGGCGGGCGGGTCAGCGCGTGGCGTAGCGGGACTGTCCGGCGGCGGTGCGGATGCCCGGCAGTGCGGAGTAGAGGGTCTTGCCGGGACAGAGGGTGGCGTAGCCGTCCCGGTGGCCGGAGACGGTGTTCAGGACGGCCTTCTGGCCCGTCTTGTACACGCCGGTGTCGCCGGCCGCGGTGAGGGTCACCTTGGCCTGCGGGTCGACGCCGTCCAGACCGAGCTTCCAGGCGGCGAGGTCGGCGATGGCCTGCTTGGCGGCGGCGGTCGGGGTGCCGCCGTTCTCGTAGTCGCCCAGCAGGGAGATGCCCGCGGAGTCGCCGTTGAAGCCGTAGGTGTGGGCGCCGCGCACCCGTTGGCCGACGCCGCCGGCGCGACCCTCGAAGACGGTGCCGCACTTGTCGACGAAGAAGTTGTAGCCGAGGTCGTTCCAGCCTTCGGTGCGCACGTGGTAGACGAGGATCGCGCGCATGATGGCGGGTGAGTCGGCGCAGCTGTAGTCGTTGGTGCCCGCGGTGTGGTGGACGAAGACGGCCTTCACCTTGTCCAGGTACTCGGGCGGGTCCTCGACCAGGGACTCGTCGGCGCCCCAGGTGGCCCGGTCGACGATCGCGGGGGCGGCGGGTCCGGTGGGTGCGGTCGGCGCCGTCGTCTCGGGCGCCGGGGAAGCGGGCGGCTGGGAGGCTTCGCCCGTGGGCGGCGCGGCCGATTCGGCCGGCTCCGGCCGGGTGCTGTCGCCGGGGGCCGGGGAGTCGCCGGAGTCCGCGGGGCCGGTGGGCTCCGAGCCGGCGGTCGGCGGTGTGTCCGAGCCGGTGTCCGAGGTGGGTGCGGGCGCCCCGGTGGTGGGGTCGGCGGGGCCGGTCGGCTCCGGTGTCTTCCCGCCCTCGTCGGTGGGGACCTCGGCGGTGGGGGAGGGGGCCGTGTCCGAGGAACCGTCGCCGGCTCCGCTGGTGGGCGTGGCGGACGAGGCGGTGTCCGGTGGGGTGTCGCCGGGCGCGGAGGTGGGGTCGGGGGAGGACGGCTGTTGCGTGGGGGCCGCGGTCTCGCCCGCGGAGTCCCCTGGCTTTGTGCCACCCTTGCCGTTGCCGTTGCCGTTGCCGTTGCCGTTGCCGTTGCCGTTGCCGTTGCCGTTGCCGGTGTTGCCCTGGCCTTGGCCGTTGCCCTTGTTCTGGCCGTTCCCCTGACCCTGGCCGTTCCCCTTGTTCTGGCCGTTCGCCTGGCCCTTGCCCTGCGGGGCGGTGCCGGGGTCGATCAGGTCGAGACGCAGTCCGTCGGGGACGGTGGTCTGCTTTCCGTCGGCCGTGACGCGTGCCTCGACCGCGTCGGACGGGCCCACCCACAGCGGTTCGGAGGCGCCGCGGGTGCCCGGGGCGCGGCCTTCGTCGGTCTCGGGTCCGACCGTGTCGAAGTCGAGGTCGCGCCAGTCGGTCCACCCGCCGCCGGCGGCGGCGCGGGTACGTATCTGGGCGGTGCCGTCGAAGGTCCTGGCGCGGTCCTTCCAGGAGACACCGATCAGGGAGAACGCCTTGGTGTCGGTGCGGGGAAGGGCGCGCTTCGAGCTGTCGGAGCCGATGAGCGCGATGGTGTCCGCCCTGGCCGGCCGGGCTTCCGTGGCGCCCGTGCCCGAGGAGTGATCGGGGGTCAGGACCACGGCGGCCGTGGCCAGACCCGCGCCGCCGATCACGGTGGCACCGACGGCCAGCCAGACCCGGCGTCTGCCGGCACGTGCGCGGCGGGAACGGGAACTTGAGGAGCTCATGGTCTTCCCTCGGTGGTGTCGAGTGCGTGCTCTTCGCGATCAGGCAGCGCGCGGGGAATGCCGGTCGGCGGATTCGAATGCGACGCGGCTCGACGACGTGCCGTCGTCATTTCCGTCCTCTCGCACATGCCCTTTCGCTGTTGCGTAAGCCGGCGTTTATACCCGGCACGGGAACGGCTGTCCAGCGAACGGAAGTAACGGACATTCGGCACTCCTGCTTCGTTCGGAGTGTCAGTGAAGCCAGTCAAGTGCCGGTAATGTCCGGTCACTTGACGAGGCATCCGTGGGATGACTAGAAATCCGGGCGCGGCCGCCCGTGGCGTTGACCGCCGGAATCACGGAGCGGAAATGCGTCGCAGGGCGCGAGGTGATCTGGAAAAGGGGGATCCAATTCCCGGAACGCGGAATTCATGGTTCCGGAGAATCCGGCGACGAACGGCCGATCCGCGTCACTCCGTGGCGAGCGGGATCCGGAGGACTTCACCAGGCTCGACAAGGGCCAACCTGCGCTAAAGTACGTCAAATTCGGGCTGTTTCACCCCTGGGAGACTCCCGTGGCTCAGCAGGAGCGTGCCATCCGGACCCGCCGTGCGGTGCTCGACGCGGCCGCCGCGGTCTTCGCCGAACGGGGTTACGCCGCGGCCACGGTCGCCGAGATCCTCAGCCGGGCCAAGGTGACCAAGGGTGCCCTGTACTTCCACTTCGACTCGAAGGCCTCCCTCGCCCGGGGCGTGCTCGCGGCGCAGGCAGGCATCGAGCACCATGTGCCCCGCGAACTCAAGCTCCAGGAATGGGTGGACGCGGGGATGACGCTCGCCGCCCGCCTCCCCGGGGAACCCCTGCTCCTCGCCGGTGTGCGGCTCGCCGTCGATCTCCAGGGCCGTGACGTCTTCGGCGGCGTCTGGCCCGCCTGGACGCAACGCACCGCGGACTTCCTCGAGGAGGCCAAGCGCCGCGGCGAAGTGCTGCCGCACGTCGTGCCGGAGACGACCGCGCACCTCTTCCTCGGGGCCTGGATCGGCGTCCAGTTCGTCTCCCAGGCGGTCGCCGGATGGGCCGATCTGGAGCGGCGGATGGCCGATCTCTTCGAGCACGTGCTGCCGGCCATCGCCACTCCGGCGGTACTGGCCCGGCTCGACACGGCTCCCGATCGGGGAAGCCGTGTCATCGCCGAGGCGGTGTCGGAGGCGGTGTCGATGTCGGTGTCGGAGGCCGTGCCGGTGACCGCCGTGGCCGCCGGCGGCGGCTGAACGGCGGGGCGTCCGCCGCTCGGCCGGTCGGAACCGGTCAGTTGGAACCGGTCAGCTGGAACCGGCCGGTCGGAACCGTTCCGGTCAGGCCTCCCCGCCCGGCCCCAGTGACCGCTGCTTGACCCGCTCCAGATGCCGGGTGAAGACCTCCCGGGTCCGAGGGGTCAGGGTGCGCAGGGCCACCAGAGCGGTGATCACCACGTCGCACAGTTCCGCCTCGACGTCGTCCCAGGTGTGGGTGGTGCCCCTGCGCGGGTTCCGGCCGGTCGCGCCGATCACCGCCTGGGCGACCTCGCCGACCTCCTCCGACAGCTTCAGGACCCGGGGCAGTACCGCCGCCTCCCGGCCCTCGTCGAGGGGACGGTGCCCGTCCAGCCAGGCCCACAGGTCGTCGACGGTGGACCAGATGTCCTCGGGCGGTGCCGGCGCGGTGCCGGGGTGCTGATCGCTCATGCAGCGCAGCCTGCCACGACCGCCGGCTCCTGTTCCGGGCCCTGCGGCGGTCCGCCATGGCCGTCGGACCTGTTCCCGCCCGCGCCGCGGCCCGCCACGACCGCCGTGTCCTACTCCTCGAAAAGCGCCTCCTGCTCCCCCTCCTTCTCCCTGCGGAGCCGCCGCACCCGCGCGCCCAGGACCACGGACGTCGCCGCGGCCACCGTCGCGAACGCCGCCGGGACCATCCAGCCGCGGTTGACGGTGTGTCCGAGGGCGTGGTCCACGGAGAGCCGGCCGGGGCCTGTGATCGCCAGGCCCGCGGAGGTCAGACCCAGCGAGGCGGCGTACTCGTAGCCGCCGCTCTGGGCGAAGAAGCCGCTGGGCGCGTGCACCGCCGCCGCACCCGCCATCGCGCCGGCCGCAGCCGCGCCCGCGGCCGGGGTCGCCAGGCCCATGGCCAGCAGCAGACCGCCGCCGGCCTCCGACAGCCCGGCCGCCATCGCGCTCGCCTTCCCCGGCCGGTATCCCACGGATTCCATGAACCGCCCCGTCCCCTCGATCCCGCCCCCGCCGAACCAACCCAGCAGCTTCTGCGCGCCGTGCGCGGCCAGCACACCGCCGGTACCCAGCCGGAGCAGCAGCAGGCCCAGATCGCGTCGGTCGTAACAGGTCACGGTGACTCCCCAGGCAGACGGCGGAAGAACAGCGGCATCGGACTCTTTCCGGGTGTCCACCGTCGCACCGACCAGGCCCGCCGGGCCCGTCCTGCGCTCCGTTCGGGTGGCGGGGTCCGGGGACCGGTGTGACGCTGGCCGACATGACGATTCAGACCGCCAGACTGAGCGACCCGGCCGTCCGTGCCTTCGTCACCGCCGTCAACGCCCACGACCGCGAGGGTTTCATGCAACTCCTCGCGCCCGGCGCGACCATGGCGGACGACGGAACCGACCGCGATCTCGCCGAGTGGATCGAGGAGGAGATCTTCTCCACGCACGGCCACATGGAGGTCGACAAGGAGTCCGCCGGCGGCCGCGCCCTCCTGGCCCGCTACTGCAACGACACCTGGGGCGAGATGCGCACCCGGTGGTCGTTCACCATCGCCGGCGACGGCCGGATCTCGCGGTTCGAGACCGGCCAGGCGTAGAGCGCCAGGAATCCCCTCCCCTACAGGGAGGGGAGCAGTCAAAAGGACGCGGCGACGCGGCGGCGGGGGGCGGGGAGCCGACGTCCAGCCGGCGGTGAGCGCAATCCGACAGGGCATTCGGTGACCTGTCCTTTGATCATCTTTTGATCAGGCTTTGAGGACATGTCGCGCACGGGGTCGGGCTGGCTTTGTACGGTCCCCGGGTGCGTGATTCCTCTCGGTCCCCCCACCTGTCCCGGCGTTCCCTGCTCACCCTGGCCACGGCCGCCCCGCTGACCGCCATGACCGCCACCGGCCCGGCCACGGCCGCCACCCCGGCCCGCTCCGCGACCCCCGCCCGCGCCGCCACCGTGATCGGCGGCGAACGGCTGGCCCGTCCGGGGGTGCAGGTGAGCGGCGCCACCGGCCTGCCCGGCCGCCTCACCGCCCGTGCCTGGCTCCTCGCCGACTGGGAGACGGGCCACGTGCTCGCCGCCCACCGCGCGCACCAGCCCCTCGCGCCCGCCTCCACGCTGAAGATGCTGTTCGCGGACACGGTGCTGAGGAAGTTCCACCGCGCCGAGCGGCACACCGTCACCGACGCCGAGCTGGCCGACATCCCCACGGGCTCCAGCCTCGTCGGGATTCAGGCCGGGACCACCTACACGGTGGAGCAGCTGTGGCAGGGCGTGTTCCTGCGCTCGGGCAACGACGCCGTGCACGTGCTCGCCCACATGAACGGCGGGGTGGCGAAGACGGTCGCCGAGATGCAGGCCAGGGCGGAGGACCTCCAGGCCCTGGACACCCACGTGGTCAGCCCCGACGGCTTCGACCACCCCGGTCAGCTGTCCTCGGCGTACGACCTGACGCTGATCGCCCGGCACGGGCTGCGCAACGCCGACTTCCGCGGCTACTGCGGCACGCACGACGCCGACTTCCCGGCCGGCCGGAACAAGAGCTTCCAGATTCAGAACACCGACCGCCTGCTGACCGGCGCGTGGGGACTGAGGGCGTACAAGGGCCTGATCGGGGTGAAGAACGGCTACACCAGCGACGCCGGAAACACCTTCACCGGCGCGGCCGTACGCGGCGGCCGGACCCTGCTGGCCACGGTGCTGAACCCCGCGAACGGCAGCAACGCCGTCTACGAGGAGACTGCCGCCCTGCTCGACTGGGGCTTCGGACAGGGGCGTTCCGCGCAGCCCGTCGGCACGCTGGTCGAGCCGTTGAGCGAGGGCGGGGCGAAGGCGGACGCGGGTGCCCCGCCTGGGAAGCAGGCCGCACCGGCCGCCGCCGGGCCGCCGGGCGCGGCGGCCGACCGCCCCTCGGCCTGGCGGCTGCTGGAAGGCGCGGGCGGGACGGTCGCGCTGCTGGCCGGCGGTATGTGGGCGCTGCGCCGGCGCCGGGCCGCGGCCGCCGGCTCCGGAGGCCGCCACCGGCGCTGAGCCGCAGTCGTCCGTGCGGCAGCCGTCTGAGTTGCAGTCGTCCGTGCGCAGCCGTGTGAGCCGCCGTCGCCCGTGCCGCGGTCGTGTGAGCCGCAGTCGCCCGTGCTGCAGTCGTCCGTGCGGCAGCCGTGTGAGCCGCCGTCGCCCGTGCCGCGGTCGTCCGAGCCACAGCCGTCCGTGCGGCAGCCGTTCCACGCACCGGTGCGCACCCCGCGGTCCCCCCGCGGGGTCCACCCCCGACCGGTGCCGTGGAACGGCTGCCGCCTCCCCCCTGAGATGTGGCTCTGGGCCCGGCCGGCGGAAGCGAGCCGCTCCAACTGTGAAGCTCTGATGGAGGAGATGTCGAGCATAGGTGGACTACCGGCCCGATGGTGCGGAGTTGGGATTCCGTTTGTGCAGATTGCCCGTCGGTGGCCCGTTCCGCCGTCCGTCCCGGCCCGTTCGGCTCCGTTCCGGGCCGCTCAGCCCCGCCCCACGTACGGCATCGTCGTCGCCAGCACCGTCGCGAACTGCACGTTCGCCTCCAACGGCAGCTCGGCCATGTGCCGCACGGTGCGCGCCACGTCGGCGACGTCCATCACCGGTTCCGGGACCACCTCCCCGTTGGCCTGGAGGGCGCCCGACTCCATCCGGGCCGTCATGTCGGTGGCCGCGTTGCCGATGTCGATCTGCCCGACCGCGATCCGGTACGGCCGCCCGTCCAGGGAGAGCGCCTTGGTCAGGCCGGTCAGGGCGTGCTTGGTGGCGGTGTAGGGCGCCGAGTGGGGCCGGGGCGTGTGCGCCGAGATCGAGCCGTTGTTGATGATCCGGCCGCCCTGCGGGTCCTGCTCCTTCATCTGCCGGTATGCCGCCTGCGCGCACAGGAAGGCCCCGTTGAGGTTGGTGTCCACCACGTGCCGCCACGCCTCGTAGGACAGGTCCTCCACCGGCACGCCGCCCGGCCCGAACGTGCCCGCGTTGTTGAACAGCAGGTCGACGCGCCCGAACCGCTCGACGGCGGCGGCGAACAGCGCGGCCACGTCCTTGGGCCGGGCCACGTCGGTGCGTGCGGCGAGGGAGGCGGCCTCCGGGGCGAGCGACGCCGTCTCCTCCAGCGTCTCGGGGCGCCGCCCCGCCAGGGCCACGGACCAGCCCGCGCGCAGCAGTTCCACGGCGACGGCCCGCCCGATGCCCGAGCCGGCGCCGGTCACCACGGCGATCTTCGATTGCCTGTCGGTCATGGCACCGGAGCGTACGAGGACGGTCCGTCACGCGGAATCCACTGTCCGCCATACGGATGCCCGCCCCGTGCCGAGTGGCTCAGGCGAGCGCGGGCTCCCGGTCCTGACCGGCCTCCGGTCCGCCCGCCTCCCCCGGATACCGCACGCCGATCCGCTCCCGCACCGTGTCCAGCGTCCGCATCACCGCCAGGGTGCCCTCCAGTGGTACGAGCGGCGACTCCGTCTCGCCGGCGCGCAGGGCCCGCATCACCTCCAGCGCCTCGTGCCGCAGGCTGGTGCGCGGACCGTCGGCCGGGTCCGCGGTGAACTCCTCCGGCTCACGCCCGTGCCGGCGCAGCACGAAACGCTCCGGGTGGAAGAAGCCTGAGGGCACGTCGATCCGGCCCTTGGAGCCGGTGACCGAGGCGCAGGTCGCCGTGGAGCCCGTGATGGAGCAGTGCAACTGGGCCAGCGCGCCGCCGTCCCAGGAGAGCAGCGCGCCGGTCTGGAGGTCGACGCCCTCCGCGGACAGCACCGCCCTGGCCGTCACGTCCGACGGCTCGCCGAGCAGCAGTTGCGCGAACGACACCGGGTACACGCCGAGGTCGAGCAGCGCACCGCCGCCGAGGTGCGGGTCGCGCAGCCGGTGCGAGGGCGGGAAGGGGCCGGCGAGCCCGAAGTCGGCTTGAACGGTGCGTACTTCGCCGATCGCGCCGTCCTCGACCAGTGCCTTCAGGCGCCGTACCAGTGGATTGCAGTACATCCACATGGCCTCCATCAGGAACCGGTCGTGCTCCCGGGCGAGCGCGACGAGTTCCAGGGCCTGCCGCAGGTTCAGCGTGAACGGCTTCTCGCACAGCACGTTCCGCCCGGCCTCCAGGCACAGGCCGGCGGCCGCCCGGTGGGCCGCGTGCGGGGAGGCGACGTAGACGACGTCGACGTCCGGGTCGTGGGCGAGCGCCTCCCAGTCGCCGTAGGCCCGCGGGATCCCGAACCGTTCCGCGAACGCCCTCGCCGGCTCCTCGGCGCGCGAGGCCACCGCCACGACCTCGGCGTCCGGCAGGTCCACCAGGTCCGCGGTGAACGCGGCCGCCATCTGGCCGGTCGCCAGAATCCCCCAGCGCACCGTCTGTCCCGCCACCCCGGACACTTCCGACATCCCGGACCCCACCCTCGCTCGCGCGTTCCTCGGCTCGGTGTACGAGCTGAGAGCATAGGCGGCGGATCAGACGGAGAGGGCCGGAGAAGGCCGAAGACGGCCGGAGAAGGTCGAAGACGGCCGGAGAAGGTCGAAGACGGCCGGTGAGGGCCGGAGTGGGAGGGGCACACATGTCGGAGGGTGGGGCGCCGGCGCCGCACGCGCCGCGGACGGCCGTACCGGAGCGAGGACTCGCCGGACCACCGGCGCGCGCGGCCCGCCGTGCCGGGCTGCTGGTGACCCTGATCCTCGGCGGGCTGACCGCGACGCCTCCGCTCGCGATGGACATGTACCTCCCGTCGCTGCCGGAGGTCACCCGGTCCCTGCACGCCCCGGCCGCGACCGTCCAGCTCACGCTGACCGCCTGCCTGGCCGGCATGGCGCTCGGGCAGATCGTGGTCGGCCCGATGAGCGACCGGTGGGGGCGCCGCCGCCCGCTGCTGGCCGGGCTGGCCGTCTACGTCCTCGCCACCGCGCTGTGCGCGCTCGCCCCGAACGTCGAGACGCTGGTCGCCTTCCGGCTGGCCCAGGGCCTGTCGGGCGCGGCCGGCATCGTGATCGCCCGCGCGGTCGTCCGGGACCTGTACGACGGCGTGGCCATGGCCCGCTTCTTCTCCACCCTGATGCTGATCTCCGGGGTCGCCCCGATCGTGGCGCCGCTGATCGGCGGGCAGATCCTGCGGGTGACGGACTGGCGGGGCGTGTTCGTCGTCCTCACGGTGGTCGGGGCGCTGCTGGCCGTGGTCGTCTGGACCCGGCTGCCGGAAACCCTGCCGCCCGCCCGGCGGCAGGGCGGCGGGGTGGGCGAGACGCTGGGCTCGATGCGCCGGCTGCTCGCCGACCGCGCCTTCACCGGGTACCTGCTGGCGGGCGGCTTCGCCTTCGCCGCGCTGTTCGCGTACATAGCGGCCTCGCCGTTCGTGATCCAGGAGATCTACGGCGCCTCCCCGCAGACGTACAGCCTGCTGTTCGGGCTCAACTCGGTCGGGCTGGTCATCGTGGGCCAGATCAACGGCCGGGTGCTGGTCGGCCGGGTCCGCCTGGACCGGGTGCTGGCCGTCGGCCTCGCCGTGGTCATCCTGGCCGCGACCGGCCTGCTGCTGATGGCCGCGGGAGTCTTCGGGGACGTGGGCCTGGTGCCCGTGGCCGCCGCGCTGTTCGTGCTCATGTCCGCGATGGGCGTCACCCTGCCCAACACCCAGGCGCTCGCCCTGATGCGCACCCGGCAGCACGCCGGCTCCGCGTCCGCCCTGCTCGGCACGTCGTCCTTCCTCATCGGCGCGGTCGCCTCCCCGCTGGTCGGGATCGCCGGGGAGCACACCGCCGTGCCCATGGCGCTGGTCCAACTGGCGGCCGCACTGGTGGCGCTGGTCTGCTTCATGGGAATGTGCCGTCCCTGGAGGCCACGTGCGGCCGGGAGCCCGGGGGAGGAGAGCTGAGCGCACCGAGACTGCGCGGGGACACACCGGAGAAGGCCGGACTGGACCCCGCCGAGCTGCGTCACCTCGTCCGTGAGGTCCACGGCCTCACCACCGGGGAGCACCCCTGGGCGGCGGGCGCCGTCGTCATCGCCGGGCGTGGTCCGGTGGTCGCCGTCGCCGAGGCGGCGGGCTGGGCGGTGCGGTACGCGTCCTACGACCCCGCCACCGACCGGGGGGTCGAACTGCCGCCCGCCCAGCGGGTGCCGATGACCCTGGACACGCCGTTCGACCTGGCCTCGCTCACCAAGCTGTTCACCGCAGTCGCCGCCGTGCAGCAGATCGAGCGGGGCACGCTGGGCATCGACGCGCGGGTGGGGGCGTACCTGCCGGAGTTCCGGGCGGCCGCCGCGCACGGCGTCACCGTACGGCAGCTGCTCACCCACACCTCCGGGCTGCGCCCCGAACTCCCGCTGTACGACTGCCCCGACGACGCCTCCCGGTCGGCGATGCTGCGCGCGGAGGCCCCGGTGGGCGAACCCGGCACCTACACCTACTCGGACCTCAACCCGCTGCTGCTCCAGCGCGTCCTGGAGCGGATCACCGGCCGCCCCCTGGACGTTCTGGTCCGCGACGGGATCACCCGCCCGCTGGGCATGGCGTCGACCCGCTTCGGCCCGTGCCCCGGCGCGGCGGCGACCGAGGACCAGCGGCGGCCGTGGGCCAAGGCGGACCGGGGGATGCTGCGCGGGGAGGTCCACGACGAGAACGCTTGGGCACTGGGCGGTGTGGCCGGGCACGCGGGCCTGTTCTCGACGGCCCCCGACCTCGCGGTCTTCTGCCGCGCGCTCCTCTCGGGCGGCTCCTACGGCCCCGCCCGGATCCTCGGCCCCGACTTCGTCGAGCTGCTGCTCGCCCCGCCGGGCCTGGGATTCGCCGTGGACCAGCCGTGGTTCATGGGCGAGCTGGCGGGCGGCGGCGCGGCGGGCCACACGGGCTTCACCGGCACGTCCCTGGTCCTCGACCCGGCCACGGACACCTTCCTGGTCCTCCTGGCCAACACGGTCCACCCCCGCCGCCGCCCACCGACAAGCGCCCCGCGCACGGCAGCCGCAACCCGCCTGGCACGAGCGGTACGAGCAGCCCGCCGGGCCTGAGGGGCGTGGGCGGTCCGGGTGGTCTGCCAGGCCGGGGAGGCGTGGGTGGTCCAGGCGGCCCGCCGGGGCTGAGAGGTGCGGGCGGACCATGGGAGCTGGGGGGCTCGGGCGGTCCGGGGGGCTCGGGGGAGCTGAGAGAATCGGACGGTGAATGACGTCGTACCCCCGTCGGAGACCCTCCGTGCCGCGCTCTCCGGGCTGCTCGACGGGCTGCCGCCCCGGCAGGCCGCGGGTGCCGTGGAGCGGCTGATCGCCAACTACCGGGGAAGCACCCCCACCGACGCGCCGATCCTGCGCGACCGCGCGGACGTGGTCGCCTACGCCGCCTACCGGATGCCGGCCACCTTCGAGGCGGTCCGCTCGGCGCTGGAAGCGTTCGCGGAGGCCGCGCCCGAGTGGACGCCCGCCAGTCACACCGACGTCGGCGGCGGGACCGGCGCCGCCGCCTGGGCCGTCGGCGCCACCTGGGACGGCATCCGGCTGGTGACCGTGCTCGACTGGGCCGAGCCCGCGCTCGCCCTCGGCCGGGAGATCGCCGAGGCCGACCCGGCCCTGCGGGACGCCCGCTGGCAGCGCGCCCGGATCGGCGCGGCGCTCACCCTCGACGACACCGACCTCGTCACCGTCTCCTACGTCCTGGGCGAGCTGACCGAGGCCGACCGCGCGGCCGTCGTGGCCGCCGCCGCGGCCGCCGCCCGCGCCGTCGTGGTCGTCGAACCCGGCACACCCGACGGCTACGCCCGCGTCATCGAGGCCCGGGACCGGCTGATCGAGGCCGGTTTCCAGGTCGCCGCGCCCTGCCCGCACAGCGCCGCCTGCCCGATCGTGCCCGGCACGGACTGGTGCCACTTCTCGGCCCGGGTCAGCCGGTCCTCCCTGCACCGGCAGGTCAAGGGCGGCTCCCTCGCGTACGAGGACGAGAAGTTCAGCTACGTCGCCGCCACCCGCTTCCCGGTCGCCCCGGCCCCCGCGCGCGTCGTCCGCCGCCCCCAGATCCGCAAGGGCCAGGTCCTGCTGAACCTCTGCACGCCCGACGAGGGCCTGCGACGCGAGACGGTCACCAAACGCCACGGCGACCTGTACAAGGCGGCCCGCGACACCAACTGGGGCGACCCCTGGCCGCCTCCCGACACGACGCGCTAGTGCGGTGACCGGAAAGGTTCACCGGCTCGCGACGCCCGGCACGGCACTCCCCCAGCCTTCGGCCGGGGGTACCCCCACGCCGCGTTGTCGCATCACCCGAGTACATCCCGTACGTGGGCAACGCTCCGCCTTGCGATGCTCCCCCACCGCCTGAAGGGCGTGGGAGGTGCCCCCAGCACCGGACGCCGCGAGCTTCCCGGCACACCTTCCCGGCCACAGCACCAGCAACCGCCCCCGCACCGTCCGGGAGGAGTGGCGAGACGCACCGTCTCACGCCCCTGCTACCGTCGGCGCATGCCCGACAAGCCCGCCCCCGACGCCAGCCGCCGCAGTGAGAAGTCCCGCCGCGCGATCTACGCCGCCGCCCTCGCGCTCGTCGCGGAGACCGGGTACCCGAAGACCACGATCGAGTCGATCGCCGCGCGGGCCGGAGTGGGCAAGCAGACGATCTACCGCTGGTGGCCCTCGAAGGCGGACGTGCTCATGGAGGCGTTCCTCGACCTCGGCGAGCAGGCGGCGGCCCGGCAGGGGGACGCGCGAGAGGGCGGGCAGCCGGACGGGATCCCCGACACCGGCGACCTCGCCGCCGACCTCAAGGCCGTCCTGCGCGCCACCGTCGACGAGCTGTTCGACCCGGCGTTCGAGGCGCCCGCCCGGGCCCTGGCCGCCGAGGGCGTGGTGAACGAGCAGCTCGGCCGCGAGTTCGTGGCCAAGTTGCTCCAGCCGCAACTGGAGCTTTACGTCCGCAGGCTGCGCTCGGCCCAGGACGCCGGTGCCGTACGCCCCGGCGTCGACCCGCGCATCGCCCTGGAGCTCTTCGTCTCCCCGCTCGCCCAGCGCTGGCTCCAGCGCACCGCGCCGATCTCCTACGAGTACACCGACACCCTCGTCGACTACGCCCTGTACGGGCTCGCGCCGCGCTGAGCGCCCCCTCGGCCACCCCGGAGGCGGGCGCGGCCACCCCGGTTGCGGGCTCCGGCCCCCCGAGGCGGAGGATGGTGGGACCATGGGGCATGCTGTCCACACCAGCGAGGTCAGGGGATAGATGAGCGCGGAGTTCGGCGACCGCACCGGCCGGCAGGGCAAACTCACCAGGTGGTTGCGGGGACGCCGCCCCAAGGAGACGGCCGGCGACGCCGGTCGTGAGGACCTGCTGCTCGCCGCCGCCACCGCGGGACTTCCCCTCGCGCCCGCCGCGCACCCGGCCACCGCGTACGGCTGCTCCTGCGACCGCGTCGGCTGTCCCACGCCCGCCCGCCACCCGGTGTCCTTCGCCTGGCAGACGCAGTCGACCACCGACCGCGCCCAGATCGAGCGCTGGGCCCGGCACCAGCCGCAGGCCAACTTCATCACCGCGACCGGAATGGTGCACGACGTCCTCGACGTGCCCCTGGAGGCCGGCCGCGAGGCCCTGGAGCGGCTGCTCGCCGAGGGCGTCGAGGTGGGTCCGGTCACCGAGAGCGACGACGGCCGCATGCTGTTCTTCACCCTCACCCGCGGCACGCCCGAGGACGAGGACGAGTGGTGGCCCTGCGAGCTGGACTGCCATCCGGAGACCATGGACGAGCACCCGGGCCTGCGCTGGCACTGCCGCGGCTCCTACGTCCTGGTACCGCCGGCCCGCCTGCCCGGCGACGACGACCAGCAGGTGCGCTGGCTGCGCGGCCCCGAACACGCCCTCCCGGACCCGCTGAGCCTCCTGGAACCCCTCACCGACGCCTGCGCCCGCCACGCCGCCCAGGCACCGGACCCCCACTCCACGACCTGGCCCCTGCACCACTGAGTCCCCGGCACCGCTGAACTCCCGGGCACCACCGAAGCCCCGGGCGCCACCGAACCCCCGGCGGCGGAACCCCGTGGCTTGGGGACCCCGTTCCGGACGCGGTGTGCGCGGTCCGTGCGGGTCCCGGACCCTACTCGCCCTGGGCCGAGGTGAGGCCCTGGACGCGGGCCAGTATGGACACCCGCTGTCCGGCCGCGCCCCTCGGCGGATCGAGGGCCACCTCGTTGGAGACGAACTCCATCGTCAGGGACTGCTTGACCTCGCCCGTGGTGAGGGCCTGGACGTCCTTGTTGGGGGTGGGGACGGAAGCCCCCTGCGCGGCGGTCTGCTTCTCGTAGTGGCGGGTGGTGAAGAACACCAGCGCGCCGCCGTCCGCGGTGCGCAGCGCCAGAGGGGCGTAGGCACCGTCCGTCAGGGGCTGGTCGATGTACTGCCGCGCCAGCCCCGGCCGGCTCGCGGCCCTGGTACGCAGCTTGCGCCAGCCGGTGGTGTGGGTGCCGTCGGCGAAGGCGTCCCCGCCGCTGCCCAGGTACGCCGCGTAGTCCTTGCTCAAGTCGCCGGGCGCGACCGCCAGTTCGGTGCTGCTCTCGGGCAGTGCCTCGGCCAGGCCGTCCGCGTCCTTCCGGAACTCCGGTACGTCGCCGGGGGATGCCAGCGTCAGAAACGCCACCCGCCACTCCTCGGTGACGCCGTAGCGCAGGAACACCAGCAGCCACCGCTGGTCGCCGCCCTTGTTCCCCTTGGCGTCGGCGAGGAACCAGCGCGGCCAGCCCGCCTTCTTGGGGATCGTGAACTGTGCGTCCGTCAGCGTCAGCGGCGTGTGCGCGGAGTTGCCGCCCGGGTTGTTGGTGCGCCCCGCCTTCAGCCGCGCCCCGTCGATGGCGCCGAGCGCGCCGGTGACGAAGTCCGCGTCCAGGGTGCGGTCGTAGGCCTTGTCGGCCTTGTTGTAGGCGTCGGTGAACCGTGTCAGCGCCTTCGCGGCCTCCGCGGGGGTGGTGGCCGGGAGCACCTCACGCTCCCCGTGCACCACCACGCACCCGCTCGCCGTCAGCGTCAGCGCGGCCGCCGTGACCGCCGCCGTCGCCCAACGCTCAAGCCTGCGAAGCCTTTGAGGGCCGCGGACCCTGCTCATCAGCCACCGTCACCTTCCTCTTCCCGGAGGCGAACCCTACCGGGGCGAAGAAGACCGTGAGCGTCGGGACCAGGTACAGCAGCCACACCGTGACCTGGATGACCGTCGGGTCCGGCTGGAAGTTGAACACGCCCTTCAGCAGCGTGCCGTACCAGCTGTCCGGCGGGATGGCGCCGCTGATGTCGAAGGCGAGGTTGCCCAGCCCCGGCACCCAGGCGGCCTCCTGGAGGTCGTGGACGCCGTACGCCAGCACACCCGCCGCGACCACGACCAGCATGGCGCCGGTCCAGGTGAAGAACTTGGCGAGGTTGATCCGCAGCGCGCCCCGGTAGAACAGCCAGCCCAGGAGGACCGCCGTGGCCAGGCCGAGGGCGACCCCGATCAGCGGGCGCGGGGTGCCGTCGGAGGCCGCGTGGACCGACGCCCACACGAACAGCGCCGTCTCCAGGCCCTCACGGCCCACGGCCAGGAACGCGGTGGCGACCAGCGCGCCCGTGCCCATCGCCAGCGCCTGGTCCAGCTTGCCGTGCAGCTCGGACTTCAGATGCCGGGCGGTGCGCCGCATCCAGAAGACCATCCAGGTCACCAGGCCCACGGCGACGATCGACAGGGTCCCGCCGAGCGCCTCCTGCGCCTCGAACGTCAGCTCCTGGGAGCCGAATTCGAGGACGCAGCCGAAGCCCATGGCGATGGCGACCGCGATGCCGATGCCGGTCCAGATCGGCCGCAGGGCGTCCCTGCGGCCGGTCTTGACCAGATAGGCGATGAGGATGCACACGACGAGGCTGGCTTCCAGCCCCTCGCGCAGGCCGATCAGATAGTTGGAGAACACGGGTCACGCCTCCTCGGACAGCAGGGTGCGTCCCCACCAGTCGCGCGCGTCACGCACGCCGGGCGGAACCGCGAAGACCGCCGAACCCACGTGCTGGATGTACTGGTTGAGCGCGTCCGACGCCGCCAGCTTGCGCTGGAGCGGGATGAACCCGTTGCGTGGGTCGCGCTGGTAGGCCAGGAAGAACAGTCCGGCGTCCAGGCGGCCGAGGCCGTCGGTTCCGTCGGTGAAGGAGTAGCCGCGGCGCAGGATCGTGATCCCGCCGTTGGCGTCGGGGTGCGAGAGCCGTACGTGTGCGTCGGGCTTCATCGCCTTCAGGAACGGCTCGTCGTGCTCCTTGGCCCTGCCGACCGGAGCGCCCTCGCCCTTGTCCCGGCCGAAGATGTCCTCCTGCTCCTGGAGCGGAGCCCGGTCCCAGGTCTCGATGTTCATCCGGATGCGCCGGGCGACGACGTACGAACCCCCGTGCATCCAGGCGTCGTTCGCGCCGCCGTCCTTGTCGCCGACCCATACGAACTTGTCCAGCCGGCCGGTCTCGGTGCCCGCGATGTTGCGGGTGCCGTCCTTGAACCCGAAGAGGTTGCGCGGGGTGTGGGCGTCCGGGGTGGTGGAGGAGGTCTTGCCGAAGCCGAGCTGGGACCAGCGGACGGCGACCTTGCCGAAGCCGATGCGGGCCAGGTTGCGGATCGCGTGCACGGCGACCTGCGGGTCGTCCGCGCAGGCCTGGATGCACAGGTCGCCGCCGGTGCGGGAGCGGTCCAGGTTGTCGCCGGGGAACTTGGGCAGGTCCACCAGGGCGGCCGGCCGCTTGTCCCGCAGCCCGAACTTCTCGAACAGCGACGGCCCGAAGCCGATGGTCAGCGTCAGCCGCGAGGGCTTGAGGCCGAGCGCCTCGCCGGTGTCGTCGGGCGGCGCCTCGGCGAGTCCACCGTACGCGCCCTCACCGACCTCCTTGCCGGCGGTCATCCGGCGCGCGGCGGCCGTCCAGTCCTTCAACATCCGCACGAACTCGGCGCGGTCGTCGGTCTTCACGTCAAACGCGGCGAAGTGCAGGCGGTCCTGCACGGGCGTGGCGATGCCGGCCTGGTGGGCGCCGTGGAACTCCACCGCGCCGCCCGCCTCCGCGCCGACCGGGTCGAGGTCGGAGCCGGCCTTGGTCATCGCCACCGCGCCGCCGGCCGCGACGGCACCGAGCGCGATCCCGGCCCCGCCCCAGCCGATCACGGCACGGCGGGACGGAGTGCCGCCCTGGGTCTCGGTCATGTCCCGCCCTCTACTTCACAACGGCCGCGGCGAGCTTGGACAGCGGCTCGGCGAGCGCGTTCACCGCGTCCGAGAGCTCCTTGCGCTCGTCCTTGCCGACCTTGTCGTAGGAGACGAACTCGTACGACGTCCTGTCCGTGCGGTACTTGTCGAGAAGCGTTTCGAGGGCGGCGAACTGCTTGTCGAGCTCCTTGGCCAGCGCCGGGTCGTTCTTCGAGGCGACCGGCTTGAGGAGTTCGTACGCCTTCTGCGCGCCCTCGACGTTGCCCTTGAAGTCGACCAGGTCGGTGTGGGCGTAGCGGTCCTCCTCGCCGGTGACCTTGCCCTGGGCGACCTCGTCGAGGAGTTCCTTGGCGCCGTTGGCCATGGAGGTCGGGGTGATCTCGGCGGTGCCGACCCGCTTCTGCCAGTCCTGGAGGTCGGTGAGGAGCTGGTCGGCGAGCGTCTTCTCGTCGGCGCCGATCGTGCCGTCCTTCCACAGCGACTTCTCCAGGCGGTGCCAGCCGGTCCACTTCTGGCCGTCCTCCAGGCCGTCCTCGCGGACGTCGACCTTGGGGTCGATGTCGCCGAAGGACTCCGCGACCGGCTCGGTGCGCTCCCAGCCGAGGCGGGAGATCGCGTACGCCTTCTTGGCGGCCGGCACGTCGCCCGCCTTGATCGCCTTCACGAAGGCCTCGACACGGGGCAGGGTCTCGTCGGCCTGCTCCTGGACGTACCGGCGGTAGTCGGCGACGGCCGCGTCCAGCTTCGGGTCGCGCTTGGCGACCGTGCCGCCGGTCGCCTTGACCTCCTGGCGGATGCCCTTGCCCTTCATGCCCGGCTTGCAGGCGATGACGTACTCGCCGGCCTTCACCTCGGCGGTGACCTTCTGCTTGATGCCGGGGCCGATGTTCTCGCGCTCGGCGACGATCCGGTCGTCCGGGAAGAGGAGGTAGACCTCGGTGACCTTCGAGCCCTTGTTCTCGATGGCGAGCTCGACGTGCCCGGCCGGGAACGCCTTCTTCGAGACCTCGCAGGAGTCGTCCTTCGCGGTCACGTCGACCACACGGCCGGCGTCCTGCGTGCCGCTTTTCTGCGTACAGGCCGTCACGGCGGTCAGCGCGACCGCCGCCGCGGCGGTGATGACGGAGAAGCGGACGGCTCGCACGAGGGCTCCCGGAAGTGGCTGGAAGGTGACCTGACACCCCACGACCCTTGGTGAGGCTTGCCTAACTTAACCGAGGCTTACCTGGTTCCTGCCCGCGCGGACCGTGATTCCTGTCTCATGATCGGCGTACGGGAACGAACTGATCGCGAATATGCCAAGAACGGGCAAAGGGGTGGTCAAGGTGAGGTCAAAGGGCTTCGTCTGGGGGTCACCAGGACCGCGCCCGTACGCGGGTGCGGCAGCACTTCCACGCCCTGGTCGTAGACCCGGGAGAGCAGTGCCTCCGAGAAGACCTCGGCGGGCGGTCCGTCGGCCACGACACGACCGGCGCACAGGATCGCGACCCGGTGCGCGTACGCGGCGGCCAGTCCCAGATCGTGCAGCACCACGACGACCGCGTCCCCGGCGTGCGCCCTTTCCCGGCACAGCCGCAGCACCATCTCCTGGTGCTTCAGGTCGAGCGCGGCGGTCGGCTCGTCGAGCAGCAGCAGCGGTGCCCGCTGGGCCAGCACCCGGGCGAGCGCGACCCGGGCCCGCTCGCCGCCGCTGAGCGCCGGGAACGGGCGCGCGGCGAACGCGGTCACCTCGGTGGCGGCCATCGCCTCGGCCACGATCCGCTCGTCCTCGTCCGGGGAGGCCGAGGACGCGTGCGGGGCACGGCCCATCCGTACGACCTCCTCGACGGCGAAGGGAAAGGAGAGCGCCGCCGACTGCGGCAGCACGGCGCGGCGCAGCGCGAGTTCGGGCGCGGACCACTCGTGGGCCGGGCGGCCGTGGACGCGCACCACGCCCCGGGTGGGCGGGAGATCGGCGGCGAGCACGCCCAACAGGGTCGACTTCCCTGCACCGTTGGGGCCCACCAGGGCCAGCACCTCACCGGCGCGGACCGCGACGTCGACGCCGTCGAGCACCTCGCGGGCGCCCCGGCGCACATGCAGCGCCTCCGTCTCGGCGAGCACGTCACCGGCCCGGGCCGGGGCGGGGGGAACCGGTCGGATCCTCGGCAGTCTCATGCCCAGCCTCCTTGCCTGCGGCGGGTGCGGCGCAGCAGCCAGAAGAAGAACGGGCTGCCGACCAGTGCGGTGAGCACGCCGAGCGGAAGCTCGGCGGGTGCGGCGACGGTGCGGGCGGCCAGGTCCGCGGCGAGCAGGACGAGCGCGCCGAGCAGGGCGCTGCCCGGCACCAGGAAGCGGTGCCCGGGCCCGGCCGCCATCCGCAGCAGATGCGGTACGACCAGGCCGACGAAGCCGATGATGCCGGAGACACTGACGGCCGCCGCGGTCAGCAGGGCGATGACCAGCACCAGCACGACGCGCAGCCGCTCCACGTCCACGCCCAGGTGCCGGGCCGGACCCTCGCCGAGCGAGAGCAGGTCCAGACGGCGCGCGTACAGCGGCGCGACGCCCAGTCCGAGCACCGCGCACGGCAGGACGGCCATGACCTTCGGCCAGGTGGCCTGGGAGAGCGAGCCGAGCTGCCAGAAGGCGATCTGGTTGACCGCGGCGGAGTCCGCGAAGAACAGGAACAGCCCGATCAGGGCGCCCGCGAAGGCGTTCACCGCGATCCCGGTGAGGATCAGCGTCACCACCTCCGTACGACCACCCGAGCGCGCCATGGCGTACACCAGCAGAACCGTGCCCAGTCCCGCGACGAAGGCGGCCACCGGGACCGTCCAGGTGCCGAGGAAGTCAAGACCGAGGGCGATCGCGGCGACCGCGCCGACCGCCGCGCCCGAGGAGACCCCGATGACGCCCGGCTCGGCCAGCGGATTGCCGAACACGCCCTGCATCAGCGCGCCCGCGCAGCCCAGCGAGGCGCCCACGAGCAGGGCCAGCACGATGCGCGGGAAACGCACGTTCCACAGCACCGACTCCGCGACCCGGTCGAGACCGCTGCCGCCGAGCCCGATCCGGTGCAGCACGGAGGAGAGCACCTCACCGGTCGGCACCGGGTACGCGCCGGTCCCGGCGGCGACCGGCACCAGCACGAGCAGACCGAGCACCAGAGCACCCGTCAGGAACCAGGACGTGCCGCGCCGCTTCCGGCCGGCGGGCGCGGGCGCCGCCCGGAGGGGGCGTACGGGCTTGTCGTCCAGCGCCGTCACCGGGCACCGCCCGCGTACAGCTGGTCGACGATCGAGCGCAGCACCTGGTCCGTGCGCGGGCCGTAGTTGAGCAGTACGCCGTCCTCGACCGACACGACCCGGCGCTCCATGCCGGCCGGTGTCTGGGCGATACCCGGGATCTTCACCAGCCCGTCGAGGCCGCCGACGGATTCGAGGCCCTTGCTCATCACGAGGATCGCGTCCGGCGCGGCCTTCGCCAGCGCCTCGGTGGTGATGGCGGTGAAGTCCTTCGTCAGCCCCGAGCCGGCGCCCGCGTCGATCCCGCCGGCCGCCTCGATGAGCGAGGTCGCACCGGACTTGGCGCCGCCGATGAGATAGACCGAGGCCGAGCCGCGCAGGTACAGGAAGGCGACGCGGGGGTGGTCGGCGTGCGCCGGGATCGCCTCGCGGACGGCGTCGATCCGGTCCTGGGAGCGCTTGGTCAGCTCCTGGCCCGCGGCCGGGACGCCGAGCGCGTCGGCGACCGCCCGGAGGCGCGCTCCCACGTCGGCGAGGCCCGCGGCCGGCTTCACCACGAGCACGGGGACGCCCGCGGCGCGGATCTGGTCCATGGCCTCCACCGGCCCGCTGGTGGTCTCGGCCAGCACCAGGTCCGGGGCGAGGGACAGGACGCTCTCGGCGGACACGTCGTGATTGCGCGTCACCACCGGCAGTTCCGCCGCCTGCTGGAAGGTGGCGGTGATGTCACGGGCGACGACCCGGCCACCGAGCCCCAGCGTGAACACGATCTCGCTGAGGCTTCCGGACAACGGGACGATCCTGCGCGCCTTCTTGACGGTCACCTCCTTGCCGTCGGCGGAGCGGACCGTGACGGGCAGCCGGGGCGAGGGAGTTCCGGCCAGGGGTTCGGCACGGTTGTCGACGGCGGCGGCCGCCGTCCTCGGGGCGGCTCCCTGGTCCGTGCTGGAGGGTCTGGAGCCGGAACAACCGGTAGCGGTCAGCGTGAGGGCGAGCACGGACACCAGTGCTCCCGCCAGTGTTGTGCGCAAGCGTCGCACGGTTCCGTCTGTTCCTTTCGGGGGGTACTGCCAGCATCTGACCGGCACATCTTAGGTTAGCCTTACCTTCGTTCGCCACCGGTTGTGGATCGGGAGGTTCCCCATGCCCGCGCGTCTTCGCGCTCTGGTCACCGCGTCGTTCACGGCTCTCGCCGTGCTCGCCGCGGCGCTGTCGGCGGTCCTGCTGCCGGCCACCGCCGCGCACGCCGAGAGCCGTACCGTCCAGGGCGGCCGACTGGACTGGGGCATCAAGTCCTCCTTCCAGAGCTATGTCACCGGGCCCGTGGCCAAGGGGAGTTTCTTCCTGACCGGCGGTGCCGCGACCGTCGGCGGCAGCACCTTCCGCTTCCACTCGGCGAGCGGCTCCTACGACGGCACCACGGGCGCGTTCCGCGCGGCCTTCTCCGGCGGGGTCCGCTTCGTCGGACATCAGGCGGCGAACGGCGGGTACCAGTTGGACCTCACGCTCAGCCGTCCCACCGTGAGCATCAACGGCTCCGTCGGCACCCTCTACCTGGACGTCGTCAGCAAGGCGAAGGACACCGGGAGGGTCACGACCTCCGCGCAGGTGCCCTTCGCCACCCTCTCCCTCGGCGGCATCGACATGAGGGGCGGCGGTGACGCCGTCGTCCTCAACAACCTGCCCGCCACCCTCACCACCCAGGGCGCCCGGTCCTTCGCCGGCTACTACACAGCTGGAACCCCGCTGGACCCGGTGAGCCTCGCGGCGGACGTACGCCCGGCCGTGAAGGCGGCGGCTCCGTCGCCCACGCCCACCCCGTCCGCGTCCAAGTCCGCGAAGGAGAAGCAGACTTCGCACCAGACGCTCGTGAACGGCGCCGTCGACTGGGGTGTGCGCCGCACCTTCCGCGAGTACGTCACCGGCGACATCGCCCGCGGCAAGTGGACCCTGACCAGTGGGGCCCAGGACGGCGGCGCCCTCTTCCGCTTCCCCTCCGGCCGGGGCACGTACGACAAGGGCGCACTCGACGCCACCTTCAAGGGCGCCGTGCGCTTCACCGGCGCGCACGGCCTGGACCTGGAACTGAGCGCCGTCCGCGTCACCGTCGCCCAGGGCACGGGCACGCTCTACGCCGACGTGACGAACGACCGCCTGACCGGCAAGAAGGTCCCCCTGGTCACCTTCGCGGCCAAGGGCCTGACCGCTCGCGACGGCCTGGCGAAGGTGACCGAGGCACCGGCCGAGCTGACCGCCCGTGGCGCCAAGGCGTTCGGCGGGATGTACCCGGCGGGCACCGCGATGGACCCGGTGTCCCTGGCCGTCGCCCTCACCGGCACCGCCAAGCTGCCCGCCCTGCCCGACCTGGGCAGCGCGGTCACCGAGACCGCCTCGCCCGCGCCCACGACGGCCGCCCCCGCCCCCTCGGCCGAGCCGGTCGCGGCCACCGGCGACGACGGCACCCCGGTCCTGCCGGTCGCGCTCGGCGCGGGAGGCGCGCTGGTGGTGGCACTCGGCGGGGCGGCGCTCTACCGCCGCAGGAACCGTATGGCGTCCGCCGCGCCCGCCGAGGGTTCCGGTACGGCGGCGAACTCCGGTGCCGCGGCCGCCGGTTCCGGTTCCGAGGTCGACTCCGGTTCCGACTCCGCCTCCGGTGCCGGCTCCGGTGCCGGCGAGGAGCGGTCCGCCGGGTCGTGACCCTGCCCGGCCGTCTCGGCCGGCCGGGCCCCAAGCCCCCTCCCCTCAACCCCCACGTCCTGATTCCCTCCGCCACCCCACAGGCGGACCCCGTCACGAGGAGAACCGTCATGTCCGCCACCGCCACCCGCGCCCGCAGACGGCCGGTGATGTTCGCCGCCGCCGTGGCCACGGCCACCGCGCTGGGCGCCGCCGCCCTGGCCACGGCCCCCGGTGCCGCCGCGGCCTCCGTGCCCCTGACCGGCTACGAACTGAGCTGGGGCATCAAGGAGTCGTACCGCAACTACGTCACCGGCCCCTACACCAAGGGCACGTTCACCGTCACCGACGGCGCCTCCCAGGCGGACGGCAACGGCGTCTTCACCTTCACCGGCGGCCAGGGCACCTACGACAGCACCCACCACACGCTGCACCTGGCCTTCAAGGGCACCCTCGTCGCCGAGTCGCCGGTGCACGGGTTCAAGCGGGTGCTCAGCGACTTCCAGTACGACAGCGCCACAGGTGTCCTCACCGCAGACCTGACCGCCGACGACGGACCGACCCAGCAGGACGTGCCGTTCGCCAAGGTCGCGGCCCCGACCGGCTCGGACATGAGCGGCCTGGCCACCACCCTCACCACCGAGGCCGGCACCTTCCTCGGCAGCCCCTCCTACGCGGGCGCGGCAGGCGACCCGCTGTCGGTGGTGAAGAAGCAGGGCACGACGTCCCCGAGCCCGTCGCCCAGCGAGTCGGAGACCACCTCGCCCGAGCCGACGTCCTCGCCCGAGCCGACGTCCTCGCCCACCTCGTCGGCTTCGCCGAGCGAGTCGGAGACCGGCAACCCGTCGACGCCGAGGCCCGGCGACTCGGCCTCGCAGAGCGCCAAGCCCACGGCGTCCGCCTCCCCGTCCGCCTCCACCGCTCCCGCCCCCTCCAAGGGCGACATTGCGGACGGCAGGCTGACCTGGGGTGTGAAGGAGTCCTTCCGCGGCTACGTCGTCGGCCCGGTGGCCAAGGGCCTGATCACGGCGTCGGACGGCGCCTCGCAGGCGTCCGGCAACGGCGCCTTCACCTTCGCAGACGCCACCGGCACCTACGACACCGAGGCCGGCACCCTCTCCGCCGCGTTCAAGGGCTCGGTGAACTTCAAGGGCCACCAGGGCGGGGGCGAGGGTGGCGGCTACGGGCTCGACCTCACCCTCGACAATGTCCGGGCCGCTCTCGACGGCGGGTCCGGCAAGCTGACCGCCGATGTCACCAGCCTCGGCGAGAAGTCGCCGAACGTGGTCCTGGCCGACCTGAAGGGCGCCTCCACCAAGCTCACCGCCAAGAACGACGTCATCACCGTGAACGACGTGACGGCGACGCTGACCGAGGCCGGTGCCAAGGCGTTCGGCGGCTTCTACGACAAGGGCGCCGCGCTCGACCCGGTGAATCTGTCCGTCGCCCTCACCGAGGGCGCCCAACTCCCCTCCGGCAACGGCACGTCGGGCGGCGGCTCCGGCACGGGAGGCGCCGGCACCTCCGGCGGTACGGGCGGCATCGGCGGTACCGGCTCGACGACCGGCGGCATCGGCTCCACCACCGGCGGCATCGGCGGCAGCATGGCCGCCACCGGCTCGAACGTCCCGGTCGGCGCCCTGGGCGCGGCCGCCGCGGCGACCGTGGCGGCGGGTGCGGGCGTGCTCTACGCCCTGCGCAGGCGGCGTGACACGCAGGCCTGATCCGCGTCGGCGGCGGTACCGTCCCGTTCGGACGGCACCGCCGCCGCGGTGCTTCAATGCCCGGGTGACTGATTACGACGTGCTCCGCGTCTTCTGCGGGCCGCGCGGCGGCTACGGCAACGAACTCGGTGTCGTCCGCGACGGCTCGCGCGTTCCCGACCCGGACGACCGCCAGGAACTGGCCGCCAAACTCGGCTTCAGCGAGACGGTGTTCGTCGACGACCCCGAGCGCGGCGTCATCGACATCTTCACCCCCACCCTGCGCCTGCCGTTCGCGGGCCACCCCTGCGTGGGGGTGGCCTGGCTCCTGGACGTGCCGGAACTGGTCACCCCCGCCGGGACCGTGGGCACCCGCCTGGACGGCGAGTTCACCTGGATCGAGGCACGCCCCGAGTGGGCCCCGCCGCGCACCCTGCGCCAGTACGCCACCGCCGCCGAGGTCGACGACCTGCCCGTACCGCCACCGGGCGAGTGGATCTACGCCTGGTCCTGGGAGGACGAGGCCGCGGGCCGCATCCGAGCCCGCGCCTTCCCGGGCCGCGACGACGGCATCGAGGAGGACGAGGCGACAGGCGCGGCGGCCCTGCTGCTCACGGCCCACCTGGGCCGGGCCCTCAACATCACCCAGGGCGCGGGCTCCCAACTCCTCACGGCCCCCCAACCGGGCGGCTGGGTGGAGGTCGGGGGCCGCGTGGTCCTGGAACGCTGAAACGCCGTCAGCCCGGGCGTATCGGGCCACCGTGCACGCGGCCGGGCCGTTGTCCGTATGGGCGGGGGAGTGTTCCGGGTGATCTGTGACGGGTTGGTCACGCCGAGAGCGGGAACTCCTCGCCCAGCGCATGGAAGACCGCCGTGTTCAGGGTGAACGCCCGCTTGCACTCGGTCACGATGCGCTGCTTCTCCAGGTCGTCGGCGTCGACGGTGTCCAGGAGTTCGCGGTAACCCCGCTTGAAGGCGGCCGGGTTGGGGATCTCCTCGAAGACGTAGAAGCGGACGCCGTCACCCTTCTTCGTGAAGCCCCACGTCTTCTCCGCCTTGTCCCGGATGATCTGGCCGCCGGAGAGGTCGCCGAGGTAACGGGTGTAGTGGTGGGCGATGTAGCCGGCCGGCCACCGCTCGGCGCACTCGCGCACCCGTGCCGCGTACGCCTCGGTGGCGGGCAGCGCGTTCAGCCCCGAGCGCCAGGAGGCACCGCGCAGATGCGTCAGGTCCCGCTCCAGCGCGGCCAGCCGGAACAGCTCGGGCCGGACGAACGGGCCCGCCACCGGATTCGACGCCAG
The DNA here is from genome assembly GCF_044756885.1 of Streptomyces sp. NPDC091412. Lineage (NCBI taxonomy): Bacteria > Bacillati > Actinomycetota > Actinomycetes > Kitasatosporales > Streptomycetaceae > Streptomyces > Streptomyces sp. NPDC091412. Next base: position 862,606 of record NZ_JBIVTV010000001.1, on the reverse strand, counting down.
CCGTCCTGCCCCGTCCTCCAGTGCCTTGTACACGAACCAGAGCTGCTCGGTGTACCGCGCGTACGCGTCCACGCCGAGCCGGCCGCCGAGCAGATCACTCATGAAGGTCGAGGTCTCCGCCTCCGTGTGCTGCTCATGGGAGGCGGTGCGGATGAGTGTCGAGAAGGAATCCATGAGGCCATCCTCTAAGGTAAGGCTTGCCTAAGTCAATGGGTTTACCGACACCCTGTCGGGAAAACCTTACCCCGAATTCCGGCCAAACGGACATGGGGGAGATACGGGCATGGGGGGAGATAAGGAAAGGCCCGCCCCCGAAGGGAGCGGGCCACGTGGGCGCGGTGCGGCCGTACTACGGCAGCGTCAGGATCTCCGCCCCCGTCTCCGTCACCACCAGCGTGTGCTCGAACTGGGCGGTGCGCCTGTGGTCCTTGGTGACGACCGTCCAGCCGTCGTCCCAGACGTCGTACTCGTACGTGCCCAGCGTCAGCATCGGCTCGATCGTGAAGGTCATCCCGGGCTGGATGAGCGTCGTGGCGTGCGGGCTGTCGTAGTGCGGGACGATCAGCCCGGAGTGGAACGACGTGTTGATGCCGTGACCGGTGAAGTCCCGGACCACGCCGTAGCCGAACCGCTTGGCGTACGACTCGATGACCCGGCCGATGATGTTGATCTGCCGTCCGGGGCGGACCGCCTTGATCGCGCGGTTGAGGGCCTCGCGGGTGCGCTCCACCAGCAGGCGGCTCTCCTCGTCCACGTCACCCACGAGGTACGTCGCGTTGTTGTCCCCGTGCACCCCGCCGATGTACGCCGTCACGTCCAGGTTGACGATGTCGCCGTCCCGCAGCACGGTCGAGTCCGGGATGCCGTGGCAGATGACCTCGTTGACCGAGGCGCACAGCGACTTGGGGAAGCCGCGGTAGCCGAGCGTGGAGGGATAGGCGCCGTGGTCGCACATGAACTCGTGTGCCACCCGGTCCAGTTCGTCCGTGGTGACGCCGGGCGCGATGTGCCGGGCCGCCTCTTCCATCGCCTGCGCGGCGATCCGCCCGGCGATCCGCATCGCCTCGACGGTCTCCGGCGTCTGCACCTCCGGCCCGGCGTACGGCTTCGGCGCCGGCCTGCCGACGTACTCGGGGCGGCGGATGTTTCCGGGCACGGAACGGGGCGGGGACAGCTCCCCGGGGACGAGCAACGACTGGCCAGACATGTCGGCGAGTCTATCCGGGGGCGATGGGGGAACATGTCCGTGGCGAGAGGAGCTGGTCATGGCCCTGTTCAAGAAGCGGACCGCCGGAAAGCCGGGCGAGTGGTACTACTGCCTGGAGCACAAGAAGGTCGAGGAGGGGCCCGAGTGCCCCGCCAAGGACCGGTTCGGCCCGTACGCCTCCCGCGAGGAGGCCCAGCACGCGATGGACACCGCCCGCGAACGCAACCTCCAGTGGGAGAACGACCCCCGCTGGCACGACGCGCCGGCGGGCGGCACCGAGGAGGGCAGCGGGGGCTGATCAGGCCCGAGAACGCCTGATCACATCGATCACACCGCTCACAGCGATCACGCGGCCGCGCGCACGGCGGCGGCCGCGCGGTCCTCGCGCAGCCGCACCGCGTGCTCGTTCGTCCGGGCGTCGTACCGCATCAGCCCCGGCAGGCACAGCGCCAGCAGCCCCACCGCGCCCGCGCACAGCAGCCCGCCCGACCACACCGACGCCCGTACGCCCCACCACGCGGCGAAGGAGCCCGAGCGGACCTGCCCGAGCTGCGGGCCCGCCGAGTAGGACAGCAGCTCGATCCCGGCGAGCCGGCCGCGCAGCGCGTCCGGGATCGTCTGGTTCCACATGGCGCCCCGGAACACCCCGCTGACCATGTCGCAGCCACCGGCCACGGTCAGGAACAGCAGCACCAGCCACACATTGCCCACGGCGCCGGCGGCGGCCACCGCCAGACCCCACAGCAGCGCCGCCAGCACCACCATCCGCCCGTGCCGGTGCACCCGAGAGGTCCAGCCGCTGGTCAGGCTCACCAGCAGCGAGCCGAGCGGCACGGCGGCATACATCAACCCCAGCGCCCACCGCGCGTCCAGCTCGTCCGCGAGGAAGGGCAGCACGGCCAGCGGCATCGCCAGGAACATCGCGGCCAGATCGACCACGTACGTTCCCAGGAGCTCCTTGCGGCCCCAGGCGTACCGGGCGCCCTCGGCGATGGCCCGCAGGGACGGCTTCGCGGCCTCGTGGGTGGCCGGCTGGGCGGCGATGCGCACCACCAGGACGACCGAGACCGCGAACGTCAGCACGTCCGCGGCGTACGCCCAGGACAGGCCCGCGTACGCGACCACCACGCCCGCCGCGGCCGGGCCCGCCACCCCGCCGACCGTCCAGCGCAGCGAGTTGAGCGCGGTCGCCGCCGTGAGGTGCTCGTGGGCCACGATCCGCGGCCACAGCGAGTCCAGCGCGGGCCGCTGCACGGAGGTCAGGGCGGCACAGAGGGCGGCGATCACGTAGAGCGGCCAGACGGCCGGGTGCGGCAGCAGCGCTCCGGCCAGCAGCGCCGCGCTGAGCAGTCCCTGCCCGACCTCGGTCCACAGGATCAGCCGGCGCTTGTCCAGCGCGTCCGCGAGCGCCCCGCCGTACAGCCCGAACACGATCAGCGGGACCAGCTCCACGGCTCCGAGCGCGCCCACCGCCGCGGCCGAACCGGTCAGCTCCTTCAGCTGCACCGGCAGCGCGACGAAGGTCAGGAAACTGCCGAAGTTCGTGATCAGGCCCGACACCCACAGCCGCCGGAAGTCGCGCGAGGCCCTCCAGGGGGCGAGGTCGGGGAGCACGGCCCGCAGGCCGGAGCCACCGGAAGCGCCGGGGATTTCGGGGGCAGGGGCGGGGGAGTCGTCGGTCACGAGGGGCCATCGTCGGCAGGGGGAGGGCCGGCGGCAACCGGTTTTCCCGGGCGCCGCTACCAGCGCGGTGGTGGAGGCGCCGTCAGGAGGTCCGTCAGCCGCGACAGGCGGTCCCGGAAGCGGCCGCGGCCGCGCGGGGCCGGCAGCGCGTTCTCCCCGGCTGCCGCGCTCACCAGGTGCTGCACGGTGTCCAGGTCCAGCTCGGCCCCCGGCGGCACCGCCAGCGTCTCGTGCGCCATCGCCTCCAGTTCGCCCCCGCCGGAGCCCAGGACCAGCACCGTCGCTCCGGCCCGCCGGGCCTCGTGCACGCGCTCCAGGAGCGGGGCGGGCTCCTCCGGGGCCACCACGAGCAGCGTCTCGCCGCGCCGGGCCGCCGCCAGCCGCCCCAGCCCCACGGCCAGGTGCTCCCGGTCGGCGGGGCGCGGGGCGTGCCGGACGAGCGTCGGGGCCAGTTCCGGGGTGCCCGACCAGGCGGCCTCGTCCACCAGATGCGCCGCCAGGTGCCAGGGCTCGTCCTCCGGTGTGCCCACGAGCAGCAGCCCGCCCCCGTGCGACACCACGGACCCCCGCAGCACTCCCGCGAACCGCCGGGTGGCCCCCAGCCACTCCGTTCCGGCGAGCACCTCGCGCAGCAGCGTGACCCGTACGGCGTCCATACGCGCGCATCCTGCCGCAAACGGGCGCGGCCGGCGCGGACTTCGGTCCGCCTTCGCCCTTCCGGGGGACCCGGCGGCAGCGGGGCCGCGGACGTAGAGTCGGCGCATGACCTCTAGCGACAGTGCACACAAGGCCCCCGCCAAGGACCCCTGGGACCTCCCCGACGTCTCCGGGCTGGTCGTGGGCGTGCTCGGGGGAACCGGTCCGCAGGGCAAGGGCCTGGCCTACCGGCTCGCCCGCGCCGGGCAGAAGGTGATCATCGGCTCGCGGGCCGCCGAGCGGGCCCGGGCGGCGGCCGAGGAGACCGGGTACGGCGTCGAGGGCGCCGACAACGCCGAGACCGCGCGCCGCAGCGACATCGTGATCGTCGCCGTGCCGTGGGAGGGCCACGGCAAGACCCTCCAGGCCCTGCGGGAGGAACTGGCCGGCAAGCTCGTCGTGGACTGCGTCAACCCGCTCGGCTTCGACAAGAAGGGCGCCTACGCCCTCAAGCCGGAGGAGGGCAGCGCCGCCGAGCAGGCCGCGGCCCTGCTGCCGGACTCACGGGTGACGGCGGCCTTCCACCACCTGTCGGCGGTCCTCCTCCAGGACTCCGGGATCGAGCGGATCGACACCGACGTGATGGTCCTCGGCGAGGAGCGCGCCGACGTGGAGACCGTCCAGGCGCTGGCCGGCCGCATCCCCGGCATGCGGGGAGTCTTCGCCGGGCGGCTGCGCAACGCCCACCAGGTGGAGTCGCTGGTCGCGAACCTGATCTCGGTCAACCGCCGCTACAAGGCGCACGCGGGACTCCGCATCACGGACGTATGAGCCGATGGGGGACACTGTTGCCGGACGCTTCCGCACGGAGGCCTCCGCCATGCTCGAAGCAGTGTCCCCCGACAGGAGCCGACCGCCATGCAGCCCTCGCCCCCGTCCGGCCCGGCCCGGCGACTCGCCCTCTACGCCCTGATCGTCTGCGTGCTCGCGGTGGCCGCGGCCGTGGTCTCCTTCGTCCAGGGCAGTTGGCTCGGGGTGGTGTGGATCCTGCTGGCCGGGCTGTCGTCCAACATGACCTGGTACTACGCCCGCCGCGGCCGGACGGGGCAGGACCGCTCCGTCACCGGCTGACCGTGCACAGCGCGCTGGGGCTGTCCCAGAAGCGGTACAGGTCCCAGCCGCAGGCCTGGTCCAGGTACCCGACGCCCAGGTGACGCAGGATCGCGTGGATCATGTCGAAGAAGGCGCTCCCGACCGACGGCAGGAACAGCAGCGCGAAGACCAGCAGCACGCCGAACGGCGCGATCGACTGCACCTGGCGCTTGACGCCGGGCGACAGCCAGGGCTCGATCACGCCGTAGCCGTCCAGGCCCGGGACCGGCAGGGAGTTCAGGATCGCCGCCGTCACCTGGAGCAGCGCGAGGAAGGCCAGCGCGAACCGGAACTCGCCGGGCACGCCGTTCAGCGCGTCGAGCCAGAACGGGGCCGTGCACACCACCGCGAACAGCGCGTTCGTCAGCGGTCCCGCCGCCGAGACCAGGCTGTGCCGCCAGCGGCCCCGGATCCGGCCGCGCTCGATGAACACGGCGCCGCCGGGCAGCCCGATCCCGCCCATGACCAGGAACAGGAGCGGAAGCAGGATGCTCAGTACGGCGTGTGTGTACTTCAGCGGATTCAGCGTCAGGTAGCCCTTGGCGCCGACCGTGACGTCACCGCTGTGCAGCGCGGTGCGCGCGTGCGCGTACTCGTGCAGGCACAGCGAGACGATCCAGGCCGCGGTCACGAACAGGAACACGGACAGGCCCGGGCGGGCCGGAATCGGGTGGAATCCGGTCCAGGCGCCCCAGCCCGCGACCGCGGTGACGGCCAGGATGCCGAGGAAGACGGGGCTGACCCGGCGGTCGCCGCGGTGGGTGGTGACGGACGTCATGGGGGACGGCTCCTGTGCTCGTACGGTTCGTCCGGCGAGCCCGACCGTACCGGGCACACGGGGAGAACGTCCCGCCCCGGGTCCCGGGTTCCGGGACCTACCGGGCGCCGCGCCGCGGAAATCCCGTGACCGGCCGTGACACCACCGGTGACAATGGACCCCGTGCGCTATCGCATCCTCGGCACCACCCAGGTGCTCCGCCCCGACGGCACCGCCGTCCCGGTCGGCGGGGCGCGGCTGCGTGCCCTGCTGACCGTGCTCGCCCTGCGTCCCGGCCGTACGGTCCCGGTGCGCGTCCTCGTCGACGAGGTGTGGGACGACGAACCACCCGCCGACGCCACGGGCGCGCTCCAGGCCCTGGTCGGGCGGCTGCGCCGGACGCTCGGCGCGGACGCGGTGGCCTCCGCGGAGGGCGGCTACCGGCTCGCCGCCGCGGCCGACGACGTCGACCTGCACCGCTTCGAGCGGCTGGCCGGGGAGGGCCTGCGCGCGCTGGGCGACGGCGACCCCGCGAAGGCGGCCGTCGTCCTCGACGACGCCCTCGCGCTGTGGCGCGGCCCCGCCCTCGCCGACCTGCCCGACCGCACCGCCGAGGCGGCCCGCTGGAACACCCGTCACCTGGACGTGCGCCGCGCCCGCCTCACCGCCGCCCTCGCCCTCGGGTACGCCGAGCAGAGCCTGCCCGAGCTGACCGCCCTGTGCGACACCCACCCCCTGGACGAACCCCTCCAGACCCTCCGCCTGCGCGCCCTGCGCGACGCGGGCCGCACCGCGGAGGCCCTGGCCGCCTACGAGGACGTACGCCGTCTGCTGGCCGACCGCCTCGGCTCCGACCCGGGCCCGGAACTGCGCGCGCTGCACGCGGAACTGCTGGGGCCGCACGGGCGGCGCCCCGCCGGCGGGCCGCGCCAGGAGCCCGGCCCGGCCGCGGGCGCCGGGACCCGGACCGCCGCGCCCGGTTCCGGCACGAGGCCGGGGCCGCGCGCCGCCGAGAGCACCGCGGCCCCCGCGACGGCAGCCCTCGCCGGTGTGCCGGCCGGCGCCGGGGGCGAGCGGGCGTACCCCACCGCGGCCCCCGTGACGGTCACCTTCCGGCCCCCGAGCAACCTCCGCGCCCGGCTCACCTCCTTCGTGGGCCGCGAGGCCGACATCGAGACGATCCGGGCCGACCTCGGGGCCGCGCGTCTCGTGACGCTGCTCGGGCCGGGCGGGGCCGGAAAGACCCGGCTGTCGCAGGAGGCCGCCGAGGCCCTGCGGCCGGTGCCGCGGGACGGGGTGTGGCTGGCCGAACTCGCCCCCGTCGACGACGCCGAGGCCGTGCCCGAGGCCGTGCTCACGGCCGTCGGCGCCCGCGAGACCGTGCTGTACGGCGCCGGGGCCGAGGAGATGCGGGCGGTGGTCGCCGAGCGGCACGACGACCCCGTCGACCGGCTGGTGGAGCACTGCGCCCGGCGCCGCATGCTGCTCCTGCTCGACAACTGCGAGCACGTCGTCGACGCGGCGGCCCGCCTCGTCGAGGAACTGCTCGCCCGCTGCCCCCACCTCACCGTCCTCGCCACCAGCCGGGAACCCCTGGGCATACCCGGTGAGGTGCTGCGGCCGGTCGAGCCGCTGCCCGAGCCGGTCGCGCTGCGGCTGCTCGCCGACCGCGGGGCCGCCGTACGGCCCGGGTTCCGCCCCGACGCCGACCAGGACACCGCGGACGCCTGCGCAGAGATCTGCCTGCGCCTGGACGGGCTGCCGCTCGCCATCGAACTCGCCGCCGCCCGGCTGCGGATGCTGGGCCCACGGCAGATCGCCGACCGGCTCGACGACCGCTTCCGCCTGCTCACCTCCGGCAGCCGTACCGTCCTGCCCCGCCAGCAGACCCTGCGGGCCGTCGTCGACTGGTCCTGGGACCTGCTCGACGCCGAGGAACGGAACGTCCTGAGCCGGCTGTCCGTCTTCGCCGGCGGCTGCGACCTCGCCGCCGCCGAGGCCGTGTGCGGCCCCGCCGCCTTCGACGCCCTCGCCTCCCTCGTCGACAAGTCCCTCGTGGTGGCCACCCCCGCGGCCGACGGCGGGATGCGCTACCGGCTGCTGGAGACCGTCGCCGAGTACGCCGGGGAGCGGCTCGACGAGGCCGGCGGCCGCACCGAGACCGGGCGCGCCCACCTGACGTACTACCGCGAACTGGCCCGCACCACCGACCCGTTGCTGCGCGGCTCCGGACAACAGGCGGCCATCGCCAGGTTCGAGCTGGAGTACGAGAACCTGCGCTCCGCCCTGCGCCACGCCGTCGCCGTACGCGACGAGCAGGAGGCCCTGTGCCTGCTCCTCTCGCTCGCCGGCTACTGGCAGATGCGCGACATGCGCATCGAGGCCCGCAACTGGTGCGGCGAGATCATGACGCTCGGTCCCGACCCCTTCACCGAGCCGGTCCGGCGCGCCGCACCCCTCTGGCAGCGGTGCACGGACGCCCCGCCCCCGATGACGGGCGAGGTCCTCGCCGAGGCGCGCCGGGGCCTGCACCTCGTCCATCTCTCCTGCATGGACACCGAGTTGGAGGCCTGGGAGTCGCCCGAGGCGAAACGGAAACTGCGGCTCATCGCCGAGGTCTACCAGCCCGGCCAGCCGCAGATCTGCCGCAGCCCCGGCATGCTCTGGATGTTCGCGGTGATGCTGACCGGCGACGTGGAACGCCTGCGCGAGATCACCGACGCCGCCGTACGCACCTGCCGCGAGACCCCGGGGTTCGAGTGGGAGCTGGCCCACGCCCTCCAGTGGCGCGCCAACCTACTGGCCAACCGCACCGACTGGGCCGGGGACGCGGGCCGGGACGCCGACGAGTCGCTGGAGATCTTCCGCCGCCTCGGGGACTCCTGGGGAACCGCCGAGGCGCTCTCCGCGCGCGCGGAGGCCCTCGAGCGCACCGGCGCCTACCTGCCGGCCGCCGCCGACTACCGGGCGGCCATCGAGCACGCCGAACGCCTCGGCGCCCCCGCCCAGGTCGCCGTCCTCAACGCCCGCCTGGGCAGCGTGCTGATGGAGGCGGGCGACGCCGAACAGGGCGAACGGCTGCTGCGCGAGGTCATCGAGCAGAGCCGCAACGGCCACAACGACGCCATGCCCGCCGCCCGGCTCTACCTCGCGGGCTGGCTCGGCATGGCCGGCCGAATCCCCGAGGCGCGTGAGCAACTGCTCTTGCTGCGCGAGGAGTTCGGCATCGCGCACTTTGTCGTCTTCGACGCCTTCATCCTCGGCGCGGAGGCCTGGCTGGACGCGGCCGACGGCGACTACGAGAACGCCCTCGACAAGTCCCGCCGGGCGCTGGAGCAGGCCCAGAACCCGCTGTCCCAGGCCATCGCGCCCCATATGCGCTCGGCGTACCTGACCATCGGCGCCACGGCCCTGGCCGGTGTGGACGGCGGACGCAGGGCCCGGGACGCCGCCCGCTGCGTCGGCGCCGCCGACGCCCTGCTGCCGCCCCGCCACGTCCCCTCGTCCCTGGAACGCCATGTCTACGACGCGGTCGTCGCGCGCACGCGGGCGCTGCTCGGCGAGGAGGCGTACCAGGCCGCGTACGCGGAGGGCGGCGGCCTGTCCCCGCAGGAGGCCGCCGCCCTGATCTGAGCCGCACCGGTGCGAGGCCGTGCGGTCAGCTCTTGGTGCGGAACTTGTGGATCGCCACCGGCGCCATCACCGCCGTGATCCCCGCCGACCAGGCCAGCGTCAACCACAGGCTGTGCGCCACCGGGCCGCCCACCATCAGCCCGCGGGCGCTGTCCGCGAGGGCGGACAGCGGGTTGTACTCGGTGAAGTTCCGCAGCCAGCCCGGCATCGTCCCGGGCGGGGCGAAGATGGACGAGCCGAACTGCAGCGGCATCAGCACCAGGAAGCCCATCGCCTGCACGGACTGGGCGTTCTTCATCACCACGCCGAGCGTGAGGAACACCCACATCAGCGCCGAGCCGAACACCGCCGACAGCCCTACGGCGGCGAACAGGCCGGGCCAGTTCTCGATCTCGAAGCCCACGAGGACGCCGACGACCAGCAGGACGGCCGTCGCGATCATCATCCGCAGCAGCTCCACCGAGATCTTGGCGAACAGCACCGAGCCGCGCCCGATCGGCAGGGACCGGAAGCGGTCCATGACACCGGAGTTGAAGTCCTGGTTGAAGCCGGTGCCCACGCTCTGGGCCAGGTTCATCCCCATCATGGCCATCAGGCCGGGCACGATGTACTGCACGTACTGCTGCTGCCCGCCGCCCAGCGACTGCCCGATCGAGCCGCCGAAGACGTACACGAACAGCAGAGTGAAGATCACCGGGAACAGGATCGCGTCGAACATCGACTCCGGGTCCTGCCGGATCCACAGCAGGTTGCGGCGGACCAGCGCGCCGGTGTGCCGCAGATGGCTGCGCAGCGGGATCCGGGCGTCGGCCTTGAGGCCGGGGGAGCCCAGCGGGGTCGTGGTGACGGCGCTCATACGGCGACCTCTTCGCGGGTGTCGGCGGGCACGGTGTCCTGCGGGGCACTGGCGCGGTGGCCGGTGAGGGACAGGAACACCTCGTCCAGGCTGGGCAGTTCGGTGGTGATGGAGGTGATCGTGATACCGCGCGCGGTGACCGCGCCGACCACGGCGGTCAGCTGCTCGTCGCTGAGGACCGGCACGAGCAGGGAGCCGGTCGCGGTGTCGACGGTCGTCGCGGCGAGCCCGGTGATGCCCAGCTCGTCGAGCATCCCGGCCAGCGGGCGCACTTCGAGCGGGTCGGCCGGCTTCACGCGCAGGGTGCGCCCGCCGACCTTCGCCTTCAGCTCCTCGATGCCGCCGCCCGCGACGACCTTGCCGCGGTCGACGACGGTCAGCTCGGAGGCGAGCTGTTCGGCCTCCTCCATGTACTGGGTGGTCAGCAGCACGGTGACCCCGTCGCCGACCATCGCCTTGACCTCGGTCCACACCTCGTTGCGGGTGCGGGGGTCGAGGCCCGTGGTCGGTTCGTCCAGGAACAGGACGGCGGGCCGCCCGATCATCGAGGCGGCGAGGTCGAGCCGCCGCCGCATGCCGCCGGAGTAGGTGCGGGCCGGCCGCCGCGCGGCCTCGGTGAGCGAGAACCGCTCCAGCAGCTCGTCGGCGCGGGCGCGGGCCTCCTTGCGCGGCAGGTCGAGGAGCCGGCCGATCAGGTAGAGGTTCTCCCAGCCGGGGAGCTTCTCGTCCACGGAGGCGTACTGTCCGGTCAGTCCGATGACCCGGCGCAGCTGCCGGGGCTGGCGGACGACGTCGTAGCCGACCACAGTGGCCTGCCCGGCGTCCGGGGCGAGCAGGGTGGACAGGATGCGTACGAGGGTGGTCTTGCCGGCTCCGTTCGGCCCGAGCACGCCCATCACGGTGCCCTCGCGCACGTTCAGGTCCACGCCGTCCAGCGCCTTGGTCTCGCCGTAGTGCTTGACCAGCCCCCGCACGGTCACGGCGTTCGGCACGCCGCCGGGGTTGTCGTCGATTCGCGTCATGCCCCGAACGGTGCCAGCCCCCACCGACAAACCACCGACAGCCCACCGACAGACGGCTGACCGGCACCTGTCGGGCACGGTAAGTCCCTCCAGCCGCAACCCCGGGCCACCGTCCGGGAAACCGGCAGCCCCCGCCGACGGGGGAAGATCGGCGGGGGCTGCCCTGGTACCGCGATGGCTCAACCGGAGGTCAGTGCACCGAGTGCTCCTCCAGGGGGAACGTCCCGCCCACCACATCCTCCGCGAAGGCCTTGGCCGCGTTGCCCATGACCTCGCGCAGGTCGGCGTACTTCTTGACGAACTTCGGCACGCGCCCGCCGGTCAGCCCGAGCATGTCGGTCCACACCAGCACCTGCGCGTCCGTCTCGGGGCCGGCGCCGATGCCGACCGTCGGGATGTGCAGCACCCGGGTCACCTCGGCGGCCAGTTCGGCCGGCACCAGCTCCAGGACCACCGCGAACGCGCCCGCGTCCTGAACGGCCTTCGCGTCCCGCAGCAGTTGCTGCGCCGCCTCCTCGCCGCGGCCCTGGACGCGGTAACCCATGGCGTTGACGGACTGCGGGGTCAGGCCGATGTGGGCCATGACCGGGATGCCGGACTCCACCAGGAGCCGGATCTGTTCGTGGGAACGCTCGCCGCCCTCCAGCTTCACCGCGCCGACGCCCGCCTCCTTCACCAGCCGGGTCGCCGAGCGCAGCGCCTGCACCGGGCCCTCCTGGTAGGAGCCGAAGGGGAGGTCGCCGACGATCAGGGCGCGGCGGGTGCCGCGGACGACCGCTGCCGACAGCATGGTCATCTCGTCGAGCGTGACGGGCACGGTCGTCTCGTAGCCGAGATGGCAGTTGCCCGCGGAGTCGCCGACCAGCATCACCGGGATGCCGGCCTCGTCGAAGACGGACGCGGTCATCGCGTCGTAGGCGGTGAGCATGGGCCACTTCTCGCCGCGTTCCTTGGCGAGGGAGATGTCGCGAACAGTGATGCGGCGGGTGCCCTTACCCCCGTACAGCGCCTTGCTGCCGTCGGAGGGCTTGTTGTGGGCAGCCGAAAGCTGCGTCATGACAACGGCTCCTTCAGTCATCTCGGGGCACCCTTACGGCGTCCCCGGATCCCTCTCATGGTGGCACCTCGTGCCGGACGCGGCCAGAGGAGCCCCGTGTGCGCAACGTCTCGGCACAGAGGGCGTAAGATCTGGGTAAAGGATTCCGATACGAGACGGTCTCGTATCGGAAGTGCCCTACGCTCGGCGCCATGACTAATCCTGCCGACCGTGCCGCCCACGGCCCCCGGGTTCCGGAAGCGGTGCACCGCCGCCGTTGGGCGATTCTCGGCGTGTTGATGCTGAGCCTGCTGATAGTGGTGCTCGACAACTCGATCCTGAACGTCGCGATCAAGACCATCTCGACCCCCGCCCCGACCGGCCTGGGCGCCACGCAGAGCGAGCTGGAGTGGGCGATCAACGCCTACACCCTCGTCTTCGCGGGCCTGTTGTTCACCTCGGGCCTGGTCGGCGACCGCATCGGACGCAAGAAGGTCCTGATCGGCGGCCTCGTCGTGTTCGGCGCCGGTTCCGCGCTGGCCGCCGAGTCCGGCTCGCCGGGCCAACTCATCGCCTTCCGCGCCGTGATGGCTCTCGGCGCCGCCTTCGTCATGCCGGCCACCCTGGCCGTCCTGATGAACGTGTTCGAGCGCGAGGAGCAGCCCAAGGCCATCGGCATCTGGGCGGGCGGCGTCGGCCTGGCCATCGCGATCGGCCCGATCACCGGCGGTCTGCTCCTGGACCACTTCTGGTGGGGCTCGGTCTTCCTGGTCAACGTTCCCATCGTCATCCTCGCGGTCGCGCTGATGCTGTGGCTGGTGCCCGACTCCCGCGACCCGCGGCCCGGCCGACTCGACCCGATCGGCGTGGTGCTGTCCGTCGTCGGTCTGGTCCTGCTCGTCTACGGCATCATCCGGGGCGGCGAGCTCGCCGACTTCACCAACGCGACCGTGCTGTCGACGATCGTGGCGGGCCTGCTCGTCCTCGCGGCCTTCGTGGTCTACGAAAAGCGCAGCGACCACCCGTCCCTGGACGTCACGTACTTCAAGAACAAGGTCTTCTCGGCCGCCATGACCGCCATCGCGCTGGTCTTCTTCGCGCTGATGGGCGTGACGTTCTTCGGCGTCTTCTACACCCAGAGCGTGCGCGGCTACTCGCCGCTGGAGTCCGGTGTGCTGATGCTGCCGCTCGCCGTCGCGCAGCTGATCTTCGCGCCGCGGGCCCGGCTGGTCGTCGACCGCTTCGGCAACAAGGCCACCACCACGGGCGGACTGATCCTGCTCGCCGCCATGCTGGCCGCCTTCGCCGGCTTCGAGGCCGACACGCCGATCTGGCTGCTGGAGGTCGTCTTCTTCCTCATGGGCACCGGCATGGCGCACATCATGACGCCGACCAGCGTCGTCATCATGCAGGCGCTGCCCCGCGAGAAGGCCGGCTCGGCCTCCGCGCTCAGCAACACCTTCCGCCAGGTCGGCGGCGCCCTCGGCATCGCCGTCCTCGGCTCGGTGCTCTCGACGGCGTACCGCAACGACATCGAGGGCAAGCTCGGCCTGCTGCCGGCCGGACTGCGGGACAAGGCCGGCGAGTCCATCGAGGCCACCCTCGGCGTCGCCGCCAAGCTCGGCCCGCAGGGCAAGGCCCTGATCGGCCCGGCCAACGACGCCTTCCTGCACGCCATGCACGTCACCGCGCTGTGCGGCACCGTGGTCGCGCTCGTCGGCGCGGTCGTGGTGGCCGTGTTCCTGCCGGGCAAGGAGGCCCTGCCGCAGAAGGGCGAGGAGGAAGAGGAACTGGTGGCGGCGGTGGAGTAGCCGCGGCACGGGGGCCACGCGGCGACGGGGGACTGCCGGCCGGAGGAGGCCGTCGGTGGGGTGAACCCACCGGCGACCGCCCGATAGGACAATCTCCCTGTACGACGAAAGGACGGCCTACGTGAGCCCTGCCGACAGCCACGCCGCTGCCGACGCCCCCGTGCGGGGGCGCCCCCGCAGCGAAGCGGTGGAACGCGCCATCGTGGAGGGCGTGATGAAGCTGCTGGAGGACGGCGTGCCGCTGGCCGAACTCTCCATAGAACGCATCGCCCGCACCGCGGGCGTCGGCAAGGCCACCATCTACCGGCGCTGGAGCGGCAAGGAGGAGCTGTTCGTCGACGTCGTACGCGCCGCCGAGCCCCCCGACCCCGATCTGCCGGGCACCTCCATGCGCGACGACCTCGTGGCCATCCTCGAACAGCTGCGCCGCCGCGGCCTGGTGAGCCGCAGCTCGCTCATCCTGCACAACGTCTACGCCCAGATGAAGAGCAGCCCGAAGATCTGGTGCGCTTACCACGCGACCGTGGTCGAGCCGCGGCGCAGACTCCAGGTGGAGGTCCTGCGCCGCGGGCAGCGCGACGGCGAACTGCGCCGGGACATCGACGTCGACCTGCTCGGCGACCTCTTCGTGGGCCCCATGCTGGTGCGCACCGTGATGCGCCCCGACGCCGGCCTGCCCGAGGGTCTGTCGGAGCAGATAGTGGACGCGGTGCTCGAAGGGCTACGGCCTGTCAGTTCTCCGCGCTGATGTGCGCGTTTCGTCACAGACAGGGCTGTGGGCGGCGCAACCGGAACTCCGCGCGCCGACTTCTTCGTCATCCTGCCCGTACGGCCGTCGAGGACGGCGGGAACGGTGCCGATCATCCCCTAGGGTCGTAGAACACGGGGGTGAACGGTGTGCACGGCAGGCAGTGAGGCGACGGTATGGCGCGACAGGCGTACGTGACGGAGACGGCGGGCGGCTCGGGGCCCGAGCGCCCAGGAGACCGGCTCCGGCGCCTGGCGCACGGCTTCTCCGACGGCCGGCGCGGCGACGCGCGGTTGTGGCGCCGGGGCCTCCTCATCGCCGCGCTCGCGGTCGTCCTCGCCCTGGTGATGCTGACGCACGCGCAGATCCCCAACCGGATCGGCAACCTCGGCAGTCTCACCGAGACCTTCCTGCCGTGGGCGGGCCTGTTCGTACCGGTGCTGCTGGTACTGGCCCTGGTGCGCAGGTCGCCGATCGCGCTGATCGCCGTGCTGCTGCCCGGGATCGTCTGGCTCAACCAGTTCGGCGGCCTGCTCACCGACAAGACGGGCACCGGTGGCGAACTGACGGTCGCCACGCACAACGTCAACGCCGACAACCCCGACCCGTCCGGCACCGCCCGCGATCTGGCCGCCTCCGGCGCCCAGGTGCTCGCCCTGGAGGAGCTGAAGACGTCCGCGCTCCCGGTCTACGAGCGGACGCTCGCGCCGGCGTACCGGTACCACACGGTGCAGGGCACGGTCGGGCTGTGGAGCAAGTACCCGATCAGCGGCGTCCGCTCCGTCGACATCAAGCTGGGCTGGACACGCGCCCTGCGCGCCACCGTGGGGACGCCCGAGGGGCCCGTCGCGGTGTACGTGGCCCACATGCCCTCGGTGCGGGTGAAGCTGAACGCCGGCTTCACCGCCGCGCAGCGCGACGAGAGCGCGGACGCGCTGGGCGAGGCGATCGCCGGTGAGCAACTGCCCCGGGTGGTCCTGCTCGGCGATCTGAACGGCACCATGAACGACCGCTCGCTCAACGCCGTCACCTCCCAGATGCGCTCCACCCAGGGCGCCGCGGGCAGCGGCTTCGGGTTCAGCTGGCCGGCGTCGTTCCCGATGGCGCGGATCGACCAGATCATGGTCAGGGGAGTGGAGCCGGTGAGCTCCTGGACCCTGCCGCGTACGGGCAGCGACCATCTGCCGGTGGCCGCGAGTGTGAACGTCACCACATCGGCAACCGGGTCTTAACCTGCTGGAATACTGGGCCTGAGACGCTTTGTTCCGTCTCTGAACATAAGCGGATCTCCGCGGTACGGGAACTCCTGCCCCGCCCGCTTCGAAGCTCTGAAAGGCCCTCCATGCCCCTGGCTGTGCTCGCCCTCGCCGTGGGCGCCTTCGGCATCGGTACCACCGAGTTCGTCATCATGGGGCTGCTCCCCGACGTCGCCGACGACCTGCACGTCTCGATCCCCGCCGCCGGGCACCTGGTCTCGGCGTACGCGCTGGGCGTCGTCATCGGCGCCCCGCTGCTGGCCGCCGTCACCTCGCGGCTGCCCCGCCGGCACGTCCTGATCGGCCTCATGGCCCTGTTCGTCGTCGGCAACGCGCTGTCCGCCCTCGCCCCCGGCTACGACTGGCTGCTGGCCGCCCGCTTCCTCAGCGGACTGCCGCACGGCGCCTTCTTCGGGGTGGGCGCCGTCGTCGCGGCGACCATGGTGCCGCCGGAGCGCAGGGCACGCTCGGTGTCCCTGATGATGCTCGGCCTGACCCTGGCGAACGTCGTCGGTGTCCCGGCCGCCACGCTCATGGGCCAGCGCCTCGGCTGGCGGGTGACCTTCCTCGCGGTCAGCGTGATCGGGGTCGCCGCGATAGCGTCCCTCGTCCTGCTGGTCCCGCGCGACCGCGGCCACGCCCCCGCGGCCGGACTGCGCCGCGAACTGGCCGCCCTGCGCTCCCTCCCGGTCTGGCTGGCCCTGCTGACGACCGTGGCGGGCTTCGGCGCGCTGTTCTCGGCGTACAGCTACATCACGCCGATGCTCACCGGCTCCGCCGGGTACGCCGAGGCCGGAGTGACGCTGCTGCTGGCCCTGTTCGGGGTGGGCGCGACCGTCGGCAACCTGCTGGGCGGGCGCCTGGCCGACCACTCGACGCGGGGCACGCTGTTCGGAGGTCTCACCGCGCTGGCGGTCGTGCTGGCGCTGTTCCCGCTGCTGATGCGGACCGAGTGGAGCGCGGCCCTCGCGGTGGCCCTGCTGGGCACGGCGGCGTTCGTCACCGGTTCGCCGCTCCAGCTCATGGTCATGGAGAAGGCGTCCACGGCCCCGTCCCTGGCCTCCGCGGCCAACCAGGCCGCGTTCAACCTGGCGAACGCGGGCGGCGCCTGGATCGGCGGGCTGGCGCTCGCCGCGGGCCTCGGCGTGACCTCGCCGGCGCTCGCGGGGGCCGTCCTCGCGGTGCTGGGCCTCACGGTGGCCGGCCTGGCGTACCGGGTGGACCTGCGGCGGGCGGGTGCCGCGACCGCCGGTGCCGTGCGGGCGGGGCGGGAGCGCGTGGTTGCCTCGCACATGCCGTCCACAGCCCGTACGGGGGTCCCTTCCCGCGCGACGAGCACGGGGGAACTCCGGGACGAAGCCGTCCGGGCCGAGGGCGGTGCGGGTGGTCCGGGGGCCTAGCCCCGGGGGACCCGCACGCCCCCGTACCCCCCTGTACAGGACCCGGCGCCTACGCCGACTCCCGCCAGCCGTTCGTGATCGGCAGGCGCCGGTCCTTCCCGAAGCCCTTCGCGGAGATCTTCGTGCCCGGCGGGTACTGGCGCCGCTTGTACTCGGCCGTGTCGACCATGCGGAGCGTCTTCGTGACCAGCTCGCGGTCGTATCCGGCCGCGACGATCAGGTCGGCGCCCTTGTCCTGGTCGACGTAGAGCTCCAGGATCGCGTCCAGCACCGGGTAGTCCGGGAGCGAGTCGGTGTCGACCTGGCCGGGGCGCAGCTCCGCGCTCGGCGGCTTGGTGAGGGAGTTCTCCGGGATCGGCGGGACCTCGCCCCGCTCGGCCGCGGCCCGGTTGCGCCACTCGGCCAGTCGGAAGACCGACGTCTTGTACACGTCCTTGATCGGGCCGTACGCGCCCACCGAGTCGCCGTACAGCGTCGAGTAGCCCACCGCCAGCTCCGACTTGTTGCCGGGCGCGAGGACGATGTGGCCCTCCTGGTTGGAGACCGCCATGAGCAGCGTGCCGCGCAGCCGGGACTGGAGGTTCTCCTCGGCCAGGCCCGTCAGGCCCAGGGAGCCCATGTACGCGTCGAACATCGGGGCGATCGGGACGGTGCGGAAGCTGAGGCCGGTGCGCCGTGCCAGCTCCGCGGCGTCGTCCTTGGAGTGCTCCGAGGAGTACTTGGACGGCATGGAGACGCCGTACACGTTCTCCGCGCCCACCGCGTCGCAGGCGATCGCCGCGACCAGCGCGGAGTCGATGCCGCCGGACAGGCCGATCAGCACGGAGCGGAAGCCGTTCTTGCGCACGTACGCGCGCAGGCCCACGACCAGTGCCGCGTAGACCTCCTCGTCGTCGTCCATGCGCGCGGCGTACCCGCCGGCCGGCTCCGGCTCGTAGGCCGGCAGCGGCTCCTCGGACAGCACCGTCCGGTCGATGCGCAGACCGTCGTCGACCACGCCCGTGGGCGCCTTCGCCGAGGCCGCCGGCAGATCCAGGTCCAGCACCATGAGGTCCTCGGCGAACTGCGGCGCCCGCGCGACCACCTCGCCGTCCGGGGCGACCACGATCGAGTCGCCGTCGAAGACCAGCTCGTCCTGCCCGCCGGTCATGGCGAGGTAGGCGAGGGTGCAGCCGGCCTCCTGGGCCCGCTTGCGGACCAGGTCGAGGCGGGCGTCGTCCTTCAGACGCTCGTACGGCGAGGCGTTGATCGAGACCAGCAGCCCGGCGCCCGCGCTGCGCGCGGCCGGCACCCTTCCGCCGTCCTGCCACAGGTCCTCGCAGATGGCGAGCGCGACGTCGACGCCGTGCACCCGCAGGACCGGCATGGTGTCGCCGGGGACGAAGTAGCGGAACTCGTCGAAGACGCCGTAGTTCGGCAGGTGGTGCTTGGCGAAGCTCAGCACCACCTCGCCGCGGTGCAGCACCGCCGCCGCGTTCTGCGGAGCGCCGGCCGGCATGCCGTACTTCGGCTGGGCGGTCTCACCGCGGTCGAGGTAGCCGACGAGCACCGGCAACTCCCCGAGGCCCTCCGCGGCGAGCCGGGCGGCGAGGGCGCGCAGCGCGGCGCGCGACGCCTTCACGAAGGACGACCTGAGGGCCAGGTCCTCGACGGGGTACCCGGTCAACGCCATCTCCGGGAACACCGCGAGATGCGCTCCGCGCTCGGCGGACTCCCGGGCCCGGCGGACGATCGCCTCGGAGTTTCCGGCGAGGTCTCCGACGCGCGAGTCGATCTGGTTCAGGGCGAGACGTAGTTGAGGCACGCGCCCAGTGTAATCGTCAAAGCGACGCGATAGCCGGGCGCGGAGGTGTGGGCCACCCCACGCCTCCCGCGCCCACGCGGGGCCGGGGATCGCCGCGGCGGACCGGCGCCGGGGAGCGAGCGGCGTGGCGGCCCGGCGCCGGACCGCCACGCCGCTCCCGCGTTCCCGCCGGCACCCCCGGCCTCGCCACGCCGCAGGCGGACCACCCGCGCGGGCCCGCCGTGAGTCCGTCAGACGTGTCCGGCGTGCTCACCGCTCTCGTGTACGCCACCCACTGCGCCCAGGCGCCCGCAGGAACCGGTCAAGCTGTGACGTATTGCCGCCACTGTCCAGTCGCCCGCGACGGGCCGCCCTGCGGCGCCTTGAGCCGTCCGCCTTCTGTGGCTCGTCCGCCGGTCGGCCGTGGGCCCTGGCCGGCAGAGGTTCGCGCGTGGGTGTGACCGTGCCGCCCCGTGCGCTCGCGCCGGTTGTCCGGGTGCCCGTTCTCGCCGCCCTGCGGCGGTCGCGGACGCTGCCGTCCGGCCTGCCGGGCACCGTGCTCGCCGCCGACGACCCGCGCCGGGGCGCGCCCCGGCGGGAGCGGGCGCTCACCGTGGTCCTGGGCGGCGCGTTCCGGTCGAGCGCACCCGCCGGCCACCTGCTCGTGCTCGACCGTCCCGGGGACGTCGCCGCAGTGCCGCACGCGCGCGTGCGCCCGCTCCTCCCGGAGGAGAGGCGGGCGCACGGCCGCTGACCTGGTGTCAGCGGCGGTAGGACTCCACGTAACCGTTCGCGGGGGAGCCGACGCCGGTGACGGTGTCGTAGCCCTTGACCGCCTTGAGCGAGCTGTCCTTGCCGAGGCTGCGGACGGAGACGCTCAGGCCGTCCGCGGCGTCGACGCCGTTGACGTAGTCGACCCGCGCGACCGCGAGGTCCTTGCCGGTCGGCTGGTCCACCACGTCGTGGTACACCTTCGAGCCGTACTTGGCGTAGATCGCCGGGTTGGCGAAGCCGATCGCCTTGCCGCCGCGGGCCTCCTGGGCGAGCGCCTGGACGGCCGCGATGACCGGCGCGGCCAGCGAGGTGCCGCCGATGCGGTACTCGCTGTACTGCTCCTTGCCGTTCGGGAAGGTCTGCGTCTGGCCCACCAGGAAGCCGGTGTTCGGGTCGGCGATCGCCGCGATGTCCGGGACGACGCGGTTGCCGGCCTTGTTGTTGGCCGTGGCCAGCGCCTTCGGCACCACGTTCTTCTGGTACGACGGCTGAGCCACGGTCCGGCTGGTGCCGCCGCCCGCGCCCGAGGTGAACGCGCCGGGGAAGCCCGCCCAGCTCTTGCCGTCCTTGGACAGCGAGGCCTTCTGGGTGCCCCAGCCGGTCTCCCACAGGTACTTGTGGCCCTTGCCGACGGCCAGCGAGGTACCGCCGACGGCGGTCACCCACGCCGAGTTGGCCGGGGTGTCGACCTGCTTCGTACCGGTGTTGGCGACCTCGTCGCCGTCGTCGCCGGAGGAGAAGTAGAAGCCGATGCCCTCGACCGCGCCGAACTGGAAGACCTGGTCGTAGGCCGCCGCGACGTCCGGCGTCTCGTTGGCCTCGATGTCGCCCCAGGAGTTGGAGACGATGTCGGCCAGGTGGTTGTCGACGATCTTGCTCAGCGAGTCGAGCAGATCGTCGTCGTAGCAGGACGCGGCGCCCACGTAGACGACGTTCGCGTCCGGCGCGACCGCGTGCACGGCCTCGACGTCGAGGGTCTCCTCGCCGTACCAGCCGGCCGCCCCGCACTCCTCCGTGTCCGTGTAGCCGGCCGGGAGCACCTGGCGCAACTGGCCGGTCTTCCAGGGCTTGTCGCCGTTCTTCTTCGCGTAGCCGGCCGCGTCGAAGGCGATGGTCGGCGAGGCGTACGCGTCGGTGATGGCGATGCGGACGCCCTTGCCGGTGTACTTGCCGGCGCCGTAGGCGGACCGCAGTTCCTTGCCGGTGTAGCCCTTGACGGCGTACGGGACCTTCTGGCCGTACGCGGAGGGCAGCGTGCTCGCCACGTTCGAGCCGTAGTACGTGGAGAACGGCCCGGCGTTCTTGAACACGTCGTCCGGCGGCGGCAGCTGGTCCTTGTGCTTCGCCTTGTGCGGCGCGTTGTCCAGGCCGGTGACGGTCAGGACGGCGCCGTTCAGGGAGGCCGGCACCGAGGCCGTCCGCGCCGGGGCGCGGTAGGTCTTCGACCCCTTGGCGAAGTTGTGCAGCTGGGTGCCGAACGCCTTCTCGGCGGCGGCGACGTCACCGGAGACGGCGACGTAGTGCGCCGTCACGGAGGTGACCTTCAGCCCCGACGACGCCAGCCACGACTTCACGGCGGCCACCTGGGCCTTCGTCGCGCCGAAGCGCGCCTGTGTCTCCTGGGCGCTCAGGTACTTGCCGTACGAGGCCGAGGACGGGTCGGACACCGCCGCGGCGTACTGGGCGAGGCCGGCGGCGTCCTGTCCGGCCAGGTAGACCCGGGCGTGGACCTGGGCGCTGTCCGAGGTGGCGCCCTTGTCCGCCGTGGCCGTCGCCCAGACGGGCCTGGTGCCCGCGAGCGCGCTGCGGCCCGGGTTGTCCGCGGCGTGCGCGGGTATGCCGAGCGCCAGTGCGCCGGCGAGCAGCGGCAGAGTCGCCGCCATGCTCAGTCCGGCGCGCGCTGTGGCACGGTTGGATCTCATAGAACCCCCTGCGATGCGTTCGCATGTGACGCAATGAGTGGTCGGTCCTCGCGCGATCCGCGCAGAGCCCGCGGCGGTAAGGATCTTTCGTTTGGATCACACGATCGGGGCCACTCTTCCCGATGAACCGTTCATGTCAGGGGAATGTGAAGGCCAAGAGAAACCCAAGGAACCGCCAGGAGCGGCGAATTGCGGCTTTCGTCCCCGGCCGCCGGGGAGTCGGGGGGAAGGGGTGTCCGGGGCGCGAAGGGGGGCGTCCGGGTTACGAAAGGGGCATCCGAGTCATGAAAGGGGCCTCCGGGTCATGAACGGGGCGCCGCGTCACGCTCCTTGAGCATGTCGGCCATCAACCGCATCTCCGACCGCTGCGATTCGACCATGCCTCGCGCGAGCCTCTTCTCCACACCCACCGTGCAGCGGGCGACACAGCCCCCGGCCATGTGGACGCCGCCCTCGTGATGGTCCGTCATCAGCTGGAGGTAGAACACCTCGGCCTGCCTGCCGCCGAGTTCGCCGAGCCTGCGCATCTCGGAGTTGGTCGCCATGCCGGGCATCAGCGCGCCGTCCTGGCCGGCGGGCATGCCGCCCATGCCCATCCACGTCATCGGCGGGTCCGCCGACACCTTCGGCAGCTCCCACAGGTCGAGCCAGCCCAGCAGCATGCCCCGCTGGTTGGCCTGCGTCTGCGCGATGTCGTAGGCGAGGCGGCGCACTTCGGTGTCCGTCGTACGGTCGCGCACGATGAACGACATCTCGACGGCCTGCTGGTGGTGGACCGCCATGTCCCGGGCGAAGCCGGCGTCCGCGGAGCCGGCGGCGGGCGCCTCCACGGTGTGGCGCGCCCCGCCGCTGTCCTCGGCGACCGCGTACGTGATCGCCCCCGTCGCGACCAGCGCGGCCGCCGCGGCTCCGGCGATCAGCCCGATGTGCCTCAACGGTCCAGCCCGCCCGTGCAGGTGGCACCCGGCTCGGGCGTCTGCGGCCCCTGGACGAACTCGGCGAGGAACTTGTCCACTTGCGGGTCCTTCGCGCTCGTCACCATGCGCTGGTGCGCCCAGGCGGACAGCATGAGGGGGTCCTTCTGGTCCTCGACCGGGCTCATCAGCGTGTACGGCGTCTTCCTCACCTTCGCCGCGAGCGCGGCCACGTCCGCCGTGGACGCCTTGCTGTTGTACGTCACCCAGACGGCGCCGTGCTCCAGCGCGTGGACGGCGCTTTCGTTCTTCACCGGTTCGGTGTACACGTCGCCGTTGCAGTTCTGCCAGACCGGGTTGTGGTCGCCGCCGACCGGGGGCTCCATCGGATAGGTCACCGGGGCGGTGGTGTGGTTGCGCTCCAGCGTGCCCTTCCAGGTCCGTACGCCGTCCGCGCGGGTGACGAAGTGCCCGCCGTCACCGCCCTTCCCCTCGCTCGCCGCGGCCGGCGCGGCGTCCGAGGACCCCGAGTTCAGGAGCACCACGCCGCCGGTGACCAGCCCGGTCACGACGACCACGCTCGCGGCCACCGTGAGCAGCCGCGTGCGCCGCTCCCGGGCGCGCTGCGCCCGGCGCATCTCCTCGGTGCGGGCCTTGTGCTGTCCGGTGCCGGTCGGGTGCGCGGAGTCCATGGCGGAGTCCTTCGTGGGGGAAGGGGCGGGTGTGACGTGCGGGCGGCCGTGCGTGCCCGAGGGGCCCGCTGATCGTAGTGGGACCGGAGCGCCCTCCGGGAGACCGCCGATAAGTTGAACGGCGGATGCGCATTATCTACCCTGTCCGCATGCGGCTGCTGCGTTCCACCGACATGGCGCTGCGCGTCCTGATGCGGCTCGCGGTCGCCGGCGAGTCGAGCCCCACGACCCGGGAGGTCGCGGGCGACATGGGCGTGCCCTACACGCATACCGCGAAGGTCGTCGCCGAGCTCCAGCACCGCGGTCTGCTCGCGGCCCGCCGCGGCCGCGGCGGCGGACTGACGCTCACCGAAGCGGGCCGCGACGCCTCGGTCGGCGCCCTCGTACGTGCCCTGGAGGGCGAGGGCGACGTGGCCGACTGCGAGGGCAGCATCCCCTGCCCGCTCAGCTCCGACTGCCGCCTGCGCGGCGCCCTGCGGCGCGCCCAGGAGGCCTTCTACGCCGCGCTCGACCCCTTCACGGTCGCCGACATGGTCGCGGCGCCGACGGGACCGCTGCTGCTGGGGCTGCCCGCCATGCGGCCGCCCACCTGAGCGCGGGGCACGCACGGCCGGCCCCGGGGAGGCCCGGAAGGACGACCACACCGGAAGGCCGGCCGAGACGGTGCACACCGCCTCGGCCGGCCTTCGGAGCCATCGGCCCGATCGGTCAGGCGGCCGGCTGGGCCAGCCACAGGTCCGGGCCGAAGACCTCGTAGTGGATGTCGGCCGGGGACACGCCCTTGCCGATCAGCTGCTCACGCACCGCCCGCATGAAGGGCAGCGGGCCGCACAGGTACGCGCGCGTGCCGGCCCGGACGTCGACGTCGCCGAGGTCGACCAGGCCGGGCCGCCCGGCGCCTGCCGCGTCGTCGTCGGCATCGGCGTCGTACCGCTCGTAGAAGAAGACCGGTTGCGCGTCCGGCAGCTTGGCCGTGTACGCCTGGTGGTCGGAGCGGAGCGCGTGCGCGGCGGGGGAGCGGTCGGCGTGGACCACGGTCACCGGGGCGCTGTGGCCGGTCAGGGCGAGCTGCTCCAGCATGGCGATCATCGGGGTGACGCCGATGCCCGCGGAGGCGAGCAGCAGCGGCGCCCCGGTCTCCTCCAGGACGAGGTCGCCGTACGGGGCGGACAGCTGGAGGACGTCTCCCACGCGCACGTGTGCGTGCAGGTGGTGGGAGACCTCCCCGTCGGGCGTCGTGGCGTCGCCGGCCACCCGCTTGACGGCGAACTGCCGCACCGGCGATCCGGGGGCCGCGGTCAGGCTGTACTGGCGGATCTGGCGGGCCCCGTCCGGGAGCTCGACGCCGACCGAGACGTACTGGCCGGCGCGGTAGCCGGGCACCGGGGCGTCGTCGACGGGGCGCAGCTTGAAGGTGGCCACGTCCGCGGTCTCCTCGATCCGCTCGACGACCTCCCACTCCCGCCAGCCGCGCTGCTCGCTCTGCTCGTACAGGCGCTTCTCGATGGCGATGAGGGCGTTGGCCATCAACCAGTAGACCTCGGTCCAGGCGGCGGCGACCTCCGGGGTCACCGCCTCGCCGAGCACCTCGGCGATGGCCGCGAACAGGTGCTCGTGGACGACCGGGTACTGCTCCGGTGCCACTCCCAGGGACGCGTGCTTGTGGGCGATGCGCTGGAGCATCAGGTCGGGGCGCTGGTCCGGGTTCTCCACCAGGTGGGTGGCGAAGGCGGCGATGGAGCCGGCCAGGGCCTGCCGCTGCGTGCCGGCGGCCTGGTTGCCGCGGTTGAACAGATCGCGCAGCAGCTCGGGGTGGGCGTCGAACAGTCTGGCGTAGAAGCGCTCGGTGATCTGGCCGATGGCCGCGCCGACGGCGGGGAGGGTGGCGCGGACGGTGGCTGCTGACTGCTCGGACAGCATCGTGACTCCTCGATGACTCGATCGGATGGGCTCGATCGCTCGACTGATCGAAACGGTATTGAAACTTGCATTTGAGATGCAAATTATGGAGGCGTGTCCTCGGTCACGTGGGTGACGGTTCGGCCATTACGGATGACGGTGCGAGCGGGCAAGATGGGCGGCAGAGCGGTACGCCTGCGGTACGCGGGGCGAGAGCCCTCGCGCGACGGCCGGGTGACGGGCTCCGCAACACGGGCGAAACGCGGCCGTGGTGGGATGCTCAGGTGCCCGACGGTCTCCCGTGACACCGAATACAGGCGGCCTGACCAGCAAGGATGGGGAAGCGGAAGATGGACAAGCAGCAGGAGTTCGTGCTCCGGACCTTGGAGGAGCGCGACATCCGGTTCGTACGCCTGTGGTTCACGGACGTGCTCGGCTTCCTCAAGTCCGTGGCCGTCGCGCCCGCCGAGCTGGAACAGGCCTTCGACGAGGGCATCGGCTTCGACGGCTCCGCCATCGAGGGCTTCGCCCGGGTCTACGAGTCCGACATGATCGCCAAGCCCGACCCGTCCACCTTCCAGATCCTGCCCTGGCGCGCCGAGGCCCCCGGTACGGCCCGCATGTTCTGCGACATCCTCATGCCGGACGGCTCCCCCTCCTTCGCCGACCCGCGCTACGTCCTCAAGCGCGCCCTGGCCCGCACCTCCGACCTCGGCTTCACCTTCTACACCCACCCCGAGATCGAGTTCTTCCTGCTCAAGAACCGCCCGCTGGACGGCTCCCGCCCCACGCCCGCGGACAACTCCGGCTACTTCGACCACACCCCGCAGGCCATCGGCATGGACTTCCGCCGTCAGGCGATCACCATGCTGGAGTCGATGGGCATCTCGGTGGAGTTCTCCCACCACGAGGGCGCCCCGGGCCAGCAGGAGATCGACCTGCGCTACGCCGACGCCCTGTCCACCGCGGACAACATCATGACGTTCCGCCTGGTCATGAAGCAGGTCGCGCTCGAGCAGGGCCTCCAGGCCACGTTCATGCCCAAGCCCTTCTCGGAGTTCCCCGGCTCCGGCATGCACTCGCACCTGTCGCTGTTCGAAGGTGACCGGAACGCCTTCTACGAGTCCGGCGCCGAGTACCAGCTCTCGAAGGTGGGCCGCTCCTTCATCGCGGGCCTCCTCCGCCACGCCGCCGAGATCTCCGCGGTCACCAACCAGTGGGTCAACTCCTACAAGCGCATCTGGGGCGGCTCCGAGCGCACCGCGGGCGCGGGCGGCGAGGCCCCCTCGTACATCTGCTGGGGCCACAACAACCGCTCGGCCCTGGTCCGCGTCCCGATGTACAAGCCCGGCAAGACCGGCTCCGCCCGTGTGGAGGTCCGCTCCCTCGACTCCGGCGCGAACCCCTATCTGGCCTACGCCGTCCTCCTGGCCGCCGGTCTGAAGGGCATCGAGGAGGGCTACGAGCTCCCGCCGGGCGCCGAGGACGACGTCTGGGCCCTGTCCAACGCCGAACGCCGCGCGATGGGCATCGAACCGCTCCCGCAGAACCTCGGTGAGGCCCTGACCCTGATGGAGAACAGCGACCTGGTCGCCGACACCCTCGGCGAGCACGTCTTCGACTTCTTCCTCCGCAACAAGCGCGCCGAGTGGCACGAGTACCGCTCGGAGGTCACGGCCTTCGAACTGAAGAAGCATCTGCCGGTGCTGTAGGCGCAGGTCAGAGCTGGTTTCCGCTGATTCGGCGGACGGGGCCGACGGTCACGGAACCGTCGGCCCCGCGGCGTCTCTTCCTGACGTTCACGGCCCCTTGGGGTATGCGTGATGTCGAGTGGAATCCCCGAAGAAGCACCTGTCGGTGCTCCGGGGCCCCCAGTGCGTAAGGGGTGACAGGCGGTGCGTCCGGTCTCCGACCGCGCGGAAAGCGGGACCGGCGTCAGGGCTCCGGCCCGGGAGTCCGGATAGGCTCTGGCCAGGACGGGCTTGATCCGACGGGAGGCCGGGATGACGGCGCCGGGGCGCAGGAGCAGTACCTTCACGCGGCTGCTGCGGCACGGCTTCATCCATGCCTCGGACGCCGAGCGGCTGCTGGACGGGCCGGACCTCGCGCCGCTGAGGGACGATCCGGTGCTGCTGGAGGCGCTGGGCGCCACCGCCGACCCGGATCTCGCGCTGGGCGGGCTGGTCCGGCTGCTGGAGGCGCAGCCGGAGTCCAAGGCCCGCCGCGAACTGCTCGACACGCTGATAGCGGCCAAACCGCTGCGCGACCGGCTGCTCGGTGTGCTCGGCGCCTCCATTGCGCTCGGCGACCACCTCGCCCGGCACGCGGGCGACTGGCGGGCGCTGGTCACCTACGAGCCGCGCGACCTGCACCCGGGCGTGGAGGAGTTCGAGCACGGGCTCGCCGAGGCCGGCGACCCGGTCGCGCTCCGCGTCGCCTACCGGCGCTGCCTGCTGTCCATCGCCGCCCGCGACGTGTGCGGCACCACGGATGTCGCCGAGACCGCGGCCGAGCTCGCCGACCTCGCCACCGCGACCCTGCGCGCCGCGCTCCGGATCGCGCGGGCCGCCGCGCCCGAGGACGACGCGCTGTGCCGGCTCGCGGTGATCGCGATGGGCAAGTGCGGCGGCCACGAACTCAACTACGTCTCCGACGTCGACGTGATCTTCGTCGGTGAGGCCGCGGACGGTGCCGACGAGGTCAAGGCCCTGCGCGCCGCGACCCGGCTCGCCTCGCACATGATGCGGATCTGCTCCGAGACGACCGTGGAGGGCTCGATCTGGCCGGTCGACGCCAATCTGCGGCCCGAGGGCCGCAACGGGCCGCTGGTGCGCACCCTCAGCAGCCATGTCGCCTACTACCAGCGGTGGGCCAAGACCTGGGAGTTCCAGGCGCTGCTCAAGGCCCGCCCGGTGGCCGGCGACCTGGAACTGGGCGGGCAGTACATCGCCGCGCTCGACCCGCTGGTCTGGCAGGCCGCCGAGCGCGAGAACTTCGTCGCCGACGTGCAGAAGATGCGCCGCCGCGTGGTCGAGACCATCCCCGTGGCAGAGGTCGAGCGCGAGCTGAAGCTCGGGCCGGGCGGCCTGCGCGACGTCGAATTCGCCGTGCAGCTGCTTCAGTTGGTGCACGGGCGGACCGACCCGTCGCTGCGCAGCGGCTCCACCCTGGACGCGTTGCAGGCGCTGGCCGCCGGGGGGTACGTCGGCCGTGTGGACGCCGTGCAACTCGACGACGCCTACCGGTTCCTGCGCTCCCTGGAGCACCGCATCCAGCTGTTCCGGCTGCGGCGCACCCACCTCGTCCCCGAGGACGAGGCCGATCTGCGCCGGCTCGGACGGTCGCTCGGCCTGCGCAGCGACCCGATCACCGAGCTGACCCGCGAGTGGAAACGGCACACCAGCGTCGTACGCCGGCTGCACGAGAAGCTGTTCTACCGGCCGTTGCTCGACGCGGTCGCCCAACTCGCTCCCGGCGAGGCCCGGTTGAGGCCGGAAGCCGCGCGGGAGCGATTGGTCGCGCTCGGGTACGCCGACCCGGCGGCCGCGCTGCGGCATCTGGAGGCGCTGGCCTCCGGCGTCACCAGGAAGTCGGCCATCCAGCGGACCCTGCTGCCCGTGCTACTGGGGTGGTTCGCGGACTCCGCCGATCCGGACGCCGGGCTGCTGAACTTCCGCAAGGTGTCGGACGCGCTCGGCAAGACGCCCTGGTATCTGCGGCTGCTGCGGGACGAGGGTGCCGCCGCCGAGAACCTCGCCCGGGTGCTGTCGGCCGGGCGGCTCGCGCCCGACCTGCTGATGCGCGCGCCCGAGGCCGTGGCACTGCTGGGCAACGGTGACGCGGGCGGCCTCGAACCGCGCGGCCGCGCCCAGCTGGAGCAGGAGGTCCTCGCCGCCGTCCGCCGCGCCGAGACCCCCGAGCAGGGCGTCACGGCGGCGCGCGGCGTACGGCGGCGGGAGCTGTTCCGTACCGCCGCCGCCGACATCGTCGGCTCCTACGGCACCGAGACCCGGCCCGCCGAGGCCGATCAGGGCGCGCTCGTGGACCAGGTGGGCGGCGCGGTGTCCGACCTGACGGCGGCGACGCTGGCCGGGACCCTGCGGGCGGTCGTGCGCAAGGGATGGGGGGACACCCTGCCGACCCGGTTCGCGATCATCGGCATGGGGCGCTTCGGCGGGCACGAGCTGGGCTACGGCTCGGACGCGGACGTGCTGTTCGTGCACGAGCCGTGGGAGGGCGCCGACGAGCGGGAGGCCGCCGAGGCCGCGGCCCGGGTGGTCGCCGAGACGCGGCGGCTGCTCCAGATCCCGAGCGCGGATCCGCCGCTCCTGGTCGACGCGGATCTGCGGCCCGAGGGGAAGTCCGGGCCGCTGGTGCGGACGCTCAAGTCGTACGAGGCGTACTACCGGCGGTGGTCGCTGGTGTGGGAGTCCCAGGCGCTGCTGCGGGCCGAGCCGGTGGCCGGGGACGAGGACCTGGGGCGGCGGTTCATCGAGCTGATCGACCCGTTGCGGTATCCGCGCGGCGGGCTGCGCGACGACGCGGTGCGGGAGATCCGGCGGCTGAAGGCCCGGATGGAGTCCGAGCGGCTGCCGCGCGGCACCGACCCCAAGCTGCACACCAAACTGGGGCCGGGCGGGTTGTCCGACGTGGAGTGGACCGTGCAGATGCTCCAGATGCGGCACGCGGCGGGGGAGGCGTCGCTGCGGACCACGCGGACGCGGGAGGCGCTGGCGGCGGCACAGGAGGCGGGACTGGTGTCCCCGGAGGATGCCTCCACGCTCGACGAGGCGTGGGTGCTGGCCACGCGGGTGCGCAACGCGGTGATGCTGGTGCGGGGCCGGGCGGGGGACACGTTCCCCACCGAGTCGCGGGAATTGGCCGCGGTGGGACGATACCTGGGATACGGGCCGGGGCACGCGGGCGACATGCTCGACGCGTACCGGCGGACGGCACGCCGGGCCCGGTCGGTCATGGAGGAGCTGTTCTACGGTTCGTGAGACGGCCGGCCCGGCGACACCGCCGCGGAGCCAGGCCTCCGCAGGCCGTGACGGCGGCCCTGCCACACCGCCCTACGCCTCCGTAGGCCGCAGCGCCGGCGTCAGCCGCGGCAGCGCGTGCGGCAGCGCCCCGTACCAGGCGCGGGCCACCGTGAAGCCGAAGGAGAGGCACAGGGCGCCGCCGACCGCGTCGAGCCAGAAGTGGTTGGCGGTGGCGACGATGACGACCAGGGTGGCCACCGGGTAGAGCAGGCCGAGGACGCGCAGCCACGGGATCGTGCACAGGGTGAAGATGGTCAGGCCGCACCACAGGGACCAGCCGATGTGCATGGACGGCATCGCGGCGTACTGGTTGGACATGTTCTTGAGGTCGCCGGACGCCATGGAACCCCAGGTGTGGTGGACCTGGACCGTGTCCACGAAGTGGCCGCCGGTCATCAGGCGCGGGGGTGCCAGCGGGTACAGGTAGTAGCCGAGCAGCGCCACACCCGTCGTCACGAAGAGGGTGAGCCGGGCCGCCGCGTAGCGGCCGGGGTGCGTGCGGTAGAGCCACACCAGGACGCCGATGGTGACCACGAAGTGCAGCGTCGCGTAGTAGTAGTTCATGCCGATGATCAGCCAAGTCACCGAGTTCAGGGCATGGTTGACCGAGTGTTCGACGGCGATGCCGAGCTGGTGCTCGGCGTCCCAGACCCAGTCCGCGTTGCGCAGCGCCTTGGCCTTCTGCTCCGGGACCGCGTTGCGGATCAGCGAGTACGTCCAGTAACTCACCGCGATCAGCAGGATCTCGAACCACAGCCGCGGCCGGCGGGGGGTGCGCAGCCGCTCCAGGGCGGTGGGGGACTGCTCGTCCGTGACGAGGGGCGGAACGGCCTCTTCCCGGCCTTCCAGTCGTGTCTCGGTCGAGTCACCCATAGGCACAGAGTCTGCCAGAAAAGCGTTCGTCCACCGATCATCCCCCGGTCGGGTTCCGTTCGCATGTTCTCCGCCTCAGGGACGAGCGCGGTCCCCGGGGGCCGAAGCGGTCGAACCGCGCACCACCAGCTCCGGCATGAACACGAACTCGCTGTGCGGCGCGGGCGTCCCGCCGATCTCCTCGAGCAGCGTGCGCACCGCCGCCTGGCCCATCGCGGGCACCGGCTTGCGGATGGTCGTCAGGGGCGGGTCGGTGAAGGCGATCAGGGGGGAGTCGTCGAAGCCCACCACGGAGACGTCCCGGGGGACCTCCAGGCCGCGCTGCCGGGCCGCCCGGATCGCGCCGAGCGCCATCATGTCGCTGGCGCAGACGATCGCCGTGCAGTCCCGTTCGATGAGCGCGGTGGCCGCGGCCTGGCCGCCCTCCAGGGTGTAGAGGGAGTGCTGGACCAGCTCCGACTCGACGACGTCCGCGGCCAGGCCCAGCTGGTCCTGCATGGCGCGCACGAAGCCCTCGATCTTGCGCTGGACCGGCACGAAGCGCTTCGGGCCGAGGGCCAGGCCGATACGGGTGTGCCCCAGGGAGGCGAGGTGGGTGACCGCCAGAGTCATCGCGGCCCGGTCGTCGGGGGAGATGAACGGCGCCTGCACCTTGGGGGAGAAGCCGTCCACGAGGACGTAGGGCACGCCCTGGGCGCGCAGGCGCTCGTAGCGCTCCATGTCGGCCGTGGTGTCCGCGTGCAGACCGGAGACGTAGATGATCCCGGCGACCCCGCGGTCCACCAGCATCTCGGTCAGCTCGTCCTCCGTGGACCCGCCGGGGGTCTGCGTGGCGAGCACCGGGGTGTAACCCTGCCGGGTCAGCGCCTGGCCGATGACCTGTGCCAGCGCCGGGAAGATCGGGTTCTCCAGCTCCGGGGTGATCAGGCCCACCAGCCCCTCGCTGCGCTGCCGCAGCCGTACCGGGCGCTCGTAGCCGAGGACGTCGAGGGCGGCCAGCACGGACTGGCGGGTGGTGGCGGCGACGCCCGGCTTGCCGTTGAGGACGCGGCTGACGGTCGCCTCGCTCACCCCTGCCTGCGCGGCGATGTCGGCAAGCCGTGTGGTCACATGACCGGACTGTACCGGTCGGCCCCCGCCCTGCACACCGACGGGGCGCCTGGTGCGAGCCGTTGAACGGCCCGCTGCGGGCTGCTGCGTCATCGCGATCCCTCGTGTTCGGTCGGCGGCCGGTCGACGTCCGGGTCTCGGCGTCCGGTCCGCAACGGGATGATTCCTCCCCCGCCATCGTCTGGCAAGGGCTTGCAGAGTCTTGCACAAGTGTCCGAGGGGCCGCCTGCCCGCGTGAAATCAGGGCCGTAGGACCCGCCTCGGCGGGTCACGAAGTGGTAACTCGCCCGCAGTCTTGCGCTTTTTTTCTGCAAGGTCTTTCGCGGAGCTTGCAACGCTGTTACGTTCTCGGTCGCCCGGCGGCGGCAACGGCGCGGTCGGCAACTCGGCAGGGCGGCGGACGGGGCCGTTCCCTGTTCACGGGCTTAACCCTCAAGGAGAACTCATGCGGCGTGGCATAGCGGCCACCGCGCTGGTGGCGTCCCTCGCCCTCACGGCGACGGCGTGCGGCGGGAGCGACAACGGCGACAAGTCGGACGGTCCGGTGACCATCACCTGGTGGGACACCTCCAACGCCACCAACGAGGCACCGACGTACCAGGCCCTGGTCAAGCAGTTCGAAGCGGCCAACAAGGACATCAAGGTCAAGTACGTCAACGTCCAGTTCGACCAGGCGCAGAACAAGTTCGACACGGCCGCGGGCTCCAAGGGCGCCCCGGACGTGCTGCGCTCCGAGGTCGGCTGGACCCCGGCCTTCGCCAAGAAGGGCTACTTCGTGCCGCTGGACGGCACCGAGGCCCTCGCCGACCAGGACAAGTTCCAGCCCAGCCTGATCACGCAGGCCCAGTACGAGGGCAAGACCTACGGCGTCCCGTTCGTCACCGACACCCTGGCCCTGGTCTACAACAAGGCCCTGTTCCAGAAGGCCGGCATCGCCGAGGCCCCCAAGACCTGGGACGAGCTGAAGTCCGCCGCCGCCAAGATCAAGGACAAGACCGGCGTCGACGGCTACTGGGGCTCCACCCAGGCCTACTACGCCCAGAACTTCCTCTTCGGCGAGGGCACCGACACCGTCGACGTCGACGCCAAGAAGATCACCATGAACTCGGCGGCCGCCAAGAAGGGCTACGGCACCTGGCTCGGCCTGTTCGACGGCAAGGGCCTGCACAAGGCCGACACCACCGCCGACGCCTACGCCCACATCCAGGACGCGTTCATCGAAGGCAAGGTCGCCGCGATCATCCAGGGCCCCTGGGAGATCACGAACTTCTACAAGGGCTCCGCCTTCACGGACAAGTCGAACCTGGGCATCGCCACCGTCCCGGCCGGCTCCTCCGGCAAGGCGGGCGCTCCGACCGGCGGACACAACCTCTCCGTCTACGCCGGCTCGGACAAGGCCCACCAGGACGCGGCCCTGAAGTTCGTGAAGTTCATGACCTCGGCGAAGTCCCAGGAGACCATCGCCCTGAAGAACTCCACGCTGCCCACCCGTGACGACGCCTACACGGCCGAGGTCAAGACCGATCCCGGCATCGCCGGCTACCAGGGCGTCCTGGCCGCCGCCCAGCCGCGCCCGGCGCTGCCCGAGTACGGCTCCCTGTGGGGCCCGCTCGACAGCGAGCTGCCCAAGATCGCCGCCGGCAAGGAGTCCCTGGACAAGGGCCTGAGCAACGCGGAACTCGCGATCGCCAAGCTGGTCCCCGACTTCAGCAAGTGAGCCGGCGTGGCCGTCGGAGTGCTCCCGTGAAGGGGAGGACTCCGGCGGCCACCGGCCTGTGCCCAGCCCAACTCCCTGATCTTGCAAAAGGTGTCGAACCATGACAGTCGCCATCGACCGCGCGACCGGCAGGCGTCGCGGTGACCGCGCGCCTCGGCCCGGGCTGGGGCAGCGCCTGAAGAACGGCTACCAGAAGTACTGGTACGCCTACGCGATGATCGCGCCGGTGGTCGTCGTGCTCGGCGGCATCGTGGGATATCCCCTGGTGCGGGGCTTCTACCTGACCCTCACCGACGCCAACAGCCTCAACTCGGCGCGCACCATCGGCGTCAACCACATCGAGGCCACCTACAGGTTCATCGGGCTGGACAACTACCAGGACATCCTCTTCGGCCCGACCGCGTACGACCGGTTCTGGTCGCACTTCCTGTGGACCGTCTTCTGGACGGCTGCCTGCGTGTTCCTGCACTACAGCATCGGCCTCGGCCTCGCGCTCATGCTCAACCAGAAGCTGCGCGGCCGCACCTTCTACCGGCTGATGCTGGTCCTGCCCTGGGCCGTGCCGACCTTCGTCACGGTCTTCTCCTGGCGGATCATGCTCGCCGACTCCGGTGTGCTCAACCAGGTGCTCGGCAGCCTGCACCTGCCCCAGCCGCAGTGGCTGGAGGACACCTTCTGGCAGCGCTTCGCCGCGATCATGGTCAACACCTGGTGCGGTGTGCCGTTCATGATGCTCTCGCTCCTCGGCGGCCTGCAGTCCATCGACGCAACGCTCTACGAGGCCGCCGAGATGGACGGCGCGAACGCCTGGCAGCGCTTCCGGCACGTCACGCTGCCCGGTCTGCGCTCGGTCAGCTCCACCGTGGTACTGCTCGGCGTCATCTGGACCTTCAACCAGTTCGCCATCATCTTCCTGCTGTTCGGCCCCTACAGCGCGCCCGACGCCCAGATCCTCGTCACCTGGGCCTACTTCCTGGGCTTCGGACAGCAGCCGCGCGACTTCGCCCAGTCCGCCGCGTACGGCGTACTGCTGCTGTCGATCCTCACCGTCTTCACCTCCTTCTACTTCCGCTGGCTGAAGCGCAATGACCAGCTCGCCGTCTGACGCCGCAGGAGCCGCCCCCATGAGCACCACGACCCTCGAGAAGACACCGGCCGGACCGGCGTCCGCCCCGCCGCCCCCGCGCCGGACCCGCCGGCGGGCCGAGCGCGGCCCGCTCGGCAGCGCCCTCCTGCACGGCGGCCTCGCCGTGGCGAGCCTCATCGCGCTGGCCCCGGTGGCCTGGCTGTTCTTCCTGTCGCTCGGCCCGGACAAGGACGACTACCTGCACCCCGGCGAGATCTTCGGCAAGCTCACCTTCTCCAACTACAGCTTCGTGCTGCAGCACACCGCCTTCTTCGACTGGCTCAAGTCGACGATGATCGTGGCCCTCGGCACCACCCTGATCGGTGTCTTCCTCGCCGCCACCACCGGCTACGCGGTCTCGCGCATGCGCTTCCCCGGCTACAAGCCGTTGATGTGGGTGCTGCTGCTCACCCAGGCCTTCCCGATCGCCATCCTGATCGTGCCGATGTACGAGATCTTCAGCCAGTTCGGTCTCATCGACACCTACTTGGGCCTGATCGTCATCTACTGCACCACGGCCGTCCCCTACAGCGCCTGGCTGCTCAAGGGGTACTTCGACACCATCCCCTTCGAGATCGACGAAGCGGGACGCATCGACGGGCTCAGCCCCTTCGGCACCTTCGTACGGCTGATCCTGCCGCTGGCCCGCCCGGGGCTGGCCGTCGCGGCCTTCTACAACTTCATCACGGCCGTCGGCGAGGTCGCGTTCGCGACCACCTTCATGCTGGACGACTCCAAGTACACCTTCGCGGTCGGCCTGCAGAGCTTCGTCAGCGAGCACGACGCCCAGTGGAACTACATGGCCGCCACCGCGGTGTTGATCGCCGTTCCGGTGTCGGTCTTCTTCTACCTTGTCCAGAAAAACATCGTCACCGGCCTCACCGCGGGCGGCACCAAGGGCTGACCCCACCCCTGGTCAAGGGCTCCCGCGCGGCTGCCCGCGCGGGTGGCGGCCGCGGTGTCCCCCCAAGCTCTTCGAGCAGGGGCCCCCGGACCCCGCTGTCACCGCGGCCGCCCCGTCACCCGGACGCGTTCCTCCGCACCCATGACAAGCAAGCGCCCCGAGCTCCTTCGCCCGAGCAGGGGCACCCCCGACGCACCAAGGACGCCATGAGCAAGCAGCACTTCCCGGCCGAATCCCCCCTCTCCGAAGCGGCTGCCACCACCGTCGCCCCGCGCCGCGACTGGTGGCGGGACGCGGTGATCTACCAGGTCTATCCGCGCAGCTTCGCCGACAGCAACGGCGACGGCATGGGCGACCTGGAGGGCGTACGCTCCCGCCTGCCGTACCTGCGCGACCTCGGTGTGGACGCCGTCTGGCTCAGCCCGTTCTACGCCTCCCCGCAGGCCGACGCCGGCTACGACGTCGCCGACTACCGTGCCGTCGATCCCATGTTCGGCAATCTGCTGGACGCCGACGCGCTGATCCGCGACGCCCACGCGCTGGGCCTGAGGATCATCGTCGACATCGTCCCCAACCACTCCTCGGACCAGCACGAATGGTTCAAGCGCGCGCTCGCCGAGGGCCCCGGTTCCGCCCTGCGCGACCGCTACCACTTCCGCCCCGGCAAGGGAGCGGACGGCGAACTCCCGCCCAACGACTGGGAGTCCATCTTCGGCGGCCCCGCCTGGACCAGGGTCACCGAGCCGGACGGCACCCCCGGCGAGTGGTACCTGCACCTGTTCGCGCCCGAGCAGCCCGACTTCGACTGGGACCACCCGGCCGTCGGCGACGAGTTCCGCTCCATCCTGCGGTTCTGGCTGGACATGGGCGTCGACGGCTTCCGCATCGACGTGGCCCACGGCCTGGTCAAGGCCGAGGGCCTGCCCGACCTCGGCAGCCACGACCAGCTGAAGCTGCTGGGCAACGATGTCATGCCGTTCTTCGACCAGGACGGCGTGCACGCGATCTACCGCCAGTGGCGGCACATCCTCGACGAGTACTCGGGCGACCGGATCTTCGTCGCGGAGGCGTGGACCCCGACCGTCGAGCGGACCGCGAACTACGTGCGCCCCGACGAACTGCACCAGGCGTTCAACTTCCAGTACCTGGGCACCGACTGGGACGCCGACGCGCTCCGTGAGGTCATCGACCGCACCCTTGAGTCCATGCGCCCGGTGGGTGCCCCGGCCACCTGGGTGCTGTCGAACCACGACGTCACCCGGCACGCCACCCGGTTCGCCAACCCGCCCGGCCTCGGCACCCAGATCCGCAGCGCCGGCGACCGCGACCTCGGCCTGCGCCGAGCGCGCGCGGCCACGCTGCTGATGCTGGCGCTGCCCGGTTCGGCGTACGTCTATCAGGGCGAGGAACTGGGCCTGCCGGACGTCGTGGACCTGCCGGACGAGGTGCGCCAGGACCCGGCGTACTTCCGGGGAGAGGGCCAGGACGGGTTCCGCGACGGATGCCGGGTGCCGATCCCGTGGACCCGCGAGGGATCCTCCTACGGATTCGGCGGCGGTGGCAGCTGGCTTCCGCAGCCCGCGCACTGGGGCCGGCTGAGCGTGGCGGCCCAGCAGGGCGTGCCGGGCTCCACCCTGGAGCTGTACCGCTCGGCCCTCGCCGCCCGCCGCGCCCACTCCGACCTGGGCGCCGGCGAGGCGGTGGAGTGGCTGCGCGCGCCCGAGGGCGTCCTCGCCTTCCGGCGCGGTGAGTTCGTCTGCGTGGCGAACACGACCGGCGAGTCGGTGACCACCCCGGCGTACGGCCGTGTGCTGCTCACGAGCGGTGAGGTGACGGAGGCGGGCGGCGAGGCGAAGGTCCCGTCCGACACGACGGTGTGGTGGACCACGGCCTGACCCGACAGGTCACAGTTTCACATCAACTCCCCACGGCCCGCTGCCCGTTGAGGCGGCGGGCCTTCTACCATCCGGGGTCATCGACTTGCTGAACCTTTCAGCAAGGGCCTTCAACGAAGAAGGAGCCCCCACATGACCATCCGCAGACCCCTTTCATACGCGGCCGCCCTCGCCATGGCAGCCTCGGTGGCCCTCGCCACCCCCGCCGCCGCCTCCCCGCCCGGCACCAAGGACGTCACCGCGGTCCTCTTCGAGTGGAACTTCGCCTCGGTCGCCAAGGAGTGCACCAACACCCTCGGCCCGGCCGGCTACGGCTACGTCCAGGTCTCCCCGCCCGCCGAGCACATCCAGGGCCCGCAGTGGTGGACGTCGTACCAGCCGGTGAGCTACAGGATCGCCGGCCGGCTCGGTGACCGCACCGCGTTCCAGAACATGGTCAACACCTGCCACGCGGCCGGTGTGAAGGTCGTCGCGGACACGGTCATCAACCACATGTCGGCGGGCAGCGGCACCGGTACCGGCGGCTCGTCGTACACGAAGTACGGCTACCCGGGCCTGTACTCGAACAACGACTTCAACGACTGCAGGACCGACATCACCAACTACCAGGACCGCTACAACGTCCAGTACTGCGAACTGGTGGGCCTCGCCGACCTCAGGACCGGGTCGGACTACGTCCGTCAGACCATCGCGGGCTACATGAACGACCTGCTCTCCCTGGGCGTCGACGGCTTCCGTGTCGACGCGGCCAAGCACATCCCGGCCGCCGACCTCGCCAACATCAAGTCGCGTCTGAAGAACCCTTCCGCCTACTGGAAGCAGGAGGTCATCCACGGCGCCGGCGAGCCGATCCAGCCGACCGAGTACACCGGCACCGGCGACGTCCAGGAGTTCCGCTACGCCTACGACCTCAAGCGGGTCCTCACCAATGAGAAGCTCGCCTACCTGAAGAACTACGGCGAGGGCTGGGGCTACATGAACAGCTCGGTGGCCGGCGTCTTCGTCGACAACCACGACACCGAGCGCAACGGCTCGACCCTCAACTACAAGAGCGGCGCGAACTACACGCTGGCCAACGTCTTCATGCTGGCCTGGCCCTACGGCGCCCCCGACATCAACTCCGCCTACGAGTGGTCCGACGCGGACGCGGGTCCCCCCAACGGCGGCAAGGTCAACGCCTGCTGGCAGGACGGCTGGAAGTGCCAACACGCCTGGCCGGAGATCAAGTCCATGGTCGCCTTCCGCAACGCCACGCGCGGCCAGGCGGTCACCAACTGGTGGGACAACGGCAACAACCTCATCGTCTTCGGCCGCGGCACCAAGGGCTATGTGGTGATCAACCACGAGAACACGACGGCCAATCGCTCGTACCAGACCTCGCTTCCCGCGGGCACCTACTGCGATGTGCAGGGCAACAGGACCGTCACGGTGGACGCCAACGGCTGGTTCCAGGCCTCGGTCGCCCCGAACACCGCCCTCGCCATCTACGCCGGGAAACCGAGTTGCTGACAACCCGGCGCCTGCTCCTGCGGCGCCGGCCGCCGTGGTCGGCGGGGTCGCGGAGGGCGAGGAGGTGGTCGCGGTGACCCAGGCGGCCGACACACGTGCGCGGCGGCCTCGGATCCTCCACCGCCTTCCGTGACGGTGGGGCCGGCGCTTCGGGAGTGGGGCGCCGGCCCCTGCCGAGGGATGGGTGGTGAGTGGCTGATGAAAAGAGTTGCCGCGAGTTTCAAGGGTCTTGCTGTAAGCCTTGCGCAGGCGATACGGTCGCGCCCACGCCCGGCGGCGTCGTCGATGCCGGGGCGAGGGGCCGCAATCAAGTGAGCCGTACCGCCAAGGAGTTCACCCCGTGATACCGAGATGGCCGGCGCCCTCGCGGCGCCGCACCCCGTCAGGCAGACGCGTCGCCGCCGTCACCGCGGCCGCGCTCGCCGCAGCGCTCGTCCCACCGCTCACGGCGCAGGCGGCCGGAAAGCCGCCCGCGCCGCCCTCGGACGCGAGGCTCGCCGCCGAGCCGGCCCGGCACGACGCGACCCGGGAGCAGTTCTACTTCGTCCTGCCGGACCGTTTCGCCAACGGGGACACGTCCAACGACCGGGGCGGGCTGACCGGTTCACGGCTCGCCACCGGCTACGACCCCACCGACAAGGGCTTCTACCAGGGCGGCGACCTCAAGGGCCTGACGAACCGGCTCGACTACATCAAGGGCCTGGGCACCACGGCCATCTGGCTCGCGCCGATCTTCAAGAACCAGCCCGTGCAGGGGACCGGCAAGGACGCCTCGGCCGGCTACCACGGCTACTGGATCACCGACTTCACCCAGGTCGACCCGCACTTCGGCACCAACAAGGACCTCGAAACCCTCATCTCCAAGGCGCACGCCAAGGGCATGAAGGTCTTCTTCGACGTCATCACCAACCACACCGCCGACGTCATCGACTACGAGGGCGGCTCCCACGAGTACCTGTCCAAGGGCGCCTACCCCTACCTGACCAAGGACGGCCGGCCCTTCGACGACGCCGACCACGCGGACGGCACGAAGAAGTTCCCCGCCGTGGACGCCTCGTCCTTCCCGCGCACACCGGTCGTCCCGGCCGCCAAGAAGAACGCCAAGGTCCCGTCGTGGCTCAACGACCCGGCGATGTACCACAACCGCGGCGACTCCACCTACACCGGCGAGAACTCCACCTACGGCGACTTCTCCGGCCTCGACGACCTGTGGACGGAGCGTCCCGAGGTCGTCAGCGGCATGGAGAAGATCTACCAGCGCTGGGTGAAGGACTTCGGTGTCGACGGCTTCCGCATCGACACCGTCAAGCACGTCAACATGGAGTTCTGGACCCAGTGGGCCACGGCGCTCGACACCTACGCCGCCGCGCACGGCCGTAAGGACTTCTTCATGTTCGGCGAGGTCTACTCCGCCGACACCTCCGTCAACGCCCCGTACGTCACCGAGGGCCGCCTCGACGCCACGCTCGACTTCCCGTTCCAGGACGCGGCCCGCTCCTACGTCTCCCAGGGCGGCAGCGCGAAGAGGCTCGCGGGCGTCTTCGGCGACGACTACCGGTACACGACCGACAAGGCCAACGCCTACGAGCAGGTCACCTTCCTCGGCAACCACGACATGGGCCGCATCGGTCACTTCCTGGAGCAGGACGACCCGAAGGCGACCGACGCCGAGATCCTGCGCAAGGACGGGTTCGCCAACGAGCTGATGTTCCTCAGCCGCGGCAACCCCGTCGTCTACTACGGCGACGAGCAGGGCTTCACCGGCTCCGGCGGCGACAAGGACGCCCGCCAGACCATGTTCGCCTCCAAGGTCGCCGACTACCTCGACGACGACCGGATCGGCACCGACCGCGGCCACGAGAGCGACGCCTACGACACCACCGCGCCGCTCTACCGGCAGATCGCCGGCCTGGCGAAGCTCCGCAAGGACAACCCGGCCCTCACGGACGGCGTCCAGACCGAGCGCTACGCGGCGGACGGGCCCGGTGTCTACGCCTTCACCCGCACCGACGCCCGGACCGGGGCCGAGTACGTCGTCGCCTTCAACAACGCGGGCGGGGCGAGGACGGCCACGTTCGCCACCGGCTCGGCGCGGATGACGTACCGCGGGATCCACGGCACCGAGGCCGCCGTGACCTCCGACGCCGACCGCAGGGTCACGGTCACCGTCCCGGCCGGATCCGCCGTCGTCCTCAAGGCCGTGGGCACCCTCGACCGGCCCGCCACCAAGCCGGCCGTCACCCTCACGCCCCCCGCCGCCGGCGCCACCGGCACCGTCGAGTTGCACGCCGACGTCACCGGCGGGCAGCTCAACCGGGTCGTCTTCGCCGCGCAGACCGGGAACGGCCCCTGGAAGGTGCTCGGCTCCGCCGACCACGCCCCCTACAAGGTCACCCAGACCCTGGCCCGGACCGTCCCGGCCGGCACCGCCCTGCGCTACAAGGCGGTCGTCGTCGACTCCGCCGGCCGCACGGCGAGCGCGACCGCGGACTCCACCTCCGGCACCCCTCCGGTCCCGGAGGTCCCCACCGCCTCCTCCCGCGACTACGCGGTCGTCCACTACAAGCGCGCCGACGGCGACTACGCGAACTGGGGCCTCTACGCCTGGGGCGACCTCGCCGACGGCGAGTCGACCACCTGGCCGAACAGCCACCCCTTCACCGGCCGGGACGCCTACGGCGCCTTCGCCTACGTCAGGCTGAAGCCGGGCGCCTCCGACGTCGGCTTCCTGGTCATCGACAAGGACGGCAACAAGGACGTCTCCGCCGACCGGTCCATCGACGTCACCAGGACGGGCGAGGTCTGGATCGAGCAGGGCACGGAGGACGTGCGGACCGCGCGCCCCGAGTATCCGGCGCAGGACCCCGCCAAGGCCGTCATCCACTACCACCGAGCCGACGGGAACTACGACGGCTGGGGCCTGCACGTGTGGACCGGCGCCGCCGACCCCACCGACTGGTCGAAACCCCTCCAGCCGGTCAAGACTGACTCCTATGGCGCGGTCTTCGAGGTACCGCTCACCGATGGTGCCACCAGCCTCGGCTACATCATCCACAAGGGCGACGAGAAGGACCTGCCGGCCGACCAGTCCCTGGACCTCAAGGCGGCCGACGGCCACGAGGTGTGGCTGATGAGCGGCCAGGACAAGCCCCTGCTGCCGCAGCCCACCGGCGGCGCGGGCGCCCTCGACCTGACCACCTCGAAGGCGGTCTGGATCGACCGGGACACGGTGGCCTTCAAGGGCGTGGAAGGCGCCGCCTCCACCCAGCTCGTCTACTCCCACGACGGCTCGATCACGGTTCAGGACGGGACGCTGACCAGCGACGACGAGCGGTGGCTGCGGCTGGCGAGGACCACGCTCTCCGACGCCCAGAAGGCGGGGTTCCCGCATCTGAAGGACTACACGGCCTGGTCCGTCGACCCGCGCGACCGGGCCCGCGTCCGCGAGGCCCTGCGCGGCCAGGTCGTCGCCTCCCAGCGGGCCGCGAACGGCGCCGTGCTCGCGGCGACGGGCGTCCAGCTCGCGGGCGTGCTCGACGACGTGTACGGCACCTCGGCCGCCAAGGCCCACCTCGGCCCCGTCTTCCACCAGGGCGGGGCCACGCTGAGCGTGTGGGCGCCGACCGCGCAGAGCGTCGCCCTGGAACTGGACGGCAAGGCGGTCGCCATGCACCGCGACGACACGACCGGCGTCTGGTCCGTCACCGGCCCGGCGTCGTGGAAGAACAAGCCCTACCGGTACGCCGTGACGGTATGGGCGCCCACCGTCGGCAAGGTGGTCACCAACAAGGTCACCGACCCGTACTCGGTCGCCCTCACCGCGAACTCCGAGCGCAGCCTCGTCGTCGACCTCGACGACCGGACGCTGGCCCCGAGCGGCTGGTCGGGCCTGGCCAAGCCCAAGGCCGTACCGCTCAGGGACGCCCAGATCCAGGAGCTGCACATCCGGGACTTCTCCGTCGCGGACCGGACGGTCCCGGCCCGGGACCAGGGCACCTACCGGGCCTTCACCG
Organism: Streptomyces sp. NPDC091412; assembly: GCF_044756885.1. Classification (NCBI taxonomy): domain Bacteria; kingdom Bacillati; phylum Actinomycetota; class Actinomycetes; order Kitasatosporales; family Streptomycetaceae; genus Streptomyces; species Streptomyces sp. NPDC091412. Next base: position 819,236 of record NZ_JBIVTV010000001.1, on the reverse strand, counting down.
ACAAGAACAGCGACGGCTCCCGGCACCTGCGCGAGCTGGCGAAGGCGGGCACGTCGTACGTGCACCTGCTGCCCGCCTTCGACATCGCCACCATTCCGGAGAAGAAGGCCGACCAGGCGACCCCGGACTGCGACCTGGCCTCCTACCCGGCCGATTCCGAGCGGCAGCAGGCATGCGTGGCGAGGACCGCCGCGCAGGACGCCTACAACTGGGGCTACGACCCCTACCACTACACGGTCCCCGAGGGCTCCTACGCCACCGACCCGGACGGCACGGCCCGTACCGTCGAGTTCCGGCAGATGGTCAAGGCGCTCAACCAGGACGGGCTGCGCGTCGTCATGGACGTCGTCTACAACCACACGGCCGCCGCCGGCCAGGCGGACACCTCCGTGCTCGACAGGATCGTGCCCGGCTACTACCAGCGGCTCCTCGCCGACGGTTCGGTGGCCAACAGCACCTGCTGTGCGAACACCGCGCCCGAGAACGCCATGATGGGCAAGCTGGTCGTGGACTCGGTCGTCACCTGGGCCAGGCAGTACAAGGTCGACGGCTTCCGCTTCGACCTCATGGGCCACCACCCCAAGGCCAACATGCTCGCCGTCCGCGAGGCGCTCGACGCGCTCACGCTGAAGAAGGACGGCGTGGACGGCAAGAACATCGTCCTGTACGGAGAGGGCTGGAACTTCGGCGAGGTCGCCGACGACGCGCGGTTCGTCCAGGCCACGCAGCGGAACATGGCGGGCACGGGCATCGCGACCTTCTCCGACCGGGCTCGTGACGCGGTCCGCGGCGGCGGCCCCTTCGACGACGACCCGGGTGTCCAGGGCTTCGCCTCCGGCCTCTACACCGATCCCAACTCCTCCGCGAGCAACGGCACCGAGGCCGAGCAGAAGGCCCGCCTGCTGCACTACCAGGACCTGATCAAGGTCGGCCTGAGCGGCAACCTCGCCGCGTACCGCTTCACCGACACCAGCGGCAAGGAGGTCACCGGCGCCGACGTCGACTACAACGGCTCGCCCGCCGGATACGCGGGCGCCCCCGGCGACGCCCTCGCCTACGCCGACGCGCACGACAACGAGTCGCTGTTCGACGCCCTCGCCTACAAACTGCCGTCCGCCACGAGCGCGGACGACCGGGCCCGGATGCAGGTCCTGGCGATGGCGACGGCCGCGCTGTCCCAGGGGCCGGCGCTGTCCCAGGCCGGGACCGACCTGCTGCGCTCGAAGTCCCTCGACCGCAACTCCTACGACAGCGGCGACTGGTTCAACGCCATCCACTGGAACTGCGCCGACGGCAACGGCTTCGGCCGCGGGCTGCCCATGGCGGCCGACAACCAGGACAAGTGGCCGTACGCCAAGCCGCTGCTGACCTCCGTCGCGGTGGGCTGCCCGCAGATCCAGGGGGCCTCGGCCGCGTACCGGGACCTGCTGCGCATCCGCACCACGGAGCAGGCCTTCTCCCTGGCCACGGCCGCGCAGGTGCAGCGGAAGCTGTCCTTCCCGCTGTCGGGCGGCGACGAGACGCCCGGCGTGATCACCATGAGGCTCGGTGACCTCGTCGTGGTGTTCAACGCCACGCCCGAACGCCGGCAGCAGCGCGTCGCGGAGCTCGCGGGGACCGGCTACCGGCTGCACCCGGTGCAGACGGCGGGCGGCGATCCGGTGGTGAAGACCTCGTCGTACGAGAGGGCGACCGGAACGATCACGGTCCCGGCGCGTACGGTCGCGGTGTTCAGGAACTAGCGCGGGTCCCCGGTCGACCCGGAACAGGAGTGCTCATGCCGCAGATCACCGTCGACTACTCCGAGCGGCTGGCCGACGCCTTCGACCGGCGTGCCTTCGCGCGGGAGCTGCACGCCCGCACGGTCGAGATCGCGGCCGCCAAGCCCCCGGCGTGCAAGACGCAGTTCCGCCGGACCGAGGACACCGTCGTCGGTCCGGACACCGAGGGGCACGCGATCGTGCACGTCACCATCGGCCTGCTGGCCGGCCGCACCGACGAGACCAAGGCACGCCTGACGGAGGCGGTCCTGGAGGCGCTGCGGCAGCATGTGAAGCCGGTCGACGGCCTGGAGCTGCACGCGTCGGCCGAGGTCCGCGACCTCGACACCTCGTACCGGAAGTTCGACGCCTAGGGTCTTTCGTTTGGATCAGGCCGGATCAGGGAGCGGGGTCTGGTGCCGTGCATCGCACGGCGGAGGAGGGCGGCAGGGCGGAGCCCTGCCAACCGACGACAACGCGGCTGGGGGTACCCCCTGCTCGAAGAGCTTGGGGGAGCGGTGCCAGGGCCCGCGAGCCCGGCATGATCCAAACGAGAGGCCCTAGCGGCGGTACCGCACTAGGAGGCGAGGGCGACGAGCCGGCCGACCAGGTCCAGGAAAGGGCCGTCGGCCGGCTCGTCCTTGAAGACCCGGCGCATGAGCGCGCCCATCTCCTCGTCGTGGGCGGCGCTGACGGCGACCAGCGCGCCGAAGTCGTGCACGAGCTGGACCTCCAGCTCGGCGCGCGGGATGCGCCGGCCGTCCAGCCAGATCAGCGCCGTCGACTCCGCGAGCGAGATCCACGAGCGGACGACCAGCTCCAGCCGGGCGGGCGGCTCCTCGACCCCGAGATGCGAAAGGATCTGGTCATACGCGGCCTGCCGGACGGAGTCGATGAGCGCGTTCGTCGTCGACGAGCCAACAGCGGGGCCGCCGCGCATCAGCGCCGAGAAACCGGGGCCGTGCTCGTCCACGAAGTCGAAGAACCGGCGCATCACCCGCAGCAGCCGTGCCCCCAGCGGGCCCTCGTGCGGCTCCGCGAACCGGCCCGCCAGATCGTCCGAGGCACGCTTCAACGCAGCCTCGTACAGGCTGAGTTTGCCCGGGAAGTAGTGGTAGACCAGCGGGCGCGAGATGCCCGCCGCCGACGCTATCTCGTCGATGGAGACCTCGTCGGGCGAGCGGCGGCTGAACAGTTCGAGGGCGACGCCGATCAACTGCTGCCGTCGTTCCTCGACTCCCATCCTGCGGCGAACCCCGGTAGTCATACGAACACCTTACCGATCGATTCCGGCCCCGAACGGACCGGACAGGATCGACCGCGGTGTTCGACCTCGGGGCGTCACACCCTCCCACGTCGGCCGGTCACTTCTGGCGCAGCACGTCGACGGACCCGCCGTCGTCCAGCGTCCCCTTCAGGTCGGCCTCGGCGCCCTGCCTCGTCCGTACGGCGAGCAAATGGCCCTGGGAGGAGGCGCTGACCCCGCCCGTGGCGCTGATCGAGGCGGTGTCCCGGCCGCCGGCGGCGAGCAGGTACCAGGTGCCCGTCTCCGACTTCCACAGCACCCCTGCGAGCACGTGCGGATCGCGGGTGCCGCACGCGGGCACGTTCTCGGCTTTGGCCGCGACCGCCGCGTACTTCCCGCCGGGGGTGTGGAACTGGGCCAGCACCCGGGGCCCGTCGCCCCGCCAGGTCTCGGCCCGGGTGCACACCCACGCGGCCGTGCCGGTCTCGTCGGGCAGGGGCTGCTCCGCGTACTGCCAGGCGTTGACCGACCGGACGCCGTGTGCGCGCACGGAAGCCAGTGAGCAGGCCAGCGGTGCCCAGGCGCGCAGCCCCGCCGCACCGGACGCCTCCTGCGGGGCGTCCGGGCGGCCCGTGGTGAGGCGGGCGGGGGCCAGCTCGCCGAGATCGGCCAGGACATGGGTGCCGGGTTCGCCGGTCAGCTGGAGCACGTTCCACGAGGTGCAGGCGCCCGTCTGCTGGACCGGGCTGGCCAGCGGCCCGGTGACCCCGTCCGTGATGCCGAGGTCCATCGCCCCGGCGTCCGGCTTGAGCAGGTCCCGTTCGGCCGCCGACTTCACCCAGGGTGCCGTCAGATAGCGGACGTTGCCGTCGGAGCGGCCCAGCACCACCGCGCTCGCCTCCGCGCCGGCGGCGCCGTCGACCCGGGCGAAGTCGAGGGCGGCCCCGGCCGCGGAGTCCTTCGGCTCGGCGTAGCGGGCGATGCGCAGGCCGTCGTAGAAGAGCACCACGCGCGCGTTGTCGACGTCGCCGGCGTAGAGCAGTTGCGGCGGTCCGGCGGGGCCGCCCGAGGCGGTGCCGGGGGTGACCGAGACCCGCACGGAGTCGCCGGGGCGGGCCCAGACGGCGAGGGCGCGGCGCAGCAGGGCCGTGTCGCCGGCCCGGCCGCCGCGGGCCGGCCACACGGAGAGGTCCAGCCGCGCGGAGGTCCGCCAGACGGTGGGGGCGACCCTGGTCAGCCTGCCCGGGTCCAGGGCGGCCTCGGCGGACGGGTTCTGCGCGTAGGCGGGGGCGGCGGCGCCGTCGGGACCCCAGCCGCCGCCCGGCAGGGCGACCAGCGCCCCGCACACGGCGAGAGCCGCCGCCGCGGCGAGCGCGGCCCTGGTGTGCTGTCTGCGCCGCTTCAGGTCGGTGGGCCGGGCCTGCAACGAACAGGGGTCGAACTCGGGGGAGTTCAGGAGCGCGTACTGGGCGGGCAGCCGGTCGGCCTGGCGCAGCGCTGCGACCGGGTCGGCCACGCCCGCGGCCTTCAGCACCTCCCGTACGGCGGGGTCCGGGAGCCTTTCCAGGCCGCGCAGGACGTAGGCCGCGCGGGCCGGCCCGGACAGGGTCGCCAGCTTCTGGTCCAGGGCGAGTTCGTCGGCGCCGCCGGTGTGCGGGAACAGGCGCAGGCCCCACACCAGGGGCATCAGCGGCGGCAGTTGGGCGCGTCCGGACCGGATCCGGCGCCTGAGCGGGCGGCTCGCCCCCAGCGCCGTGCGGATCACCTGGAGGCGGACGAAGGCATAGCCCGGGTCGGACTCGCGGCCGGCCGACTGGGCCGGGATCACGGACGCCGAGGACCGGCCCCGCGGCAGCGCACGCTGTGCCAGCGCGTGCGCGGTCAGCACGCGGCGGCCCCGCCCGAGTCCGGGCGGCAGCACCAGATAGGCGAGCCGGACGAGACGCGGATAGTGCTCGACGAGCGCGGCCTCGGCCCGCTCGGTATCGACGACCGGCCCGGGGGAGGACTTGTGGCGCGGGGCGACATCCTGTGACTGCACGTCCAGGCAAACGAGCGAGCCGGTCCTTGGTCACACCGCCGCCCGGCGGTCTCAGTCCTCCGGCTCGACCAGCAGCCGGGCGTAGTTCGCCATCGAGCGCTGGTAGCGGGGCAGATGAGGCGCGAGGGCGCCGAGGACGAGGGACAGACCCTCGCGGTCACGGCCGAGACTGGACAGGCACAGGGCCAGACACGCCCGGACGGCGTCGTCCAACTCGTCCGAGGGGCCGTGCAGTTCGGGCGTGAGCAGCTTGACGCCCTCCTCCGGATGACCGGTGTTCCGCAGTGAGCTGGCCAGCTGGATCCTGGTCCGGCGGCCCCGGTAGCCGCTCAGCCCGCGCGCCAGTGCCTCCCGGTAGAGCGGCACCGCCCGGTCCGAGTGGCCGGTGGAGTCCCAGGCGCAGGCCCGCTCGAACGGGCCGAGCGGGCTGCCGTCCGGCAGTTCGGCGACGAGCGCGTCGATCCGCGCCCGGAACGCGGGTGCCTCGTCCTCGGAGTAGTCGTCGAAGCGGGCCCAGGCGGCGGCCACGCGGTCTTCCCAGTCCTGGTTCATCGGCTCAGGCTTGCACGCACGTGCAGGTGGCGTCCACCCGATTGAGCGCTGTGCGCGCCGGAGCCGTATCGAAGGGCGGCCCCTGCCGGGGCCCGGTGCGGCATGCTTGTGGCTCGTGCCGCCGGGAACGGAGAGCCGGAAGCGACCGGAGGAACAGATGAGGGTGACCCGACCGATGCTCGCGGTGGCCGGTGCCGCGGCGGCACTGGCGCTGACGGGGTGCGGCTCCGGTGACGGTGTGGCGGCGAAGGTGCCGCCGACGGCGACCGGCAGCCTGGAGAGTCTGGCCGCCGAGGTGAAGTGCGAGCCGGACATGCAGACCGACGCCGACACCATCCGGCAGGCGATCTGCACCAACTCCACCGGCAAGTTCGTCCTCGCCACCTTCGCCACCGACCGCGGCCAGCGGGAGTGGATCGACGACGCGAAGGACTACGGCGGCTCCTACCTCGTCGGCCGCAAGTGGGTCGCCGTCGGCGACAGCGGCGTGGTCACCACGCTGCGCGCCACCCTCGGCGGTGACGTGGAGACGGGCAAGGACCACAGCGCCCACAGCGCCCACAGCGCCCACAGCGCCCACGGTGCGCACAGCGGCTGAGCGGCCCCACTCACGGGTACACACGGCGAAGGCCGGCGGCGGGATCTCCCGCCGCCGGCCTTCTTCAAGAGGTCACCGGTCCAGTGTCACCGGATCAGGGCGTCACTTGCAGTTCCGGCCCGAGTTGAGGCAGTTGGCGATCTTGTTCGCCAGGCCGCCGGTCGTGATGTTGATGAAGTCGTCGTGGTCGGTGGCCGCCTTGTGGAGCTGCTCGGGGAAGCCGTCGACCGCGTAGGCGTTCTTCACCGCACCGTTCTCGATGGCCGGCCGCGGCACGTCGTAGACCAGGCGCATCGTCAGCTGAGGGATGGCCTTGAAGCCGCTGGGGCAGGTGCCGCGCTCGTCGGCGAAGGCGATGTGCGTACGGTGGTTGGCGCTGTCGGTGTTCTGCCCGTCCCAGCAGCTCTGGAAGGCGAACGTGCGGACCATCTTGCTGCCCTCGGGGCAGATCGGGTACTGCTCCGTCAGCTGGACCTTGTTCTCGAAGCCGGTGCAGCTCCAGTGCGCGTTGGCGTTGGCCAGACCGTTGGTCGTGGTCTTGGCGTCACCGGTGATGATGCGCAGGAACTGCGGCATGGCGACGACCTTGCCGGTCGGGCTGCCGACGTACTTGATCTGCGCCTGGAGGGGCTTCAGGATCCGGCCGACGTTGCCCTCCTTGCCACCGCCGTCCGCGTCCTGGTCGAAGTCCTGCGAGCCGTCCTGGACCCGGACCACCGGCCAGTAGTACGACGAGAGGTCGTTCTTGTTCTGGCAGCTGGTGCCGCCCTGGAGGAACGTGTCGTTGCTCGCGAACGCGTCGATCTTCTGGTTGCCGACGTAGTCGTGCAGGTGGTGGGCGCCGTTGGCCACACCCGGGGCCACGATCACGTTGTCGGTGTTGTGGTTGCCGTTGGCGTTCACACCGCAGCGCGTGGTGAAGGTGCCGTTCGAGGCGTTGCGGCTCTTGCGCGGCTTGGCCTTGACGTTGGGCTGGACCGTGGTGATGTCCACGAAGTCCGCGGCGACCGGGCCGTTTCCGGCCTGACCGCCGATGCCCTGCTGTCCGTCGTCGCCGCCCTGCTGACCGCCGTCGTTCTGACCGCCGTCATTCTGGCCGCCGTTGTCCTGACCGCCGTCGTTCTGGCCGCCGTTGTCGCCCTGCTGCCCGTTGTCCTGGCCGTCGTTCTGCCCGTTGTCCTGACCGCCCTCGCCGCCGCCCGCGTCCGTCTGGTTCTGCTCGGCGGGGGTGCCGGTGCAGGGTGCCATGCCGTCCAGGTTGCCGGGGGTCTGGCCGCCGGCCCGGTTGATCTCCAGCTTGATCCGGTCGAGGATCACCTTCCGCCGGTCCTTCAGCGGGCCCAGGATGGCGTTCTGGACGAAGCTCGCGTCCCTGGCCTGCGCGTCGCGCGTGGTGGCCAGCCGCTGGTAGGCCTCGGTGATCTGCTGGTCGAGCGTGGCGAGTTCGCCGTCCACCTCTCCACGGGCCTGCTCCGGCACGGCGGTGAGCTGCTGGCCGACGTCAGGGCACTTGATCGTCACGACCTGCGCGTTGACGGCCTTCGTCCGGTTGCCTCCCCACGCGTCGTTCTTCGACTCGTGCGCGGATGCGTAGTAGTTCGCCCAGACAAGCCCGCCCCCACCGAGCGCTAGGGCCGCCGCCCCGGCTATGGCCTTGGTGGCCAGCGGCATTCGGCGTTTGCGTGTGTTGCGTCCCATGGAACTCCTCTGACTTCCTTGCGGGGCAGCATCGAGGCGCCCGACAGGAGTGAAGCGGCTCCCATGGATACGGACACGGTCCCGGACGTGTTCAGCCGACTCACGAATTCATTCGCGATCCGTGGGTCAACTGGGCCGCAACTTCCGCTTTTCCACCGGCAGTTGCTACAACAGTGGCCGAGACTCCGGCTCTTCGGCCCGAGGACCGCCTACAGCCCGAGCACCTTCGCCTCCAGGGCCGGGTCCACACCAACCGGAGGCCGGCCCGGCCGCTGGGGCGCCGTACCGCCCAGGCCCCGGAGCCAGGTCCAGGTGTCCGCGACCGTCTCGTCCACGGGACGGCAGCGCAGACCGGTCGCGAGGGCCCGGCCGACATCGGCGCCGTGCAGCGCGTCGTGGCCCTCGCTGCCCGGTGGCGTCCACACCGGCAGCTCCGTCCAGGGTTCGATGCCCGCGGCGAGAATCGTCTCCGGATCGGTCCAGCGCAGCTCGGCGTCGGCGCCGGTGGCCCGTACACAGGCCTCCAGCAGTTCGCCCATCGTCGCGTGCCCCCGCGGGCTGATCATGTTGTACGGCCCGCTCAGCTCCCGCTCCACCGCGCCGAGGATCCACGCGGCGAGATCGCGGACGTCGATGTACTGAAGGGGCAGGTCCCGCGGACCGGGCGCCAGCACGGGGCCGCCCCGCGCGATCCGGTTCAGCCACCACGGCAGCCGCCCGATGTTCTCGTGCGGCCCGAGGATCAGCCCGGCCCGCACGAGCACCGAGCGGTCGGCCCCGAAGGCCTCCACCGCGGCCAGTTCGGCGCCCCGCTTGTCCCGCGGGTAGTCCGTCCGCTCGGCGCCGGCCTCGGCGCCCTCGACCAGCGGCGCCGCCTCGGTGTAGCCGGCGGGCGGGGCCCAGGCGTACACCGAGCAGGTCGACACGTACACGTACCGGCCGGCGCGGTCCCGCAGCAGCCGCGCCGCGTCCCGGACCGCGCGGGGCGCGGCCGACCAGGTGTCGACGACCGCGTCCCACGCGCCGTCCGTCAGGGCCGCGAGCCCGTCGGGCGCGGTGCGATCGCCCTGCAGCGACCGCACCCCGGGAACGGGCGCGTGCCGCCCCCGGTTCAGGACCGTCACATCCCAGCCGCGCCCGGCCGCCGCCTCGGCGACGGCCCGCCCCGCGAACTCCGTACCACCCAGCACCAGAAGTCTCATACCGGTGACTGTGCCCGTCAGGGCCGTGGCAGGGAACGGGATTCTGCCCTCGGCAGAGATCAACGCCCGGTCGGCGGAGCGTACTTGTAGCCTACGCGGCGTACGGTCTGGATCGCCCGGCGGTGCTCGGTGCCCAGTTTGCGGCGCAGCCGGGCGATGTGGACGTCGACGGTGCGGCCGTCGCCCACGTGGCCGTAGCCCCAGACCGTGGTGACCAACTGGTCGCGGGTGTGCACCCGGTGCGGGTGGGCCACGAGATGGGAGAGCAGCTCGAACTCCAGGTAGGTGAGGTCGAGTTCGCGCCCGTCCACCTCCGCGATCCGCCGTACGGGGTCGATGCGGACGAGCGCGTCGCCGGCACCGGGCGCGGTCTCGCCGGCCGTCCCGGCCTCCGGGTGGTCCGGCACCGCCACCGGGAGGTGCGGCGGCTGCTGGTCGGCGGGCACGAGCACCAGGTAGCCGACCATCGGGGGCCGGCCCGGCAGCCTGGGCAGGGCGTGCTGCGGAGCCGGCAGCCAGGTGGCGCCGGGCGGCAGGAGATCGGCGATCTCCACGACCTCGTCCCGGTCCACGGCGCGCAGCCGGTGCCGTACGGAAGCGGGGGAGCGGGAGGAGACGGGGGCGGGAAGGGTGGTGTCGGTCAGAGAACGCGTAGTCGCCATGACAGGTCAGCTCTTTCGCGGGAGAGGTTCGTCGGGGGACCGACGGCCGCGAGTTCGTGGTCGGGCGCGTCGGGGACGTACGTCGTTCCGCGCTGGCCGGAGGCCGGGGTGTACGGCTTTACCGGGCCCGCGCGCTCGGCGCGCGGCAACAGAGCCGGTCGAAGTCGTGGTGCTGACGGGAGGGCCAGAACGGCTCCAGGTCGTCGCGACTCGTCGCAACGCACTTCCGGAAGCCGACCATGCCCCCATTGAAGCAGACACCGTGCCCGGACAGGACCCTCCGCTCGCCGCTTCTCACTGCGCGGACACCTCCCCGGTGGGAAGCCGGAGCCCCGCGGCCGCGCCACCCGTCCGGATCAGACCTGCCCGGCCTTCTCCAGGGCGGTGCAGCAGGTGTCGATCAGCAGGCGCGTGACGACGTACGGGTCGACGTTGGCGTTCGGCCGGCGGTCCTCGATGTAGCCCTTGCCGTCCCGCTCGACCTGCCACGGGATGCGGACCGAGGCACCGCGGTCGCCGACGCCGTAGGAGTACGCGTCCCACGCGGCGGTCTCGTGCAGGCCGGTGAGGCGGTCGTCGATCCCGGCCCCGTAGTTCTTGACGTGGTCCATCGGCCGGGAGCCCTCGCCGAGCGACTCGCACGCGGTGATGATCGCGGCGTAGCCCTCCGGGCCTTCGCGCATCGCCCTGGTCGAGAAGTTGGTGTGGGCGCCGGCGCCGTTCCAGTCGCCCTTGACCGGCTTGGGGTCGAGGGTGGCGGAGATGCCGTGGCCCTCGGCGGTGCGGTAGAGCAGCCAGCGGGCCACCCACAGCTGGTCGGCGACCTCGAGCGGGGACAGCGGGCCGACCTGGAACTCCCACTGGCCCGGCATGACCTCGGCGTTGATGCCCGAGATGCCGAGCCCCGCCGTCAGGCAGTTGTCCAGGTGCTCCTCGACGATCTCCCGGCCGAAGATCTCGTCGGCGCCGACACCGCAGTAGTAGCCGCCCTGCGGGGCCGGGAAGCCGCCCTCGGGGAAGCCGAGCGGGCGGGAGCCGTTGAAGAAGGTGTACTCCTGCTCGATGCCGAAGACCGGCTCCTGCGCGGCGTAGCGCTCCGCGGCCTCGGCCAGCGCGGTCCGCGTGTTGGACGGGTGCGGGGCGAGCGTGGTGTCGAGGACCTCGCACAGCACGAGGATGTCGTCGCCGCCGCGGATCGGGTCCGGGCACGAGAAGACCGGCCTCAGTACGCAGTCGGAGGTGCGTCCCTCGGCCTGGTTGGTGGAGGACCCGTCGAAGCCCCAGAGCGGCAGTTCGGCGCCCTTGGCGTCGTCGCCGAGGATCTTCGTCTTGGAACGCAGCTTGGCCGTCGGCTCGGTGCCGTCGATCCAGATGTACTCAGCCTTGAAGGTCACGGGCCACATCCTCCGGGGGTCTCACTCGCGCGCGCCCACGGGCGGCGCGGCGCCGCGGCACGGTGCGCCGCGGCGGCTGTTCAGCAGCCTGTCAACGGGCCGTTTCCCGGCCATTGCCCGAATGTGAACCCCGTGTTACCCGGCGCCGTTGTGGCGTGGTTCACGCGGTACGGGTGAGGGCCTGCCTGCTCCCGGCCGGGAGCAGGCAGGCCCTCACCCGTGGAGGTGGGTGTCAGCCCACCTTCTCGATCACCGCGCGCCGGATCAGGAACTTGCCCGGCTCCCGGACCTCCTCGAAGGCCGCGTCGTTGAGCAGGACGCAACTGCCGGAGACGGACGTGACCTTCACCGTGGTGGACTTGTTGTTGTCCAGGTTGGTGACCTTCAGCGTGGTGCCCGCCGGGAACTGGTTGCTGGACGCGGCCGGTGCGCCGCCCTCGCCGGAGAGCGTCACGGTGGAGCCCTGGCACACCTGCTGGCCGGACGCCGCGACGCCGCCGCCGGCGTTCCCGGCCGCACCGTCCTGCTGCCCGTTCTGCTGACCGGCTTCCTGGCCGTTCTGCTGGCCCGCCTGCTGGCCGTTCTGCCCCTGCTGCCCGGCCTGGGAGTCCTGAGCCGACTCCCCCACCGTGCACCCGGACGCGGCCTGCTTGCGCTTGATCTCCTCGATGACCGCCTCACGGTTGGCGATCCGCGCCTCGGACAGTGCGTCCGGGTCGGCCCGCTGGCCGTCGATGAACTTCTGGTTGTTGCCGAGGGCGGTGGCGAGTCCCTGACAGACCGTCGAGTCCGCGGCGGACAGGGTTCGCGGGGCCTCCGGCTGCGCGGCGTTGGACGTGGCGGCCAGGGCGAAGGCCCCGCCGCCCGCCACCGCCGCGGCCGTGACCAGCAGCGCGACCTTCTTCTTCGTGCTGACAGTGCGCCTACGCGACATGCGCGCCTCCTGAAGGGGTGGGGGAGCGTACGCCGCTAGGTACGAGATGCCGAACGAGGTTACTCAGCGGTTGCGGGACCAGTTGAAGTGACCTGTGTCACGCGGGAGTTGGCAGTGCCGTGCGACGGGTCACGCGGCACTCACCCGCGTCCGAGCGCGTCCCGCACCGCTTCCTCGGTCCGGGCCACGACCGCCGTGCCGTCGTCGGCCGTGATGATCGGACGCTGGATCAGCTTCGGGTGCTCGGCCAGCGCCGCGATCCAGCGCTCGCGCGCCCCGGCGTCCCGCGGCCAGTCCTTCAGCCCGAGCTCCTTCGCCACGGCCTCCTGCGTCCGCGTGATGTCCCACGGCTCCAGCCCCAGCCGCCCGAGCACGTTCCGGATCTCCTCCGCGGTCGGTACGTCCTCCAGATAGCGGCGCACGGTGTACTCGGCACCCTCGGCATCGAGCACCCCGACGGCACTGCGGCACTTCGAGCAGGCCGGATTGATCCAGATCTCCATGCGGCCACGGTACGCGAGGACCGGGCGGCAAAAACCCGTTGGCGGACCACGGCGGCCACTGCTACTTTTCCGGAGGCCGTGCGAGAGAACAAGGAGGTGGTACCCGTGAACGTATCGACATGGGTGCTCCCCTCCGGGGTCACGGTCGGACGATAGGTCGTCCGGGAGCGCCGTTCCAGCGCACTCCCGAAAGGCACGACCATGCACTTCACTTCTGAACAGCGCCTCGACGACGGCGTCCTCGAACGCGAATTCACCCTCGGCGAGATCCCCGGCACCCTGTGGACGCCCGGATCCGCACCGGCCCCGCTGATCCTGATGGCCCACAACAACGGCCTGCCCAAGGGGGAGTCCCGGCTGGTGGCCCGGGCCCGGCACTCCGCCGCGCACGGCTACGCGGTGGCAGCCATCGACGCCCCCGGGTGCGGTGACCGGCCCCGTTCCGCCGCCGACGAGCAGGCCCGCGCCGACCTCCGCCGGGCGATGCGGGCCGGCGAGCCGGTCGATGAGATCTTCGAGTCCTTCATCGGCCCGCTGGTCGAAAAGGCGGTCCCGGAATGGCGGACCACCCTGGACGCCCTCCTTTCGCTGCCCGAGATCGGCGGCCCGGTCGGGTACTCGGGGTGGACCGCCGTCGGCATTCGGCTGGCGGTCCTCGAGCCGCGCATCGCGGCCGCCGGTTTCTTCGCCGGGGGTTACGTGCCCCGCGCCCAGCGCGAGGAGGCCCGGCAGGTCACCATTCCACTGCTGTTCCTGCTGCAGTGGGACGATGAAGGGAACCCCCGGCAGCGGGCCCTGGACCTGTTCGACGCCTTCGGCACCAAGGAGAAGACGCTGCACGCCAATCTGGGCGGGCACACCGGCACCCCGTGGTTCGAGGTGGAGGACGGGGCCCGGTTCTTCGGCCGGCACCTGAAGTGAGGCCGGGCCGCGGGGCCGGCAGCAGACGGTAAGCGGTGTCGGCCAGGACGCCGCTCATCGGGGACGGGGCCAGGCCCTCCTCAGCCCTCCGCGGCGCGGGCCCCTGCCAACTCGGCAGGGGCCCGCGCTGCCCGAAGCCATGAACTGTGCGTTTTCTGCAGAGCTTCGAGTGCTGCCCGAACTCGTGTTGAGGTGCTGTCGGTTCTCGTGAACAGAGCCGGCCGCCACGCCGAGGGGTCTTGTTCGAATTGCCGCCGCCTCACACGCATCTCGCACACCTGGTGTGACACGGCGTCAATTCCCTTGTTCACCTGGACGTTTGCGGGACTCTGTGGACTCCCTGGATGTCAGTGCCGGGCAGTAAACTGGGAGCAGTGTTCGAGAGCGTCGCCGGGGTCCCTTCGCGGCGCTCCCACCGCGACAGGAGGATGCCTGTGGCCGCTGCCGCACTGAAGCCGAAGCCGTTGCCGACCCAGTCCACCGCGAAGCGTCCCGTCCTGCTCGACCTCCCCTACGAACCCGTGGCGAAGCGGCCGTTGCCGCCGGGGCGTCCGCGTGAGTGGTACGTCATCCACAACCGCCGTCTGAAGGCGATGCGGCTCGCCATCGCCCTGCTCGACTCGGGCGTCTACATGCCGCACCAGGCCCGCGACGAGACGATCCGTTCCATAGCCGAACTCATCGGAGTGCACCCGCCGTCGAACACGACGTGTCACATGGTGCGGGCGCTGATGCGGTACTCGCGCTGACCCCGTGACGCCGGGCACCCCGCGCCCGCGGGGTGTCCGGCCCCGCCCATGCCACCGCCCACGCCACCGCCTACGCCGCCAGTTCCTTCTCCAGCGGTGTGCGGAAGCGCGGTGTGACCCGCGTCGGGCCGAGCCGGCTCCCCAGCTCCCGCGCCTGCCGGGCGATCGCCGCCTCCGCGTCCGCGCCCAGCCCTTCCCGGTCCAGGATCCGCCAGACGACCTCGCCGTCGGGTCGCTGGGCCCAGGCTCCGACGACCCGGCCGTTCCACCACACCGTCGGGCCGACGTTGCCGCTGCCGTCGAACAGCGCCGGCCGCAGCCCGGGCGCGAGGTACCAGTCCCGCTGCTGCCAGCCCATCGCCGTGGGGTCGAGAGCCGGCAGCAGGGCCGCCCACGGTTCGGCCGGGCCGGCCACCGGGGCGACGTCGTCCTCGGTGACGTACGCCGTGCCCTCGTCCACCCTCACCTCGCGCGCCCCCGCCGCGGCCAGCGCCCGCCGCACGTCCGTCACCCGCCAACCCGTCCACCACTTCAGGTCGGCCTCGGTCGCCGGACCGCAGGCCGCGAGCCAGCGGCGCAGCAGGTCGAGCTGGGCGCCGGCGACGTCCAGCTCGGGATGCTCGGGTGCGAGGGCCCAGCGGAACTGCGTGGACGTCCAGGAGCCGAGCGGCCGGCCCCGGACCACCTTGCCCTCCACACCCAGGACGCGCAGCAGCCGCGAGGAGACCGTGTGCACGCCCTCGTAGCTCTTCCCGGCCGCGTACGCGAACTGCTCCCGCAGCCGCGGCTCGTCCTGGGCGAGCTCGGTGGCCGTGGCCTGCCCGCGGCGGGCCAGCGCGGCCAGGGTCGACTCCTCGACCTCCTTCAGCCAGGCCGCGTCCGGCGCGCCCGCCTTCGCCATGTCCTTGAGCAGGGCGGCGCGGGCGCGGGCGGCGACGGCGATGCCGGTCGAGGCGTGGACGACGGCGGTCAGCTCCGCCGGGAAGACGAAGACGGTGTGCCGCATGCCGTGCATCCGCACCAGCGTGCGGTCCTCGTACAGCGCGCGCTCGGTCTGCGGCACCGTCCCGGCGGGTTCCGCCAGGCGGGCGTCCACGCCCAGGTACACCGTCGCCGGGTCCGTTCCGTGCAGTGCCACCAGCGCCCGTGCCACCTCCTCCGGCGTCCCCGCCCGCGTCCCTGTGGCCAGCCGGTGCCGCAGGGCCAGCCTGGCCCGCCGCTCCACCACGTCGATGTACCGGGGCTCCCCGCCCATGAGACCTCCACCCGTAGTAGTGCCTGACGGCATCCTGCCCGACACCACTGACACCGGGCCCTCGCGCTGAGGAGTTCCGCCGGGGCCGGAGAGGCTGGAGGGTCTGTGAGCGGGGCCGCTCACAGACCTCGCTCACAGACCGGGGGCGCCCCACACCGGGAACCAGCGGCTCAGGTCCGGCTCGATACGCAGATCGTCGGCCAGGGCCGCCTTCACCCGGATTTCCAGCGGGTTGTCGCGCCGCTGTGCCTGGCCGGCCAGCGGCGCGAACGGGTAGAAGGTGCCCCGCTTGTACAGGTACACCAGCGCCAGCCGCCGATCGGCGTCGTCGTGGAAGCCGGCCAGGGAGCACAGGAGTTGAGGGCCGAAGCCGTTGACCTCCATCGCGCTGTTCACCGCGTGCAGGTCGTTGACCAGCTCCGGCAGCTGGTCGGGGGTGCGGCGGGAGACCAGCCAGGAGTAGCCGTAGGAGTCCTGGGACAGCTCCACGGGCGGCCCCCCGCGCTCGGCGTCGGCGTCCAGCAGGGCCTGGACCTCGCGGTGCGTCTGCTCGAAGGCGGCTCCCTCGACCGTGGCGAAGCACACCGCGCCCTGCCCGGTCGGGGTGAAGCCGGCCGCCGCCTCAAGGGTGATGGCCGCCGACGGCAGCGCGAACAGCTGGTCCAGGTCGGGCAGGGCGGGTTTGGTACGGCCGAGCAGAATGTCCAGGAGCCCCATCCTCAGCCCGCCTTCCCCGGCGTCGCGGGCTCGCCCAGCTCGGCGGAGATCCGCGCCAGCTGCTCCAGCCGCCGCTCCAGGCTCGGGTGGGTGGAGAACAGCCGGGAGATGCCGGGCTCGGAGCCCAGCGCCGGTGTGAAGTAGAAGGCGTTGAAGGCCTGTGCGGTGCGCAGGTCCTCGGACGGGATCCGGCCGATGTCACCGGTCACCTTGGTGAGCGCGGAGGCCAGCGTCGAGGGCCGTCCGGTCAGCAGCGCCGCCGCGCGGTCCGCGGCCAGCTCCCGGTACCGGGACAGCGCCCGGATCAGCAGGAAGCTGATCGCGTACACGGCTGCCGAGACGCCCATCACCATGGCGAACAGGGCGAGGGTGTTCTGGTCCTTGCGCCCGCGCCCGCCGAACAGCTCCGAGTAGAAGGCGAACCGTACGACCAGGCCCGCGACCACACCGAGGAACGAGGCCACCGTGATCACGGCGACGTCCTTGTGCGCCACGTGCGACAGCTCGTGCGCGAGCACGCCCTCCAGCTCGGCGGGTTCCAGCCGCCGCAGCAGCCCCGTGGTCACGCACACCACGGCGTTGTCCGGGTTCCGTCCGGTCGCGAACGCGTTCGGCATGTCCATGCTGGACACGGCGACGGCCGGCTTGGGCATGTCCGCCATGGCGCACAGCCGGTCGACCACCGCGTGCAGCTCGGGATACTCCTCCCGCTCCACCACCCGGCCGTGCATCGCGAACAGGGCGATCCGGTCGGAGAACCAGTACTGGGCGGCGAGCACGCCGGCCGCGATCACCACGACCAGCACCCAGGACTTCAGCAGCACGATCAGCACGGCCACGAACGCCACGTACAGCAGCCCGAGCAGGAACAGCGTGACCCCCATGCGCACGGTCAGCCGTCGGTCGCTCCGGAAGCGGCTCTGCATCTTGCATCACCCCGCAGTCAGGCACTCGTCCCGCCATCCAGTGTGCACCTGCGGATGCCCATGAAGCGGTCCCGATCGGCTCCAGGAGGGGCAAAAGCCGCCTGTGAGTCCGCGTGCGCGCGGGGTGAGCGCCGGAGTCCTCCCCGGCCCCGGAAGACCCGGAGGCCTCAGAGGTGGCCGTGCGTCTGCGCGTACCCGAGCAGCACGATCACCGCGGCGACGCAGCCGAGGACCACGACCGTGGACATCCACGACGAGCGGCGCGGTGCGACCGGGTCCGGGTCGGCGCGGAACGGGACGGGCCCCGGCGGATTGTGCTTCCAGCGCGCGGCGAGCATCCGGGCACGGGCGGACGGCTCCTTGTGCTCGGCGGCGCGCGCCCACCGGTGATCGAACTCCCGCTCAAGGTCGTCGTTCTCGGTCATCCCCGTTACCTCTCCGGTCCTTATCCGTCCTTGATACCGACGAGGAATCATCCCCTGACTACGAGAGCGCTGGGAAGCGATCGTCACTGTGAGGCGATCGCTCAAGATGCTGTGTGCTCGCCGGGAAGCTAGCCTCTATGGGTGAGGGCGGCGGTCCGGGAACAAGCCCGGCGTCGGCCGAAGACTCTGCTCACGGGGCTGACAGCGCTACCGCGCGGGCCCCGCCGCCTGTACTCGCGCCAACACCTACGACCGCGCCGCCGAACCCTTTCCGGCTGCGGCCGCGGCCATGCTTCTCGTGCCCGAAACCGCACGAGGGGGTGGAAAGGAAGGTATTTCCATGAAAGCTCAGCGTGCAAGGCGTCTCCTCGCAACGTCCGCAGTCGGTGTTCTGATGGCGGCCGGCACCGCCCTCGGCGCGGCGGGCACGGCCTCGGCAGCGACCCCGGCCACGACTCCGGCCCATCTCTCCACTGTCTCCACCATCGTCAACCATGGTGGCGGTTGTGGCTGGTGGTCCCGCTGGTGCGGCGGTTACAGCCGCGGCGGCTTCTTCGGTCCCGGCTACGGAGGCTTCGGTGGCTACGGGGGCTACGGGGGCTACGGGTTCGGCGGCTACGGGTACGGCTTCGGCGGCGGCACGGTGGTGGTCGTGGTCCGCTGACGGACAACACGGCCAAGGGCCGCCCCCCGGTTCCCGGGGGGCGGCCCTCACCATGACGCCCTGCCGATCAGACGCCGCAGACGCCGATCACACGTCGAAGTACAGCTCGAACTCGTGCGGGTGCGGGCGCAGCTGGAGCGGGGCGATCTCGTTCGTGCGCTTGAAGTCGACCCACGTCTCGATCAGGTCGGACGTGAAGACGTCGCCCTGGAGCAGGAACTCGTGGTCGTCCTCCAGGGCCTGGAGGACGGCCTCCAGCGAGGTCGGGACCTGGGCGACGTTGGCGTGCTCCTCGGGAGCCAGCTCGTACAGGTCCTTGTCGATCGGCTCGGCCGGCTCGATCTTGTTCTTGATGCCGTCCAGGCCCGCGAGCAGCAGCGCCGAGAAGGCCAGGTACGGGTTGCCCGAGGAGTCGGGCGCGCGGAACTCCACGCGCTTGGCCTTCGGGTTGGAGCCGGTGATCGGGATGCGCATCGCGGCGGAGCGGTTGCGCTGCGAGTACACCAGGTTCACCGGGGCCTCGAAGCCCGGCACCAGACGGTGGTACGAGTTCACCGTCGGGTTGGTGAAGGCGAGCAGCGCCGGGGCGTGCCTGAGGATGCCGCCGATGTAGTAGCGGGCGGTGTCCGACAGGCCCGCGTAGCCGGCCTCGTCGTAGAAGAGCGGCTCGCCGTTGCTCCACAGCGACTGGTGCACGTGCATGCCGGAGCCGTTGTCGCCGAAGATCGGCTTCGGCATGAAGGTGGCCGTCTTGCCGTTGCGCCAGGCGACGTTCTTCACGATGTACTTGAAGAGCTGGAGGTCGTCGGCGGCGGCGAGCAGCGTGTTGAACCTGTAGTTGATCTCGGCCTGGCCGGCGGTGCCCACCTCGTGGTGCTGGCGCTCCACCTTCAGGCCGTTCTTCGCCAGCTCCAGGGAGATCTCCGCGCGCAGGTCGGCGAAGTGGTCGACCGGCGGGACCGGGAAGTAGCCGCCCTTGTAGCGGACCTTGTAGCCGCGGTTGTCCTCCACCGCGCCGGTGTTCCAGGCGCCCGCCTCGGAGTCGATGTGGTAGAAGGACTCGTTCTCGGCGGTCCGGAAGCGGACGTTGTCGAAGACGTAGAACTCCGCCTCGGGACCGAAGAACGCGGTGTCGGCGATCCCGGTGGACGCGAGGTACGCCTCGGCCTTCCTCGCCACGTTCCGCGGGTCACGGGAGTACTGCTCGCCGGTGATCGGGTCGTGGATGAAGAAGTTGATGTTGACGGTCTTGTCCCGGCGGAACGGGTCCACACGCGCGGTGGACAGGTCGGCCCGCAGGGACATGTCGGACTCGTGGATGGCCTGGAAGCCACGGATCGAGGACCCGTCGAACGCCTGCTCCTCGTCGGGGTCGAACGCCTCGGCGGGCAACGTGAAGTGCTGCATGACGCCCGGCAGGTCGCAGAAGCGGACGTCGATGAACTTGACGTCCTCGTCCGCGATGTACTTCTTGGCCTCGTCGGCGTTCTGGAACATCCAGCTCCTCCTACTCCCGACCGTCCCGCCGGGGTGGTAGATCGTGGTGCGGCCGGTGCGGTGGCACACGCTGGGCTCGACCCTAGGGACGCGTGATTTCCCGGGCGTGACCCGTTTGTTTCGCTGAAGTTAACCGGCTCGGGTGGCGGTCGCGGTCGCGGACACCCCGCCGACCCCCCTGATTCCAGCGTCGCAGTACGGTGGTCGGGTGGACAACAGGCAAGCATGGGGATCATGGCTGTCCGGGCCGCGCGCGGCCATGGAGGACGCCGGCGCGGACTTCGGCTACCGGGGCCGGCAGCTGGGGCTGCCGGAGCAGGGGCCCGGCTCGATCGCCGGTCCGGGACGGCGGCTCGGCGCTCTGGCCGTCGACTGGGCGCTGTGCCTGTGGATCGCCTACGGCCTGATCACGCACGGCTACTACCAGGCCACGAGCAACTGGGCGCTGCTCATCTTCCTGGCGCTGGGCATCCTCACCGTCGGCACGATCGGCTTCACGCCCGGCAAGCGCCTGTTCGGCCTGCGCGTCGTCGCCCTCGCCACCGGCCGGGTGCAGCCGCTGCGCGCCCTGCTGCGCACGGTCCTGCTGTGCCTGGCCGTTCCCGCCCTGATCTGGGACCGCGACGGCCGCGGTCTGCACGACCGGCTGGCGGGCACGGTGGAGGTGCGCATCTGACCGCGGGAGCCGACCGCGGGATCCAGTGACGGGAGTCGGCCGCCGGAGCCCGCCGCAGGATCGGGTCGCGCAAGCGCGCCGCAGGATCTCGGTGGCGTGAGCCGGTCGCGGCTCCAGCGCTCGTACGCGCGCGAGACGTCCCCACGACGACGGGGGCGCCCGGAGTGGTCTCCGGGCGCCCCCGTCGTCGTAGAGAGAGGGTGTCTGCGCGGGATCAGCGGGCCTTCGGGCCGCCCTTCGGCATCCGCATGCCCTTCGGCATCGGACCCTTCGGCAGCGGCATGTTGCTCATCAGGTCGCCGAGGGCGCGCAGCCGGTCGTTGGTGGTGGTGACCTGCGGGCCGGTCAGCACGCGCGGGAACTTCAGCATGGTCGTGCGCAGCTTCTTCAGCGGGACCTGACCGTCGCCGTTGCCGACGATCACGTCGTGCACCGGGACGTCCGCGACGATCCGGTTCATCTTCTTCTTCTCGGCGGCGAGCAGGGACTTCACCCGGTTCGGGTTGCCCTCGGCGACCAGCACGATGCCGGCCTTGCCGACCGCGCGGTGCACCACGTCCTGGCTGCGGTTCATGGCCACCGCCGGGGTGGTGGTCCAGCCGCGGCCCACGTTGTCCAGGACCGCCGCTGCGGCGCCCGGCTGGCCCTCCATCTGCCCGAAGGCGGCGCGCTCGGCCCGGCGTCCGAAGATGATCGCCGTCGCGAGGAAGGCGAGCAGCAGGCCCAGGATGCCGGCGTAGTACGGGTGGCCGATCGCGAAGCCGATCCCGAGAAGGACGCCGAAGGTGATGATGAAGACACCCGCGAGTACCAGACCGATCTTGTTGTCGGCCTTGCGGGTCATCTTGTAGGTCAGGGCGATCTGTTTCAGTCGCCCGGGGTTGGCAGCCTCGGCTGCGTTGTCCTTCCTCGCCATGCCACGAAGTCTACGTGGCCCCCGGAGCGGCCCACGACGGCAGTGCCCGTACGGGCCCGGGGTGGAGAGCGGAAAGGGGTTGGGGGAGCGGCGGTCAGGGGCCGACGGCCGGGAACTGGTCGAGGACGCGCTGCGCCTCGACGCGGTCCTTGGCCCGGCGTCGGTCCTCGAGGACGGAGTTCCAGGCGTTGCGGCGGGCGGTGCGCTGGCCGCTGCTCATGAGCAGGGACTCGACCGCACGCAGTGCGTCGGTGACGGACGGAATGGCGGTGGCGCGAACGTGCGCGGCCTGCATGGGAGGTCCCCCTCATGACGGCTCTTGGTCTACGGGCTGTGAGTCCAGGGTCACTGCTTGGTGTTACCAGGGCGTGACCGGCCGGTCAAACACCGATGAAGCCTCGCGGCCGCGGTCCGAAAGACTGACGCGGCCCCGACCGGGCCGCTCATCTGCGGCAACGGTCGGGACCGCGTCGTATCGGCCACTACCGGTCAGTTGGCTCTTGTGCCCGATTTCACACACTTGCCCGCCCGCTTGCGGGACAGGGATGGTGACGGTCGGTCAGCCGTCAGACCGCCTGGGCGGCGATGTAGGTGCCCCGCTTCTCGACGGCCATCCGGTACAGCCGTCCGGCGCGGTAGGAGGACCGTACCAGCGGACCCGACATCACGCCCGAGAAGCCGATCTGCTCGGCTTCCTCCTTCAGCTCGACGAACTCCTGCGGCTTGACCCACCGCTCCACCGGGTGGTGGCGCACCGAGGGGCGCAGGTACTGGGTGATGGTGACCAGCTCGCAGCCCGCGTCGTGCAGCTGCTTGAGCGCCTCGACGACCTCCTCGCGGGTCTCGCCCATGCCGAGGATGAGGTTCGACTTGGTCACCAGGCCGAAGTCGCGGGCCTCGGTGATGACCTTCAGGGAGCGCTCGTAGCGGAAGCCGGGGCGGATCCGCTTGAAGATCCGCGGCACGGTCTCGACGTTGTGCGCGAAGACCTCGGGGCGCGAGGCGAAGACCTCGGCCAGCTGCTCGGGGACCGCGTTGAAGTCGGGGGCCAGCAGCTCGACCTTGGTACGGCCGTCCTCGCGGTCCGCCGTCTGCTGGTGGATCTGGCGCACGGTCTCGGCGTACAGCCAGGCGCCGCCGTCCTCCAGGTCGTCGCGGGCGACGCCGGTGATGGTGGCGTAGTTCAGGTCCATGGTGACCACGGACTCGCCCACGCGGCGCGGCTCGTCGCGGTCCAGGGCCTCGGGCTTGCCGGTGTCGATCTGGCAGAAGTCGCAGCGCCGGGTGCACTGGTCGCCGCCGATGAGGAAGGTCGCCTCGCGGTCCTCCCAGCACTCGTAGATGTTCGGGCAGCCGGCTTCCTGGCAGACCGTGTGCAGGCCCTCGCTCTTCACGAGGTTCTGCATCTTGGTGTACTCGGGACCCATTTTCGCCCGGGTCTTGATCCACTCGGGCTTGCGCTCGATGGGGGTCTGACTGTTGCGGACCTCCAGGCGCAGCATCTTGCGTCCGTCGGGTGCGACTGCGGACACGACCGGCTCCCTGTAGCTTCGATTCTTCGGCGTACACCAGGGTACGCCCGTGCTTGTTGCGCCCCGTCGGTGAGGCCAACCTGCGGGCCTGGGGGATCATTCCCCGGGCGGGGCCCGGTCAGGCGGTGGCCCTCTCGATCTCCCGCGGCTTCAGGTCCGCGTTCTGCAGGACGTCCCGCAGGTGCCGTTCGACGACCGGCAGCACTTCCACGATCGCGACGTCCCGGCCGAGCTCGGCCGCCAGCGAGGCGACGCCGGCGTCCCGGATCCCGCACGGGATGATCTTGTCGAACCACTTGTTGTCCGGGTTCACGTTGAGCGCGAAGCCGTGCATCGTGACGCCCTTGGCGACCCGGATCCCGATCGCCGCGATCTTGCGGTCCTCGCGGCGCTGGCCGGCGTTGGAGGGGGCGTACTCCGGGCCGTTCAGCCGGGGGTCGAACTCCTCGTCGGCCAGGCGCGGGTCGAAGTCCAGGGACAGCCCGCCCAGGGCGGGCCGCTGCTCGACCGGGTCGCCGAGCACCCACACTCCGCTGCGGCCCTCGACGCGGGTGGTCTCCAGGCCGAAGTCCGCGCAGGCGCGGATCAGCGCCTCCTCCAGGCGGCGCACGTGGGCCACCACGTCCACCGGGCGGGGCAGCTTCTGGATCGGGTAGCCGACCAGCTGGCCGGGACCGTGCCAGGTGATCTTGCCGCCGCGGTCCACGTCGATGACGGGCGTGCCGTCGAGCGGGCGCTCGCTGTCCTCGGTCCGCCGGCCGGCCGTGTAGACCGGGGGGTGCTCCAGGAGCAGCACGGTGTCGGGGACCTCGTCCGCGAACCGGGCGGCGTGCACCCGGCGCTGCTCGTCCCAGGCCTGGACGTAGTCCACGGCCTCGGCACCGAATCCCATGCGGACGAACCGCAGCTCACTCACGGCAAACGCCTCCCCGGAAGGTCGTAAGGCACGAAACGTGCCCACGTCACTGTACGTCCGGCCGGCACGCGTCAGCCTCGCGGGCAATCCTCACACGATCGGATGAATGATGGTCGAACTCTGCGGTCGGTTGCTCACTCTCCGCTACATTCGCGCCGTTCATGAGGCCATAAGGGCTGCTCACAGGCAATCCGGGCACCACGCGGCCGCGTGGCTGCCCGAGAGGCAGGAGACCGCACCGCAGATGACGGAACGACCCGCGCAGCGCACTCCCAACCGCCAGCTCGCCGCGCTCATCGCAGAAGCGGGGTTCTCGAACGCGGGTCTGGCCCGTCGCGTCGACCAGCTCGGTCTCGAACACGGGCTGGACCTGAGATACGACAAGACGTCGGTCACCCGCTGGCTGCGCGGCCAGCAGCCGCGGGGCACCACGCCCGCCCTCATCGCGGAGGTGTTCACCCGGCGCCTGGGCCGCCGCCTGACCGCCCAGGACCTCGGCCTGGACGCCTGCGCCCCGGTGTACGCGGGGCTGGAGTTCGCCGCCACCCCGGAGGAGGCCGTCGACATCGTCGGCGGGCTGTGGCGCAAGGACTGCGGCAGCCACGCCGAACTGCGCAGGATCGCCTTCACCCCGGCGGGCCTCGTCGTGCCCAGCCGGGACTGGCTGATCGGGCGGGCCGACGACCGGGTCGCCCGCGCGGAGGCACCGGCCACCCGGGTCCCCGTCCAGGGGTACCCGGACCGGCCCGCCCTCGTCGTGCCCGACCCCTCGGTGCCCGGCGTGCCCCGGCAGCGCGGCCGGGCCGAACGGGGCCCGGCCGGACGGGAGGCGGGCCGGAAGGTCACCGCCGGCGACATCGCCGCCCTGCGCTCGGTCGGCGAGCTGTTCCGCACCCTCGACGACCTGTACGGCGGCGGCCAT
Organism: Streptomyces sp. NPDC091412; assembly: GCF_044756885.1. Lineage (NCBI taxonomy): Bacteria > Bacillati > Actinomycetota > Actinomycetes > Kitasatosporales > Streptomycetaceae > Streptomyces > Streptomyces sp. NPDC091412. The sequence goes on along the minus strand of NZ_JBIVTV010000001.1, from coordinate 794,530 downwards.
GCCCGCCAGGCCCTGGTGCGCTACCTGGAGCACGAGTGCGAGCCGATGCTGCGCGGCACCTACGGCGAGCAGACCGGCCGCCGGCTCTTCGGCGCCGCCGCCGACCTGACCCGGCTCGCCGGCTGGACGTCGTTCGACATCGCCGCGCACGGGCTCGCCCAGCGCTACTTCGTGCAGGCGCTGCGGCTCGCCCAGGCCGCCGGGGACCGGCCCTACGGCGCCTATGTGCTGGTCACCATGAGCCGGCAGGCCGTCTACCTCGGACACGGGCGGGAGGCCGTACAGCTCGCACGGGTGGCCCAGCAGGGGCTCGGCGGCTCCGCCCCGCCCGCCGTGCAGTCGCTGCTGCACGCCGCCGAGGCGCGCGGGCACGGCGTGCTGGGCGAGGTGCGCGCCTGCACCGCGTCCCTGGTGCGCGCCGAGCGCTTCCTGGAGGCGGCCCGGCCCGGGGACGAGGTGCCCTCCTGGGCGCGCTTCGACGAGGCGCAGCTGGCCGACGAGTCCGGGCACTGCCACCGGGACCTCCAGCAGTACCGGGCCGCCGCGCAGCACGCCGAACGCGCCCTGCGGCTGCGCGCCCCGGCGCACGCCCGCAGCCGGCTGTTCTGCCGGGTGGTCCTGGCCACCGCCCGCCTCGGCCTCGGCGACCTGGACCAGGCCTGCCGCCTGGCCGCCGAGGCGGCGGCCCAGGCCGCGGACATGCGCTCGGTCCGGGCGGTGGAGTACGTCAAGGACTTCGAACGCCGCCTGGAACCGTACAAGGACGCGACACCCGTACGCGGCTACCGGGACAAGGTGGCGGCGTTGGGTTGAGTCCCGGGGACGGGGTGGCGGTGTTGGGCCGAGGCCCGGGGCAACGGCGGTGGTGCCGGGGCAAGTTCCGGGACGGGGCGGTGGCGGCTCAGGCGGCGGCTTTCGGTTCCGCCCGGTGCATCGGGCGGCCGGCCCCCAGGTCGCCCAGGATCGCCGCGGCGGCCCGGTGGGCCGAGTGCAGCGCCCCCTGGACGGTGCTGGTGTCCCGGTGGTCGCCGCACACGTACAGGCCCGCCAGCAGCCGCACCGGGCGCCGTGGGTCGTGCGGGGGGCGCATCGCGGGGACGGCCTCGGGGGTGTGGTGCACGGCGAGCGTCTCCCAGCGGGCGGTGGAGGTGCCGTAGAGGCGGGACAGATGGCGGCGTACGGCCGTGTCGACGTCGGCCGGGGGCACGCCCAGGACCGTCGACGACACCAGGGCGCGGCCGGCGGGCGCGCGGGAGGGGTCGACGCGGCTGACCACCGCCGTGTGCGCCACCGGGCCGCCGCGCTCCGCATCGAGCAGCAGGTACCCGCCCGTCTCCGGGGGCTCGTCGGTCGTGTGGTGGACCACCGTCACCGGGTGGAAGTCCGGTACGCGCAGCCCGGGCAGCAGCTCGGCGGCGGCACGCGCGTCGGTGGCGACCAGCACGGCCTTGCAGCGGATCTCGCCGTGCTCGGCGGTGGTCACCGAGGTCGTGGAGACCGAGGTGGCCCGTACGCCGGTGTGCACGGTGCCGGGCGGCAGCGTGCGCGCGAGCAGCTCCGGCAGGACCTCGGCGCCGCCCTCCGGCAGACACAGCCGGCCGGAGGCGAAGGAGTGCAGGGCCAGGTCCGCGCAGCGGCTGGACGTGGTGAGGTCCGGGTCGCACAACAGGGCGGCGAGCAGCGGACGCAGGAAGCCGTCGACCGTGCGGGCGGGCAGGCCGCGGGCGGCCAGCGCCTGCTGGGCCGTCAACTCGGTCCGCGACAACAGGCGTTCGACCGGTGTGGCGGCGATCCGGCCGAGCGCGGCGCGCAGCCGCAGCGGCGCGCCGACCCCGCGGCGTCCGGGCGGCGGACCGTCGAGGAACGGCACGGCGGACGACCGGGGAACGGACGGCAGGGAGAGGGGCGCACGGGCGAGGGACGACGGCCGGGGGACCGGCGGGCGGGGGGCGCTCGCCAGGGCGCGCACTACGTGAAGTGCGCTCCTCGCGCTCCCTCCGTGCGCCGGAGCGCCCGCGCGGAGGTGCCGTCCGTCGCTGTGCAGCAGGACCCCCGGCGCGAAGGGACGCAGCACGAGCGCGTCGAGCCCCGGGCTCAGGGCCAGTTGGGGGTACGACGTGTTCAGCAGCTGTCCGATCCGGTCGAGCCGGAACCCGTCGACCTTCTCCGTCGACATGCGGCCGCCCACGTAAGGGGCGGCCTCCAGGACCGCGGTCGTCACTCCTGCACTGGTCAGTCGATGCGCTGCCGCGAGCCCGGCGACCCCGGCTCCCACAACGACGACGTCCGCCTGATACGCGGGCTCAAGCACGTGCCCCTCCTCGAGGTTGCGCGGCCGGTGGGGCGGTGATGCCCGCGACCGGCGTCAGGAATACCCGAGTTCGCGTCGAGATTAGGGCCGTGCCCGGTCAGCGACAGTCGCGCATCAACAGGGCACGGTCGCACGGCGGTCGCACACGGTCGCAAGGTGTTCCGCACGCGATCGCAAAGTGGCACGGCGAGTGGCCACAGACGTCACAGCGCCGCACGGACGGCGTCCTCGATCCCCGGAAAGGCGAACGAGAACCCCGACTCCAGCAGCCGCTTCGGCACCACCCGCGCGCTGCCCAGCACATCGCCCGCCATCTCCCCGAGCGCCGCGCGCAGGACCGGCGCCGGCACGGAGAACAGCGTCGGCCGTTGCAGCACCCGGCCCATGGCCGCGGTGATCTCACCGTTCGTCAGCGGCTGCGGCGCGGTGAGGTTGACCGGCCCGGACAGGCTCTCGGTGTCCAGCAGATGGCGCAGCGCGGCCACCTCGTCGTGCAGCGCGATGAACGACCAGAACTGCCGCCCGTCTCCCAGCCGCCCGCCCAATCCGGCCTTGAACAGCGGGAACAGCCGTCCCCACGCCCCGCCCTCACGGGCCACCACCAGCCCGGTGCGGGCGAACACCGTCCGGACGCCCGCCTCCCGCGCGGGAGCCGCGGCCTGCTCCCACTCGACGCACAGCGCCGGCAGAAAACCGTCCCCGGGCGGCGCGTCCTCGTCGACGGCGCGCTCGCCGGTGTCGCCGTAGTAGCCGATCGCGCTGCCGCTGACGAACACCCGCGGAGGCGCGTCCAGGGAGGCCACGGCCTCGGCGAGCGCCGTCGTGCCGAGCACCCGGCTGTCCCGGATCGCCTTCTTGTACTCCCGCGTCCACCGGTGGTCGCCCACGCCCGCGCCCGCCAGGTTGACCACCGCGTCGCACCCGGCGAGCCCCGCCGCGTCCACGTACCGGCCGACGGGATCCCAGCAGACCTCGTCCTCGCCGCGGGCCGAACGGCGCACCAGGCGCACCACCTCGTGCCCGTCCGCGACCAGGGACCGCACCAGGGCACTGCCGATCAGACCGGACGCGCCGGCCACCGCGATTCGCGAACGTTCCATGCGCCCATCCTGCCCGCCGGGCCGCGAAAATCCCGGCGGGCCGGTCCGGTCCGCGCCGTAGAGTGACCGTCATGCCGGTTCCCTCCATACGCCACGCCACATTGGACGACGAGGACGGTCTCGGCCGGCTCGACCGTGAGACCTGGTCCACGACGCACGCGGTCGCCCCGCCCCCGCGGCAGCCCTACGAGCCCTTCTTCACGCACCGGTCGGGACCGCGCGACCACCTGGTCGCCGAGCTCGGCGGCCGTCTGGTCGGATACATCCGCCTCGGCTTCCCCACCGGACTGGCGTCGAACGCGCACGTCCGGCAGATCCACGGACTCGCCGTGGCCGAGGAGGCCCGCGGCAGCGGGGTGGGCCGCGCCCTGCTGCGTGCCGTCGTCGAGGAGGCCCGCCGCCAGGGCGCCCGCCGGATCACCCTGCGGGTGCTGGGCCACAACACCCCCGCCCGCAAGCTGTACGAGTCCGAGGGCTTCGTGGTGGAGGGCGTCCAGCCGGAGGAGTTCCACCTGGACGGCGTCTACGTCGACGACGTCCTCATGGGCCGCTTCCTGTGAGCCGCGGGGCCCGACGCGAGGCCCCGAGTCACGAGGTCACCAGCCCGCCCGTGTCCACCGGCGCGGTCGCGTGTGCCGCCCGCTGCGCGTCCGGGGCGACTTCGGCCGCCGTCAGGACGTATCCCGTCTCGTTGTCGGAGGTGGAGCGGGCGAAGACCACGCCGAAGACCCGGCCGTCCGTGGTGAGCAGCGGACCGCCGGAGTTGCCGGGGCGGACCGTGGAGCGGATCGAGTAGATCTCCCGGGTGACCGTGCCGTTGTTGTAGATGTTCTGGCCCGTCGCCCGGATCCGGTTCGCCACCGTCGCCGCCTGGAGGTTCAGGTCGCCGTCCTGCGGATAGCCCGCGACCACCGCCGAATCGCCGCGCACGGCGGCGTCGTCGAACCGCAGCACGGGGGCCTCCAGCCCGGGGACGTAGAGCACGGCCACGTCCCGGTGCGGGTCGAACAGCACCACCCGTGCCTCGTACGACCGCCCGACGCCGCCGATCCGCACGGCCGGATCGTCGACGCCCGCCACCACGTGCGCGTTGGTCATCACATGCTCCCGCGCGTACACGAACCCGCTGCCCTCGCGGCCCTGGTTGCCCGCGGCGCCCTCGATCTTGACCGTGCTGAACCGGGCGGCGTTCGTCGCGCTCTCCGTCACGCTGTCCCCGGAGGGCCGGGCGACGCCCGCCGCCGGCTCGCTCTCGAAGGGGTTGAAGACCTGCGGGAAGCCCGCCTCGGTCAGCGCGGAGGTGGCACGCGAGAACCAGGCCGGGGTGGTCTCCGGCATCGCGTTCTGCACGGTGCCCAGAAGTCTGGAGTCGCGTATCGCCGACGTCACCACCGGGGAGGAGGAGGCGCCCAGGACGCTCGCCGCCACCCAGGCCACGATCAGCACCGCCACCGTGTTGGCGGCGGCCCCGCCGATGCCGTCGGCCACCCGCAGCGGTCCGCGGTCCAGCTCGCGCCGCAGCCGCAGCGCCAGGCGGCCCGCCAGCTCGTGCCCCACCACGGCCGGCACCAGCACCGTGAGCACGGCGGTGACCGTCGCCGTGGTCGTCCCGCGCGTGACGAAGTCCATCACCCATGGCAGGATCCACACGCCGACGACGGCACCGCCGACGAAACCGGCCAGCGAGACACAGCCGGCCACCAGTCCCCGCCGGTAGCCGGACGCGGCGTAGACGAGGATCACCAGCACCAACAGCAGGTCGAGCAGGTTCACTCACGCCGCCTTTCTCCTCGGATCCACACATACGCGCGGGACGGGTCCAGTGATCAGCCACGCACACGTGGATCCGGGGACCGGCCACGTGTACGTGTACCCCCATAAACGTCCTGGACCAGGACGTTGGTTCCACCAGGTGGCAGAGTGCACATCGCGGACGGACCGGAACCGCCCCGAGAGTGGGCTCATGCGTGCGGTGCCGAGGGCCGGGCGGCCGCGCAGCGCTCTCGTGGCGCTCGTGTGCTGCCTGCCGGGTGTCGCCGCCGTCGGCGCGCTGCTGCCGTACGTGTCCGGCTCCGGACGGACGCCGTCCGTGCCCGTGTGGGCCGCCGTGCCCGGTCCGGCGGCCCCGGCGCACGACGCGCCCAGGTCGCGGATCGTGCCCCGCTCGGCCTGGCTGGACGCAACTCCCCGGGCCTCTCGGCTCTCCGAAGTCTCTCGGCTGTCCTGGGCCTCCTCGGCTTCCGGGGCCTCCCGGCTGTCCTGGGCCTCCCGAACCTCCGGGGTTTCCGGGCACTCCTGGGTCTGCCGGGGCTCCTG